>JAFGDZ010000073.1 GCA_016931855.1 Bacteroidales bacterium
CTGGATAACTCGATTCTATTTAGCGTATTCAGTGGGGTTTCATAGGTTTTTTTCCTTGTTTTCGAAAAGTTTCGGACGCTAGTGAATAAAATTCAATAAAAATAAAAGCGGGCAGGTACCCCTGCCCGTCATAAAAACATAATGCTATATAAATGCAGCAAACAGGGCTCCAAACAGGAATATAACTGCATATATGCTTAGAACAATAATTGCCAGAATACCCATAAACTGGTAGTGCTGTTTAAGGAACTTAAACGCTATTTCGTACTGGGCGGCATCGCTACCTAGAATAGCTAGTTTTGAGTGTTTTGAGAACATGAATAGCGTATAAATGGGATACACGTATAACGCAATAACTAGAATAAACGGGATAGTGGTTGCGGCACCAACGCCATAAAGCCCCATATAGCTTGACGAGGCTATCATTACAGGAATTAGCACCACCATTAATCCAATAAACACAAAACCAAGGATTGATAAGAATTTTGCCCACTTACGAATACCTGAGATATGAGCAACTGCCCCTTCGGTTAGCACAACAGGTGAATTTGAGTTAAAAGAATCCATTATAAAAAAATTAGGTTAAAATAAGATTTTAATTACAGCTTAAATCTACATGATAATTCTGAAAGCTTCAAAAAAATCATCGTAAGTCCCCCTTAGTCCGAGGCTATTCTCTTTGCCATTACTCTAAAAATAAAAATATGAGCAGGATAAAGCATCATCCAGTAAAGCCGGCCCAGTAACCCTTTAGGCCTAAAGGTAGCCGTTTGGTATAACCGCCCTCCTCTTATTTTTAGCTCAAGCCAAGCCTCTCCAGGTAGCTTCATCTCAGCAAAAAGGAGTAGCCTAGAATCCTCTTTGCTAGCATATAGCACACGCCAAAAGTCAATGGCATCGCCAGGCGCAATTTCGGCACTATGCGTTCGGCCTCTGCGTAGGCCAACACCTCCAAACAGCTTATCAATAAAGCCTCTTAAGCGCCATAGCCAATTAGCAAAATACCATCCGTTGGTTCCGCCAATACGCCAAATATTCTCAAGGCACTGCTCGTGAGACACCACCCTATAGCTCTTCTTATCCTTAAAGCACCCGTGAGTTGGAACATTTAGAAAATCGGAAATTCTGAAGTTTATATTACTGCTCGAAAATGCATCTTTCCAGCTGGAAACAATCTGGTTATCGTCTATTACCGCTAGCGCCCGCTCAATTGCCTGATTGTATGGAATTGGGTCGATGTTCAATAATTTGTTAATATCGTTGTTCCTGCATACTACCTCAACCTTCATGCTATCGACCAATGCCGATGCTAACTTGTAGGATGTTGATGTTATAAAATAAAGCCAGTACGACGACAGTTTGGGGGTCATTACTGGAACAATAAGGATTCGTCGCTTAATTCCTCTTACCTTAGCATAGCCCAGAAGCATGTCTTTGTACGACAAAATATCAGGACCTCCAATATCAAAGTTCTGCTTAAACGTATTCTCGTTTAAAAGAGCGGCATCAAGGAAACGGATAACATCCGCAACGCCAATTGGCTGACAAAGGGTACGTAGCCACTTTGGAGTAATCATAACTGGCAGCTTCTCTACCAAATCCCGCATAATCTCAAACGATGCGCTGCCCGAACCAATTATAATACCTGCACGCAATGTAGTTAAGCTGTAAATGATACTTTGCAGCGCCTCCTCAACCATCTTTCTTGAGCTAAGATGATAGGATAGCGCGGCATCGTTAACTATACCACTTAGATAAATAACCTGTTTAGCAGAGGTACGTTCAACAGCCTCGCGAAAGTTTGCGGCGCACTGCTGCTCCATCTCCATAAACTTCTCGGAGGTGGACATGGAGTGTATTAGGTAGTAGGCAGCATTAATATCCAAAGGGATTGCTTGCAGCGTCGCCTTATCAAAAAAATCGGCCTCAACAACATCAACCAACGGAACAATGGATGGCGGCAACGAAAGTCGGTTCCTATCGCGCACCACGCAAACAACCTTGTGGCCATGAGCCACAAGAACGGGTAACAGCCGCTTGCCTATATACCCAGTTACACCAGTAAGTAAAATCTTCATTTTTAGTACAGGGTGTTAATAAGGCCATTTTAGGTTAATATAAGAAGCAATACCTAATACAACAAAAAAGCGACTACTTAGCTAAAATATCACTCACCACTTTAGCTAACTTATCCGAATAACCAACTTGAGAAAAAGCGATGTTACCACTACCATCAACTAAATAAAATGTAGGGTAAGCAAATACGTTATAATCAGCCTTAACAGACTTGCTTTTCATTAGCATTACCGCTGCAATCCCCTGCTTTTCTACCACAGACTTAATTTTACTCTCGGAGTCGCCAGTCATGCTGATGAATGCAACCTGCAACAAGGGATAGTTATTCTTTAGCCCGTTAATATCGCCAACAGAGGTCATGCAGTGACCACAGTTAGCCGACCAGAACTCCAAAAGCAGGTACTTTCCAGAAAAACCGGATAGCGATACAGAATCGCCATCTACGCTCTTCAACGTCCATTTGGGTGCCTTAGTACCAACAGAAAGTAACTCGGGAATAGCCTCTGGTTCAAACTCCCTCTTTGTAAAGGACGAGAACTCATTTAACGAGGCAAGAGGTGCAGCATCTTTTCCAATCCTAATGTCGGAATACTGGAATAGCTGGGATTGCGAACCCTTTACTCCCCTGAATTCAAACTCAAGGTGAGCCCAAAAACTAACCGGAAGATTATCCTGCGATACACGCAATTTCATTTGACGGGGAATTACCTCACCAGCCTTATCGTAAATGGTTATGGCAATCTCCTTTACATTGGGAAAAGACTCATCGGCTGAATTAGTAAACTCAAAGTTAGTTCTAGCATCTACAAGGTATTTTTCCAAATCTCGGGATAACACAAACAATGACGAAAGCTCTTCAAAAAGCCCGTTTACCTTGGATTTAAGATTTGGATACCGCTCAATATCATGGAAAACAACGGCAGAATCAGCCAGATTAACTTTATGGAACAAACCATCGTAAATGGATACCGATTTTTCGCGCCTAACAGAAACATCATAGGGAATATCCCGTTCACTCCCAGCATAGCGATACACGTATTGATTTACGTTCACAAAGGTATCGGTTGTAAAAGGGCGATTCATGGTAGTTGTTGTAACATAGGAGTAGTTCAATGTGCTATCGCCAATATTCTCTAGCAGCTTAACAACAACCTCTCTGGGTGTTTGTGACTTTAACAACCCAACGCTCAACACAAGGAGCAGGGTTAGCAAAATGTTCTTTTTCATACAATCGATTATCTATTTATACTATACTAACTCGCTTACCAAATGTAACCAAAATAACCTATGCCCCAACAAGCACATACTGGCTCCAAACAATAAAAGCTAAAGCAGAGGGCTCTACTTTAGCTTTATCAATATCAATAAAAAAATCTCTAAAACCCAAGCTCCGCGGCAATTGGCTTTAGCGCCTCAACCGATATCTCGGCAAACAGGGCAATGGGAATTCCAATTTTTTCGCACTCCATTATGGTTTCGCGGTTTACCGATGCGGCAAACATTTTCTCTTTCATGCGCTTGGCAACCGATTTTGGCTTAACGCTCTCCAGCTTCTTATCGGGGTAAACCATGGTTGTTGCAAAAATTAGCCCGGCAATGGTCTCTCCGGCAGCCAGAGCGTGCTGGAAACGAGTTGTACGCGGCTCATTTGTAGCCATCTCGTTGTGCATCCTAATGGCATCAATGGCCTCGGCAGGCAGCTCCTCGCTGGCAAGCATCTCCGCAGCTAAAAGGGCGTGGCGGTGCGGCTCGGCAGCGGTAATCTCCACATCAATATCGTGAAGTAATCCGGCAATACCCCAAATATCCTCATCCTCGGCAAAGTGGCGGGCAAGGGCACGTAGTATGGCCTCCGATGCAACGCAGTGAGCAATCATACGTGGGTTTGTAACATGCTTAGCTAGTAGATCCAAATAGTGCTGACGGGTTTTCATAAAGAGTGTATTATTAACAGGAGCGCCGAAATTACTCGGCGCTCGCTCTATTCTTTTGTATCGGGGGTACTTGAACTTTCGGAATCGGGAGCAGAAGCAGCGCTCTCATCATCATGGTGCTTGCTCCGCGAAATAGCCGTTACTACAATGTTTTTACGCAGTAAGAATCCGTAAAGGCTTGATGCCACGCTCGACTTTTCCAGCACAGGCACCAGTACACTAGTAAATACAATGCTAAAAAGGATTACGGCATAGGTGATATCGCGAATTAGCTCCCCTCCCTCAATGCCCTGCTGGAGTGGTAAACTGGCCAATACCGCGGCGGCAAGCCCCTTGGGCACCATTACCGACATCATGGTTAAATCCATGGTTGATAACCTATTCTTTATGGAGTACTTAACAACGGGTATGCGAAGGAAGTAAACAATTATAGTAACAAATAGGCCAAGTATTAGCGCCCAGTAGTTATCAAACTGAATGGAAAGCCCAATGTAAATAAAGAAGAAGGTTTTAAGAAGGAACACAATCTCGGAAAAGAAAATTTTTTCCGTTTGATTTAACCCAATGGGCCCAGAGGTGATGTACTTTTTAAGGAAGTTAAAGTTAAACACCTCGATATTCGAGAGGGTTATACCAAAGGCCAACGCAGATATTGCACCGCTGTAACCCAACGCCTCCGAAATACCAAACAGCACAAAGACAAAGGCTGGGGTGGTAAAAATGGAGTTCTGAATGGTACGAATCCTATTCAACAGTATGGACCAAGAAATTCCGCCCACAACACCTACTACTGCTGCAAGGGCAAACGACGAGATTATTTTGCCAATAACCAACCCCACCTTAACCTCTCCAACGCGCAATGCCTCCATAAGAGCCAGCGCAAACACAATGCAGAGCACATCGCTAACAGCCGACTCTAGCACAAGAATGGTTTTGGACTCCTCTTTCATGGTAAGGTGCTTAACCAGCGGAATAACCACCGCCGACGATGTTCCCCCCAGTATGGCGCCCAACAAAAAGCCGGCAACAGGACTCAGCCCAAAAAGCAACCAAGCAACAAGTCCCACAACCAGCATGGTGGCAAAAAAGTTTATGGTTGTTAGCGCCGATGTGCCCCTAAGCGCATCGCGCAGGGCATCGAGCTTTAGCTCCAATCCGCCCTCAAAAAGGATAATAACAAGGGTAATGGTAGTAAACATTGGCCCAGCAATACCAAAATCCTCTGGACTTATAAATCTAAAAATTGGCCCCATCAAAAGACCAACAAGCATTAGCAAAAGCACATCGGGAATGCGCTTGCGCTCAAAGATCCCGGCAAAAAGGTGGGAGATAAAAACTATTAACCCCACAAAAACTATGGTTGATGCACCATTCATATTGGTTCGCATTAAAAGGATAAATCAATATGTAAAGCTACAAAAAAATGGCTACCAATTGGCCCTCCCCATCACTAAATCAACATACACAGGAAGGTGATCGCTAAACCCTCCGTTATACTTAAAGCCCACATAGGTTCTAAAGGGCTTGCTGCCCACGTAGGCCTGGTCGGGCTCAAGAAGGAATGGCGCTGAGTATATGCGCTGACCTGGCGCTAAAACACTAAGGCCTAATTCATTAACATAAAGACTTTGAGTTACCACCATTTGGTCTATTAGCGACCATGTACCCTGGTACTTATGCGAGCCAAGCCCAGCCTTAGCCAAAGGAAGGGAAAGGTTAACTAGCCCAGATGGGCACTGCTCGCTAGCGGGGTCGCAGGCACCCAAGCCCTTAACCAATGGGGCGCTTAGCGGCTCATCGTTAAAATCGCCCATGAGCAGCATCTTTGCGTTGGGGTAGAACACCCTAATGGAATCGACCTTATGGCGCAGGGTTGCCGCAGCAGCCATGCGCCCTGGCTCCGACTCCAGCTCACCCCCATACTTAGATGGCCAGTGATTCACAAAAACGTGAAGCGTATCGGCACCATCAACAATGCCGCTCACATAAAGTATTTCGCGGGTTTTGCGGTCGTTGCCCTCGGGGAACTCAACCCTAAACCAGTGCTTTTCCAAAAGGGAAAACAGGTCGGGACGGTATATTAGCGCAACATCAATACCACGTGCATCGGGCGACTCGCGGTGCACCAGCTCGTAACCAAACCTAGCCAATGGGGTCTCCTTTATTAGCCTATTAACCACAAAGCGGTTCTCAACCTCGCAAAAACCAACAATCATAGGTAAATCCCACTCGCCAACAGCCGTAATGGTTTTATAGGTTTTGTTGATTTTGTCCTCCATCCTATTCCACGTCCAGTACCTTGTACCCCTTGAGGTAAACTCATCGTCCAGCTTAAGGGAATCATCAAACGGGTCGAAAAGGTTCTCCACGTTGTAGAACATAACCCTGTAACGCTCCGTTTGACTCTGTGCAAACGCCTTTACTGCCGCTAGCGCAAGCGCAATAAGCAACAGAATAGGAATAAAGGAGAACTTTACTTTCATGTTGATATTTGGTTAAATGGTTCACTTCTTTCGCCCGCCAACCGCTGGGTTCTCAACCCTCTCATACGCGCCCAAATCGGGTGCGGCATCTGCTGTGCGGCTATTGTTATCCAAATCGAAGGGAAAAGCCACACCTACTCCAACCAAGCCAAAATCCTTTGCTGGGCTAAGGGTATCGAGCCTAAAGTTAAGCTCCAACGGATTAGTAAACTTAGGATCCTTATTAATAACATTTAGGAATTTGGGTGCAGCAAGAAACGAATCGGGCATTTTAACAATGCAATTCTCAAAGCTATACTCCAGCAAAGCATTCACAGGAGAGCCATTGAACTTGTAATCGAGAGCAAGCTCCTCATTACGTGTACCATAAATAATGCAATTCTTAAAGGTAGCCTCGGTTAAATCACGTGGATCAACAAGCCATTGGTCGTCGGCCTGATCGAGTTTATACTGATAATAGTTGTTTAGCAGCACCGCGGGCCCGTTGCGGTACTTAAATTGCGACCAGTAATTGGCAATGGTTGTATGGTAAAACTTATAGTTCCCACCAAGGGTTAGTGCAAGGCTTACCTGTGCTGCGCTTCCTATTAGGGAGTTGGACACCTCAATCCTTGCCCCTCTACCCCAAAGGCCAATGTAGCTCATGTTCTCTATCTTAGTGCTATTCATTACCAAGGTGGGATTGCTATTAAAAACGGTATCCACCAACACCCCAATTATGGCGTTACGAATCTCGGCCCAATCAATCCTATTATCAACACTACCCGCAGCAAGGTGAATTCCTCCCCACTGCCCTGCCTTGGTCTGGTAGTAATCCTCTAGCCTATCGCCCGTAAAGGTAACGGGATTACCAGCAGCACCGTGCACCTTTAATGAGCCAGAAACAACCAGCTGCGCTGTGTTGTGAAAGTACAGTGCTGCCCCTTCCTGTACCTGCAACTCAACGCCCTTAGGAACCCAAAGGTAATCGTAAATAAGGTATGGCCTATCGGCAGTGAAAACGGTGTTTTGCTTAAGCGTATCGGCCGCAAACAGATGAACATCCTGCCCCCATGCAATCAAATTAACATCCTGTACGTTACCGTTTGTTCTAAAAACAATGGAATCGGCAATAAGCAGCGGGGCGTTCTGGTTTGTGGGGTCAACCGTTACCTCAACAAAAACGTAAAGGCTATCGCCATTCCTAAGGGTCACATTATGCAAGGCGGGTGCTGCAACTCCATCAATATTAAGCCTGTAGTAGGAGCTGCTCCCACCAGCCAGCTCTATGGACGATATGTTAACATCATGGTTGCTCCTATTGTAAACTCTAACATGACGGGTTGACGAGCCAATTTTGGTGAATACCGTATCGAACATAACCGTATCGGCAGAGAAGCTAAGCTTAAGCGATGGGCTCGATGAAAAGTCGTCGCGCTCGCAGCCAAACACCGCAAGCATTGAAAAAATAAATATACCAAAACAAATATTTCTCATTGCAAATCAGAAAAAGGATGTCAATTGAAAACAGATAAAAGTAGAAAATATTATTGGACGAAAGGAGTAAATAAATGAGCCCAATAAGTAGATAGCCACCACGTACTTGTTCCGCTGGAATAAAAATGTAAATTTACAGTCTGTTCACAAACATGCATAATATGAAAAGAATCAGCAAAATATCAAGCATAACAATACTTTCAACAAGTTTAGCACTTTTTACCATGTGTACCAGCAATCAGAAAGTTGATGTACTAGTAGTAAATGCCAACATTTATAGCGTTGACTCTACGTTTAGCAAGCACCAGGCCATGGCCATTGCCAATGGAAAAGTTGTAGAACTAGGCACCACAGAAGATATACAAGCCAAATACTCTGCCCCAGAAGTAATAAACGCACAAGGGAAAAGCATTTACCCAGGGTTACACGATCCCCACTCTCACTTTTTAGGATACGGCCTAACGCTCCGCAATACCAATCTATCTGGAGCAGGGAGCTGGAACGAGGTTGTTAACCGCTTGGTTGAGCACCACGCCAAGTTCACTTCCACTTGGGTTGAAGGACGTGGCTGGAACCAAACCGAGTGGGATATTAAGGAGTTTCCCACCAAGGATTTGCTAGACAAGGCATTCCCCAATAACCCAGTTCTGCTTATACGTGTTGATGGACATGCTGCCATTGCCAACTCCAAAGCGCTTGAAATTGCTGGAGTAAATGAGAGTAGCGCAGTTGATGGAGGCAGCCTAATAAAGCAAAACGGCAAGCTAACGGGTGTGCTAATAGATAACGCCATTGAGCTGGTTAGAAAAGTAGTACCTGCCCCTAGTACTAAGGAAAAGCAAAACGCCCTGTTCCAAGCACAGGCCAACTGCTTTAAGGTGGGGCTAACCTCGGTTTCCGATGCAGGAACCGATTTGGCCGATGTGCTTCTCTTTGACTCGTTACAGCAATCGGGTGAGCTAACCATGCGTATCTACACCATGCTTAACCCAACCGAGGAAAACATTAAACACTTTGTGGAGAAAGGGGTTTACCAAACCCCAAAGCTTACCGTTAGCTCCATTAAGCTATTTGCCGATGGTGCCCTTGGATCTCGCGGAGCATTACTTATTGAGCCCTACTCCGATGATGCTAATAACCGTGGCCTACAGCTAGAACCAACGGCAAAGTACATGAACATTGCAAAAACAGCACATAAGTATGGCTATCAGATTAACACCCATTGCATTGGCGACGCAGCCGTAAGGCTTTGCCTTGATGTGTACGCCAGCTTCCTTGAGCCAAACAACGATAGGCGCTGGAGAATAGAGCATGCCCAGATTGTGCATCCCAACGACCTAAACAGGTTTGGTGAGCTAAAGGTAGTGCCATCCATACAAACAACCCATGCCACATCGGATATGTACTGGGCCAACCAGAGGTTGGGCGAGCGCATATCATACGCATACACCTATCAGCAGCTACTGCAGCAAAACGGATGGTTACCCAACGGTAGCGACTTCCCCATTGAGAGCATAAACCCCATCTTTGGTTTTTACGCCGCTGTTGCCCGTAAGGATCAAAAGGGATACCCCGAAGGTGGTTTCCAACCAGAGAATGCGCTAACCAGAGAGCAAGCACTAAGAGCCATGACCATTTGGGCTGCCAAAGCAAATTTTGAGGATTCGTTTAAAGGAAGCCTTGAAAAAGGAAAAGTGGCAGACTTTGTGATACTGGATCGCGATATTTTAACCGCACCTGAATCAACTCTTTTCGAAACTCAGGTGCTTGCCACATATATTGATGGCAGTGCTGTTTACCTTAAATAAAAAAACTGATTATGGATATTAGCTTAGCAGAACAAAATCAGCTACTGGAGATACTATACATCATCCGCGAATGCTCAAAGCAACTATCAAACAAAGGTGTTAAATACTGGAACAATAGCTATCCCGACTACCAAGAAATATCAAACGACATTACCCAAAAGCGCGTACTAGTACTTAGGGTTAACAGGGTTGCCGTGGGCACGGTAACCGTTAAACCCGCAGCCGAGGGCAGTAAAACAAGCGAAATACTAAGGCTAGCCATATACCCAAAGTTCCAGCAGAAGGGGTTTGCCCGCAAGCTAATTGAGCATGCCGAGGCCGTTGCTAAAAGTTGCGGTAGCGAGATTATTAAGGGGCACATCCCTTGCGACGACCAAGCGCTTATACAGCTGCTAACCGACTGTGGCTACCAGAACAAAGGCAACGAAACACCTATTATCCCCGATTTTTTAAGGATTAACTTTGAGAAGAGACTATAGAAATGGAAGCAAAGGCCTGTTTTCCCAAAACATCCGTTGCTAATAAATAGATGAGATTAAATAAGATGGAATGGATGCAGACAATACAGCCAACATGTAGAGCATTTATATAAGAGGTGAAAATGCCCTTGCGACTGCTCCGCTTAACAAGCCTGCCTTAAAAAAGTTCCAATAGATGCTTACTCCTCCAAGTAAACATCTATTAGCCCTTCGGGGACTTCCATTGTTACGGTGCGAGTCTCCTCATCAACCTCAACAATAAGGTCGTCGGCGGCGGGTATCATAATACTTTTCCCCGATGTGTGACGTATCTCGAAAACGGTATTCATAGAGTACTCCTCAACGGCCGTAATAGCACCTATGGCACCAAGGGTTTCCGTTACAACGGTGTATCCAACTAGTTTCTCAAGGGTAAGTTCGTCGTCCTCATCAACCTCGCCCTTAGGCAGTAGCAGCTTTAGACCCACAAACTCTTCGGCAGCCTCAATGCAGTTCACATCATCAAGCTTAATAATGGCTTTATCCTCGCCTCTCGACCGAAGAGACTCCACAAAAAAAGGAACCGGTATCCCCTCAATAAGAAGGAATACCGATTCAAGATCTTGCTGTTCAAAGTAGAAGTCGTTGTTCCAAGAAATCTGGAACTCGCCATTCACACCATGAGTTCTGTGAATAAAACCAATCTCAACGAACTGGTTATCCATTACAAAACTATGCTTCGGTGTTTTCGCCTTCAGCGGCTTCTTCGGCAACCTCTTCAACGGCTGGCTTAGCAGCAGCTTCAGACTCGGCCCTTTTCTTGGCAATTTCCTGTGCGCGAGCTTCGCGAACCTTAGATTCAGCCTCAATGCGTTGCTGCATATCGTCTTTTGCACCTTTTGCTAAAGACTGCTTCTTAGCTTCAATCTTAGATTCTTTCTCTTTAACCCAAGCTTCGAATTTAGCCTCTGCTTGCTCTGCTGTAAGAGCGCCTTTCTTAACGCCCTCTAGTAGATGCTTCTTCATGAAAACACCTCTGTAAGACAAAATTGCCCTAGTGGTGTCAGTAGGTTGTGCGCCTTTTTGTAGCCAGTCCAGTGCTTTATCGAAGTCTAGATCGATAATTGCAGGATTAGAAACTGGATTATACGATCCAATCCTTTCAATGTACTTGCCATCTCGTGGCGCCCTACTATCCGCAACAATGATATGGTAAAAAGGAGCCCTTTTCCTACCATGGCGGCTTAGTCTGATTTTTACAGGCATACTAACGCTTTTTATTAAATTTAACCTACAAAATTTGCTCGGCAAAAGTAGCTAATTTCTTTTTATCCTCATAACAATCACGGTAAATATCTTAATTAGTGTTTGGTATTTAGTGTTTAGCCCTTTTGAACTTTGAACCTTAACATCCAGATGTCGCCCTTCTAAATCCGGATTGGAGACAGGTGCTTAGTGTTTGGTATTTTGTCATCTCTCGTTTCACGTTTCACGTCTCACGTTTTATCCCAAAGTTATCAACATCGCCCCACCCTTACCCCGCTAATAGCTACATTTGTATCTGTTTAAAGCGTTGCCAACAAGCAGCGCCACTCACCACATAACACCATAATTATGAGCAAATTCACCCACCTCCACGTACACACCCAGTACTCCATTCTCGATGGAGCATCAAACATAAAGAGGCTGGTTGACAAGGCTCGTGCGCTTGGCATGAATGCCCTTGCCGTTACAGATCATGGCAACATGTTTGGCATAAAGGAGTTTGTTAATACCGTTGCCAAGGCAAACGACTCCATACTTTCTGAAATAAAGCGAATTAATGGTGATATTGACAAAACAGAAAAGCAGGAAACCCCCGACCCCGATGCGCAAAGCCGTATAGACGACCTAAAGAGGCAGAAGAGCGAACAGGAGCGCAAGCTGTTTAAACCCATTATTGGCTGCGAGGCATACGTTTCAAAACGCAGCCGTTTTGATAAAAACGACCGCGACGACCGTGGCGGCTACCACCTTATTCTTCTGGCAAAAAACCTTGAGGGTTACCACAACCTAACCAAGCTGGTATCCTACTCGTGGACCGAGGGTTTTTACCAGAAACCCCGCATGGACAAGGAGCTGCTACGCAAGTACAACAAGGGAATTATTGCCTGTTCGGCATGTTTAGGGGGAGAAATCCCTCAGGCGTTAATGTTCGATAGCGCTGAACGCGCCGAAGAGCTCGTTCTTGAGTACAAGGAGATTTATGGCGACGACTTCTACCTTGAAGTAATGCTACACCAATCCGGGGTGCATAAAATTGACACCGAGGTGTACGAAAATCAGCTTAAGGTAAACAAAGCCATACTTGAGCTGGCACAAAAAACGGGGACAAAGTGCGTTGCCACAAACGACGTTCACTTTATTAACGCCGAGGATGCGCTTGCGCACGACAGGCTTATCTGCCTTAACACAGGAAAGGATATTGACGACCCCGACCGTATGCGCTACACCTTTCAGGAGTACCTGAAAAGCGAGGACGAGATGCGCGCCCTTTTCCCCGACTGTCCTGAAGCCATTACAAATACCGCCGAAGTGGTTGATAAGGTTGAGATTTACAGCCTTAGCAACAAACCCATTATGCCCCACTTCCCCCTACCCGATGGCTTTACCAACGATAACGACTACCTACGCCACCTTACCTACGAAGGAGCATACAAGCGTTGGGGGCAAGAATTACCCGAAGCAACCATTGAGCGTATCGACTTTGAGCTTGGCGTTATTGCCAACATGGGGTATCCCAGCTACTTCCTTATTGTATGGGACTTTATTAAGGCCGCCCGCGACATGGGCGTTTCCGTAGGCCCTGGCCGTGGTTCGGCTGCCGGTTCGGCCGTGGCATACTGCTTACGCATTACCGATATAGACCCCATTAAATACGACCTACTGTTTGAGCGCTTCCTTAACCCCGAGCGTGTATCAATGCCCGATATTGATATCGACTTTGACGAGGA
Source organism: Bacteroidales bacterium (assembly GCA_016931855.1). Taxonomy (GTDB): domain Bacteria; phylum Bacteroidota; class Bacteroidia; order Bacteroidales; family Tenuifilaceae; genus UBA5206. The sequence goes on from JAFGDZ010000073.1 coordinate 13,229, forward strand.
TGGCCGCGAACTTGTGCTAAAGTGGGTTGTTAACAAGTACGGGCAAAAGCGCGTAGCACACATTATAACCTTTGGCACAATGGCTGCCAAACTAGCCATAAGGGACGTTGCCCGCGTTCAGAAACTCCCATTGGCCGAGGCTGATAAGCTTGCCAAGCTTGTCCCCGACCGGCCTGGAACCACCCTTGCCAGCGCGTTTAAAGAGGTTCCCGAGCTGGAGCAAGCCAGAAAATCGGAGAACGAGCTAATAAGAAGCACCATTCAGTATGCCGAGGTATTGGAAGGCTCGGTTAGGCAAACGGGCGTTCACGCCTGCGGTATTATCATTGGGCGCGACGACCTTGAGGAGTACATCCCCATAAGCACAGCCAAGGATGCCGACCTATTTGTTACCCAGTACGACGGCAAGCACGTTGAGGACATTGGCCTACTTAAAATGGACTTCCTTGGGCTTAAAACGCTATCCATTATAAAGGATGCCATTGAGTACGCCAAGGAATCGAAAGAGGTTGATATTGATATTGATAACATTCCGCTTGACGACCTAAAAACGTTCGAGCTATACTCCCGTGGCGAGACCACTGCGCTATTCCAGTTTGAGTCGCCCGGCATGAAAAAGTACCTCCGCGCGCTGCAGCCCAACCGTTTTGAGGATCTTATTGCCATGAACGCCCTTTACCGCCCAGGGCCTATTGAGTACATCCCTAGCTTTGTAAACCGTAAGCACGGTAGAGAAAAAATTGAGTACGATATTCCCGAAATGGAAGAGTACCTTAAGGACACCTACGGCATTACCGTTTACCAAGAGCAGGTGATGCTTCTATCGCAGAGCTTAGCGGGTTTCACTAAGGGACAAGCCGATGCGCTGCGTAAGGCGATGGGTAAGAAGCTAAAAAAGGTGATGGACGAGCTTAAGGAAAAGTTCGTTAAGGGCTGTCAGGAAAGAGGGCACGATGTTAAGAAGGTTGAAAAGGTTTGGAACGACTGGGAGGCATTTGCTCAGTACGCGTTCAACAAGTCGCACTCCACCTGCTACGCCTACGTATCGTACCAAACCGCGTACCTAAAAGCACACTTCCCCAGTGAGTTTATGGCGGCTGTACTTAGCCGTAACCTTTCCGACATAAAGAAGATTACCATCTTTATGGACGAGTGCAAACGCATGGGGATGCAGGTACTTGGCCCTAACGTAAATGAGAGTAACTATAAATTTAAAGTACATCCTAACGGCGACGTTCGCTTTGGACTAGGCGCAGTTAAAGGGGTTGGAGAGGCTGCTGTTGCAAATATTGTTGAGGAAAGAAAACAAGGCGGTAAATTCAAGGATATTTTTGATTTTGTTGAGCGGGTTAACCTCCAGTCCGTTAACAAAAAGAACATAGAAGCGTTAGTACTAGCTGGTGCATTCGATGAGCTAGCCACATACAAACGCGCGCAGTACTTTGCAGCCGACAGCAAGGGCACTACCTTTATTGAGGCACTTATACGCTACGGATCAAAATCGCAAACAGAGAAGAATAACAGCCAGCAATCGCTATTTGGACTCGACAATGGCTTCGACATACAAAAACCAGAGCCAGTAAACGTTGAGGAGTGGTCCAAACTGGAGAAGCTAAACAAAGAGAAAGACCTTATAGGCATCTACTTATCGGCGCACCCGCTAGATGATTATAGACTTGAAATAGAAAACTTTGCCAACGTATCGTGCGCTGAGCTAAAGGATTTAGAATCGCTAAAAGGTCGCGAACTGGCAGTGGCCGGAATGGTAACCGCATCGCGCATAGCCCCTACCAAAACAGGTAAGTATTACGGTAGGCTAACCATTGAGGACTACAGCGACTCCTATGAACTGGTTATGTTTGGAAAGGACTTTGAGGAGTACCGCAAGTTCTTTTACGACGGCTACTCCCTGCTAATTAAGGGTAGCGTTCAGCCAAGAATGTTTAATCCGGACGAGCTGGAGTTTAAAGTAAAAAACATAACCTTCCTATCCGATGTAAAGGAGAATCTCATAAAAAAGCTAACCATTAATGTTGGCCTAAACGAGATTGACGACACATTGGTTGATGAGCTCAAACACATCTCCGAAAGCAATAAGGGAGGAAAGGTTACATTATCGTTCCGCATTATCGACCACGAGAACAGAATCAATATGGAGATGTTCTCCAGGAGCTACAAAATTAACATTACACCCGAGGTGGTAAGCTACCTCAAAAAATCGGAACTCAACTACAAAGTTTCGTAGCTTGGGAAACAATTTGAGTACAAATACGTTTTTTTAGTAGTTTTACAATTAATAACTAAACAGATTAAATCATGGCATTAGCAATTAACGACTCTAACTTCGAAGAGGTTGTACTAAAGTCAGACAAGCCAGTTGTGCTAGACTTCTGGGCAGAATGGTGTGGCCCTTGCCGCATGGTTGCTCCAATTATCGACCAAATGGCTGATGAGTATAAAGACAAAGCGGTTATTGGAAAAGTTGACGTTGATAGCAACCCTAGTATCTCTGCGCGCTTTGGTATCCGTAACATCCCTACTGTTCTTTTCTTTAAGAACGGAGAAGTTGTTGACAAGCAAGTAGGCGCCGTTCCTAAAAGCAATTTTGTTGCAAAGCTTGAGGCCATCCTTTAATATATTGGGCTACAACACAAAAGAGACTGTCCAATAGCATTGGACAGTCTCTTTTTTGGAAAACGATTAACGTGAATCGGTAAAAAACTTGTACCTCACCTTGGGTACCCCATCCCGATAATTGACGAAACTAAAAACCCACAGCTAAACACCAAACTCTAATCTCCATGCGTATATGTGTATTCTGCGCGTCGAGCGCAAAGGTTGATAAAGCATACTTTGATGCCACCAAGCGACTTGCCGAAATACTTGCCAAACAAAACCACACCATTGTTTACGGTGGGGGTTCTGCTGGACTAATGGGCTGCCTTGCCGACACAGCGTTACTGCATGGTGGCGATGTGGAGGGCATTCTTCCCCGATTTATGGATAAGGTTGAGTGGGGACATAAAGAGATTAACCGCATGATTCTGGTTGACGATATGCGCGAGCGCAAAAAGCTCCTCACCGAGAATGTTGATGCCGTTGTAACCCTCCCTGGTGGTTGTGGAACCCTTGAAGAGCTTATGGAGGTTTTCACCCTTAAGCGCTTAGGTAAATTCACAAAGCCCATAATTGTGCTTAACACAAAGGATTACTACAAGCACCTAAACCTGCTTGTTGAGCAAATGATAAGCGAGCACTTCCTAAGGCAGGAACACCGCCAAATATGGCAGCTGGTCAACGAACCCGAAGACGTACTTCCTGCTATAGCCAACGCCCCTAAGTGGGACTCATCGGCAATAAACTTTGCCACGGTATAAACAAAGCGCCTGCCATTACGTACAAGCAGCCGAATAACTACCAACGAAAGCAAACTAAAACAGGGAGCATACTTGCCATGAGCCGCTTTAACCCATCCTATTTTCTTAACCTACAGGTTAAGAAAATTTATTTAGTGCTATTCTCTGGATTGGTATGGACTGGCGTTGGCATTATGCTGAACACCCATGCGTTTAAATGGCTAGCCTCATACAACGGCAAATACACCGCTATTTTTGCTATTGTAGGAGTTGTAATAGCCCTACTGGCTCATCATCTGGGTTTTTTGCGCATAGTTGACAAAAACCTTGGCCGCATAAAGGAGATGGAAAACGACAAAGCAAGCCCATTTGCCTTTATGCCAGTAAAAAGTTACTTAATGGTTATTCTGATGATTGGCATGGGAATAATCCTGCGTAGCTACTCCCCCATTGCCAAGGAACACCTAGCCATGGTTTACATTGCCATGGGTGGGGCACTTTTCCTCTCTAGCATAAGGTACTACAGAATACTTATTGAGTGTATTAGAGATAAACGTGAGTGTATCTCTCACAAAGACGCGAAGAAAAGCATTACAGAGCTATAATCTTAGCGGCTTCGCGAACAAATAATATCTCGCTAAGACGCAAAGAGAAGAGTAGCACAATTTCTTTGGGACTGACTCATTCATTCTATGGGGATTGCGGCTTTGTGGAAAAATATATTTTGCCACGGCTCTATGATGCTAATAGAGCAACTTTGCGGGAGCCCTTATGTAAAAGAAAGAAAAACAGAGCGTAACTAATTCGTTATTAGCGCACTATTCCCTTTGCTTTGCGTCTTAGCGCCTTTGCGAGAAATTCCCTTAGCCCTTCCTAGGGCTGCCTACTTATTCCTGTACGTAAACAGCTTGCTATCCCCAATCTCATCGTAGGAATAAAGTTCGCCAGTTAGGTTTGGGGCTTTAACACCATCGCCAAAGAAGGTGTTACCAACAAAAACGCGCGACTCGTCCCAAAGGTTTTTCCGTACAAAGTTGTTAATCAGCGCTGCGCCCCCCTCAACAATAACAGAGAGCACGCCACGCTGGTATAGCTCCGTAAGCACCTGCTGTTCTACGCCCTTAGCAAAATCTATGGTAAGCAGTTCTACCCCTGGAATGGATTGCAGCTCGGGCTTCCGCTGAGATGCGCTTGCGTTATTACCCATAAATACCAAAGTAGGAACAGAGCCATCAAAAACACTTGAGGTTACCGAAAGGCGCAGCTTACGGTCGAGCACAACGCGCAGGGGGCTACGCCCGCTCCAATCGCGCACGTTAAGCTTAGGGTTATCCTTCTCAACAGTATTTGTGCCCACCATTATTGCCGGCTCCTCGCTGCGCCACCTATGCACTAACCTACGCGACAGCTCATTGGTTATCCATATTGGGGCAATAGGGTCGCCCTCTTTTCTAATGGCATCAATGTAACCATCAAGCGTTTGCGCCCACTTAAGAATTACGTAGGGCCGCTTTTGGGTATGAAAGGTGTAGAATCGGCGGTTTAGCTCAAGCGCCTCGTGCTCTAGCACACCAACGGTAACCTCGCGGCCAGCCTTTCGGAGCATGTCAACACCTCTACCTGCAACAAGCGGGTTAGGATCGGTTGCAGCAACCACTATCCTAGGAATGCGCATCTCCTTTATTAAATTGGCGCAAGGAGGCGTTTTCCCAAAATGCGAGCAAGGCTCAAGGTTAACGTATATGGTTGATTCGGGAAGCAGGCTCTTATCCTTAACTGCCGCAATGGCGTTTACCTCGGCATGAGCCTGGCCATGCTTTATGTGATACCCTTCGCCAATAATTGTCCCGTTATGAACAACAACAGCACCTACCATTGGATTTGGCGACACATTACCCTCTCCGCAACGTGCTAAATCCAAGCACCTAGCCATGAAAATCTCATCAATACGCTGTCTGTCCATAATGTTTGTAAATTTGCAATAACAAAAACTAGAATAAATGCATATTTCTGGAGCCCTAAATCTTCTAAACCAAATAGCAAAAGAGCTAAACGGGTACTACAGCCCCGAAGAGCTGCAATCGTTTAAGCGAATAATTGCCGAAGATTTGTTCTGTGCTTCGTTACACCAAGTACTTCTTAATCCGAGTATGCCTGTAACTACAGAACAGTACGAAAAAGCAGGGCTTCTGGTTACGGAGCTAAAGTTACAAAAGCCCATTCAATATGTTCTTGGAAAGGCGCACTTTTTTGGAATGGAGTTCCGCGTAACCCCAAGCGTACTTATACCTAGACCTGAGACAGAGGAACTTGTGGACTGGATTCTGCACAATTCGCCCACAGCAGGGAATATTCTTGACATTGGTACGGGCAGCGGATGCATTGCCATTTCGCTTGCTAAAAACATAAGCAGCGCAGGGGTTAGCGCCATAGATATATCGGTTGATGCGCTAGAAGTGGCAAAGGCCAACGCAGAGGCCAACAGCGTAACGGTATCCTTTTTGCAAGCAGATGCGCTAGGGCTGCACCAGAACAACGAGTTCCCCTCTGGGTTTGATGTGATTGTGAGCAACCCGCCCTACGTTAGGGATAGCGAGAAGCAGCAGATGCACTCCAATGTTTTGGACTACGAACCACACCTAGCGCTTTTTGTACCCGATACCAATCCGCTTTTATTCTATAGCGCCATAGCCAAAGCGGCTGCTAGGCTACTTGCTCCAAACGGAATAGTTTACTGCGAGATAAATGAGGCACTTGGGCACGAAACTGCTCAATGCTTTGCCAACGAAGGGTTACAAAACATCAACATAAAAAAGGATATTCACGGAAAGGACAGAATGATTTGTGCCACCAAACCAGCATTAGATGGAGAGTAACACACCAAAAAGGTTCGACTATAAAAAGGCGCTAAGCCGTGCCCAAACGCTTTGCAGCCGTCAGGAGAAAAGCCCTGGCGACCTACGCACTAAGCTCCAAAGCTGGGGCGCCGAGCCAAGCGAGATCAGCAAAATTATTGAAAGCCTTACTACCGATGGTTTTTTAAACGAGGAGCGCTTTGCGCGTAGCTACGCCAACGACAAGGCCCGCTTTAACCGCTGGGGGCCTGTTAAGATTAAGATGATGCTAACAGCCAAGGGCATTAGCCCCGATGTGATTAAAGAAACGCTGGAAAACCTAACCGATATGTTCTCCAACGATTCGCTACAGCAGCTGATAGCACAAAAAGCAAAAACCATAAAGCATAGCACAGCATCGGAGCTAAAAATGAAGCTGGTGCGCTTTATGGTATCAAGAGGACACAATACCTCCACCGCATTTAAAGCAGTGGAGCAGTACCTTAGTTCCAGGTAATTTTATACTCCGTTACGCCTTGGTTTTTGGTGAGCGACTTAACAATGTCAACCTTAACCTCTTTACAGCCCGATATTTCGAGAGCACGCTCCATCCATCCAGCAATGCGATGCTCAATTACATCGTGAGGCTGGGTAAACTTGGTGATTATTACGCTTACCGACTTATCGGTTCTATTGGCCGTAGTAATTTCCGAGGGTTGGTAGTAAGCGGCAAATATTCGGCTAGTGCGCTCAATAATATGCCCTGGCGAGCTCAGCTTAACGTAAACCTTGTAAATTCCCCTAAGTGCAATATCGGCGCTGTAGCGCCCACTAAGCCATGCACCGCGTTTAGAATCGTTGTAAAACATCTCGCCCAAAGCCTTTGTTGGCACAATGGCGCCATCGTGAATGGGGTACCAATCGGGAGTAGAAACGCCCGTTAGAAAAATTCTACGCGACTTATCGGGCAGAGAGTTTAACCATAGTGTGTACTTCTCGGGGAAGTTTGTTTTAACAAAGTCACAAATGGACTTAACGGCCGTTCCTTTTACTTCCATACATCAATATAAATTAGGTGTTAAACTTTGTCCCATGCAAAAAACAAAATCAATTTACGCCGATTAGAAGTAGCCACAAATAGCACAAACACGTTTTTACATTGAACGTTTGTTTTATTACATCAATAAAAGCGAGAAGGGCGTAAAGCGCAAAATGGATATGAAAAGCTAAATCATTTGAGTATTTGCACTATATAACGCAAATGCACCCAATTAGTGAAAATAAAGGAGTATCTTGCAACGCATTTAAAGCGGCACTAAACCTGACAGCTAATGTCATACTTTTTTTATTGGTTTGACAGCTAGTTATTTCAGCTATTTATTAGCCCATTTTTATTTAAACGAACGATTGAATGAGCGTATTACAACTACACACATTTCACATACCCGTAATGGGTATAGGCTATACACTAGATAGTCCTGTAAAGGTTGCCCACTTGGGAATAACCTCTGTAGTCTCGCTACTTGACGACATGCTAATGGAGAAGCTACGAGAGTTCCATAGCAAGCAAATGGGAATCACCTTCCAAAGCATCAGCAACAAGGTAGAAGATTTTAGAGCTGAGCGCATCACGGCCTTTTTAAACCTTATGGATAGCATGGTTAAGGAAAAGGTTGATGAGATGAAAAGCGCAATTGCAACCAAAAGAGATGAGCTGGACAAGTACTTTGACATGCTTCCCGATGCATCGGAGGTAAAGCTAAAGTTCAACGAGCTAAAGCAGCATGCCACGCTAAAGGAGCTAAAGCAATGGTTACAAAGTAATATTCATCCTGGCGATATTGATGTTAACATCATGACCAAAATCGACAAGGAGAACTACAACAGCAATAACGAGAAGCTCCCTATTGAGTACAACGATGCACACGCAGCTATTAGGGGCTTTGCCAAAAGCAACCTTGAGTCGGCAGTAGTGCTATCGGCAGGAATGAGCCCAAAGCTATACAGCTACATTGAGAAATGGGACGATTTTTACCCCAACGCCGAAGGCATCATCAAAAAAAGAGTAACTATTAAGGTAAGCGATTTTCGCTCGGCTATGGTTCAAGGTAAATTCCTTGCAAACAAGGGCATCTGGGTATCGGAGTTTAGGGTGGAATCTGGACTAAACTGCGGTGGTCATGCTTTTGCTACGCAGGGTAACCTACTAGGACCAATACTTGAGGAATTTAGGGCAAACCGCGAAGTGCTAATCAATAGCATGTTTGAAGGGTTAACCAAAGCGCTTAAGGGCAAGGATAAGGTGTGCCCAGCGGCACCACCTAGGCTACGAATTACCGCCCAAGGCGGTGTTGGTACAACCCAGGAGCACCAGTTTTTGCTAAACCACTACGGAATGGATTCCGTTGGTTGGGGTACACCCTTCCTTCTTGTTCCCGAAGCGGTTAGCATTGACAATGAGACCTGCAACAGGCTTGCCGATGCTCGTGAGGATGATTTGTACCTAAGTAACATTTCGCCACTTGGCGTTCCGTTTAACAATCTTAGAGGGAACACAAAAGATGCCGAGAAAAATAGCCTAATTGAGCAGGACAAGCCTGGAAGCCCATGTATTAAGCAGTACTGTATGCTTAACAGCGAGTTTACCGAGAAGCCCATTTGCTCTGCATCGCGACAATATCAGCGTAAAAAAATTGAGCAGCTAAAGCAGCAGTACCCTAAAGGGGCATTGCTGAACGCCGAAATAACCAAGGTTACCGACAAATCGTGCATTTGCGTTGGGCTTGGAACTGCCGCACTAAAAGGGTATAACCTCGACACAAAAGCCGAAGGGGCTGGCGTATCGGTTTGTCCTGGGCCAAACATGGCCTACTTTGACGAGAAGGTTTCGCTTAAACGTATGGTTGACCACATTTACGGGAGAACCAACATTATAAAGCGAACCGATAGGCCAAACTTCTTTATTAAGGAACTAGATGTTTACTTAAACTATGTTGCCCAAAAGGTTGAAACCGTTGATGAGACCGACACAAAGCAGGTTGACTACCTAGACAAGTTCCTTAAGAACCTGTTGGAGGGAATTGCCTACTACAAGGAGCTTTTTAGCCAAAAGTATAGAGAGCTGAGCCTTTCTAAAGAAGATGCACTAGGATTGCTAAGTAGCATGGAGGTGCGATTAGAAAAAATTGCATCGGAGCTACGAATGATGATGCTTCAACCGGTTTAAAGGATAAGTTGATAACAACAATAGGCTCCGCAATTGAAATACATTGCGGAGCTTTTTTGTGTTGCCCCAACAGGTAATAGGGGGTAGCCGGTAAGAGTGGCAGGAGATGTGTAATGGTATTGCCACCCGCCTCTGGTATCTACGGCCAATACAAGGGTGCATTACTAGTAGGAATAGGTATTGCTACTCCCAAATATTGTTACAAGCGGTTAGAATAACAGGCACGCTATTGGTAACCAGAATGGTGTGCTCATGCTGAGCAACAAAGCCGCCACAGTCGCCTACCAGAGTCCAACCATCGGGCAGGGTATCGGCAAACGTGGATTGGGTTGAGATAAACGTCTCGATAGCCACCACCGAGTTCTTGCGAAACCGCCCCGTGTTGGACTTATCGTACCAGTTGGGAATCTCCTCTGGCTCCTCATGTAGGCTATGGCCAACGCCATGCCCCGTTAAGTTAAGGATAACCTTATACCCTCTACGTTTGGCTTCCTTGTCTATTAGCTTCCCAATATCGGCAATGCGAATGCCCCCCCTAATGTTTTGTATTGCCGTGCGCAGGATATCCTTTGATGCGTTAACCAGCGGCAACAGGTTCTGAGTATCGGTACCCAGAATGAATGAGCCGCCATTATCGGACCAATAGCCGTTTAGCTCTGCGGATACATCGATGTTCACCAAATCGCCCTCCTTAAGCACAGTGCGCTCTGAGGGTATTCCGTGCGCTATCTCGTGGTTTACGCTAATGCAGGTCCACCCCGGAAAGCCGTAGGTTAGCTTGGGTGCCGATTTGGCTCCATACTGCGTTAGCAAAGCACCGCCAAACTCATCGAGCTCTTTGGTTGACATTCCCGGCTTAGCGTATTCCCGCATCTGCTTAAGCGTTTCGCCAACAATCTGGCTAATTTGCTGCATGCACCGCAGGTCTATATCGTTGGTTATTGACATCTTGTTATTTTTTCATAGAAAACAGATTAAAGTGCAATCTGTTTAACGGGCAAGCGCTATTTATTACGCTCAAGCTCCCTAAGATTCTCCATTTTTTTCTTCTCAAGGAAGTACTTTATGCCACCCAAGTGCTCCTTAACCTGCTTGTTACCAAACTCGTAAACCTTATCAACCAAACCGTCAAGGAAATCACGGTCGTGCGATACCAGAATAAGCGTACCATCAAAGTCAATAAGCGCACTTTTAAGGATATCCTTAGTTTTCATATCGAGGTGGTTGGTAGGCTCATCCAGAATAAGCAGGTTTACCGGCTCAAGTAGCAGCTTTATCATGGCCAAGCGGGTACGCTCGCCGCCCGATAGCACTTTCACCTTTTTGGTAGAGTTATCGCCGCCAAACATAAAGGCACCCAGAATATCCTTGATTTTTGAGCGGATATCGCCCTTAGCCACATCATCGATGGTTTGGAATACGGTTAGCTCCTCATCTAGCAACGAGGCCTGATTCTGCGCAAAGTAGCCTATCTGCACGTTATGGCCAAGTGAGAGGCTGCCCTCAAAATCAATCTCGCCCATAATGCTTTTAACAAGGGTTGATTTTCCCTCGCCGTTCTTGCCCACAAAGGCAACGCGCTCGCCCCTGTTGATGGTTAGGCTCACGTTGCGGTACACCAAGTGCTCATCGTACCTCTTTGCAACACCCTCTGCATGAACGGCAAAGGTACCCATGCGTGGCGATGGAGGGAACTTAAGCCTTAGTGCCGAGGTATCCTCCTCATCAACCTCAAGTATATCTAACTTCTCCAGCATCTTTACACGCGACTGCACCTGTAGGGTTTTGGAGTAGGTTCCCTTGAAACGCTCAATAAACTCCTGCGTATCGGCAATCATCTTTTGCTGCTCATCGTAGGCCTTTTGCTGCTGCACACGCCTATCGCGCCTTAGCTCAAGGTACTTGGAGTAGTTAACCTTATAGTCGTAAATGCGCCCCATGGTAACCTCAATGGTACGGGTGGTTATGTTATCGATAAAGGCACGGTCGTGCGAGATTACAATTACCGCCTTTGCGCTGTTAACAAGGAACTCCTCAAGCCACTGAATGGACTCTATATCCATGTGGTTGGTAGGCTCATCCAGCAGAATTAGATCGGGGTTTTGCAATAGTATTTTAGCCAGCTCTATGCGCATGCGCCATCCGCCGCTGTACTCGGAAGTAGGGCGCGAAAAGTCGTCGCGGGTAAAGCCCAAGCCCAGCAGAATTTTCTCCACCTCGGCCGCAAAGTTAGTCTCCTCAATGGAGTAGTACTTCTCGCTAAGCGCCGACACATCCTCAATGAGCTTATAGTAGCTCTCCGACTCAAAATCGGTACGCGAGGCCAGCTCGCTGTTCATGGCCTCAATTTGCCGCTCCATTTCGAAGATATGGGCAAAGGCCTGCGAGGTTTCCTCAAAAACGGTTCTATTATCCTCTGTTAGCAAATGCTGAGGAAGATAGGCAATTACAGCATCCTTTGGGGCTGTTACCCTTCCGCTTGAGGCAGAGCGAGCGCCTGCAATAATTTTGAGCAGAGTTGATTTTCCCGCTCCATTCTTACCCATTAGCGCTATACGATCCTTCTCGTTAATAGCAAAAGAGATATCCTTAAAAAGAGTTGTCCCCCCAAACTCAACTGTAAGCCCGTCAACTGAAATCATTATCCCATTTTAAAATTGAGGGGCAAAGATAGCAAGAAGAAGGTATATTTTAGAGCATCAACCTAATATGATGCAAAAGTGGCGAGCTGCTTGTGCAACCCGCCACTCCAATATACCAAAGTATTAGGCTAATCTTCCCTTATATTGCTAAGCAATGCCTCGCGTATAATGCGTCGCAGCTCAAGCTGGCGGCTCTCTACCGCACGGCGCGAAGCAGGACGATACATGTTAGCGTACTTACACTTAGCTGGCCTAAACTTTAAATTGTTCATTGTACCAGAAATATCTACGCCTAGCTTTATCGGCAGAGGGCTATCTATTAATGATATGTGGTAGTTAAAGCTCATATCCAGGTTATGCCTACCCTCAACCACAGCCTTGTACTTATCCATTACTATTAGGAAAGGGTAAATATCTATCTCCTGTTTAAAGATTGTGAACTCAGCCGATAGGCTATCTACCCTATTTTCGGTTTTCTTATCGAACCTAAGGGTTTTGGCTATTTCGGTAAACGTTTCGCCATCCATAAGCACCAAGTTGTTGCCCTTAATGGATGATGCTCCCCTGAGAGTAGATTTTTTTGGGTTGTACAGCGAATCGGTGTAGGTTTCAACGGCTATGTGAAACTCCCCTTTCCCTTTGAACGAGCGCAACATGGGCATCATGGAGTCAACCTGCGGAATCATTTGCAGTAGGCGCTCAATCTCAATATCAAGCATATGATAATTTAGTCCAAGGAACAGATGGTTCTTGCGGGGTGTTCTGTACATTGCCGTAAGCTGCATGCGGGCAGCAGGGGTGGTAAACCTAAAGCCATCCAGCACCATTAACCCATCCTTTACGCGCAGCTCACCCTTAATATTGCTAGCCGTTTCGTCGCCAAAGGTTGCTTCGGCAATGTTGGCTTGCAGCAGTAAATCTATTCCCTTTGGAACCATGTAAGGGCCAGAAAGAACAGTGTCGGCAGATTCCGCCTCGGTTTCGCCAATGCCACTGGTAAGCACCATTAGCTGAACTAGGTCGGTTTTAGTACTCTCGAACAGGAAGCTTCCGCGCAGCAGCGAGTCGTGCCTAAAGTAAGATAGCACATTGTTTAGGCTCCCCTTCAAACTAAAATCAGACCTGTCAATTCTAAGCTTACTCTCCTTTATGTTAAAGTTCTCAGGATCGAAATCCATTTTTATTGATGGGATTTCAATTGGGTATAGGATTGATGATGTTGTGATACGCCCCTGTTCCATATCAATAAAGCCCTTTGCCATCCATTGCAGGAAAATATCCTGCTGCGATGAATCGTTAATCACATCGGCCTTTAGAGCTAAACGGGTTATACCAGCAGTAGCTGAACCGATATTAGAGAAGAGCTTGCCGCTGGTATAATCAACGCTAAGCTCAGGTTGCTTGGGACTATCCTTTTGCGCAGCAATGGATAGCGTACCTGCGGGGTTTGCAATTGCCACGTCAAGCGTATCCATTCGGGCAAAAAGGGTATCCAGGCTAAAGGTGCAGCTCACGCTTGGAATACGCGTACTATCGGCAAAGCCAGTAGCGTTTAGCGATAGCGATGCATTTTTAAGGAACACCCGTGCGTTGGACTTCTGAGTAGCCTCAATTTCGCCAGCATTTAGTTTGGCCCAAACCACACCACCACTCTTCTGGGACTCATCGGTTACGTTTGATACCTCAACGGAAACAAGCGTATTGAGTAGGCGAGCGGTAAAGTCGTCTATTTTACTAGCCTCCAAACCCTTGGTATTAATAGTAACCGCAGCAAATCCAGCACCCTTTAGCGAAGCATTGGGGTTTGGCAGCACAAAGTTCACCTTTGATTGAGAGGTCTTTACGGCCAAGCTATCGTATGTTGCGCTAAAGTTATTAAGGGTTAGGCTTCCAGAAAGGCGCATCTTATCCAGCTGCATCTTCTCAATTTGGGAAAGCGTTAGCTTACTTTTTACGGTACCCGACACGTTACCCGTTGCCGTTACGTTCATATCCTTAAGGATATACGATTTAAACTCGGAAACGGTAACGTTTGCCGTTGATGTTAAATCGATGCTGATATCGGAAAACAGGTGGTTAACCGTTCCGCTGGTTTGGAACGATGAGCGTGGAGTGCTTGCGCTAAAACTTGCAATGCGAAGAATAGATGCGGCATCGTCCTTTAGGTCGGTGCTTAGGCTAATATCGCCGTTGATGTTGCTAAGTGGTAGCGGAAACGCCTCGTAGTACTTAAGGGTTCCATCCTGCATCTGCAAGCGGATATCCATAAATGGCATTTCGGTTTGGGAATACGCCCCCTTAACCGTTCCACTTGAGGCCACAATACCTGTAACATCAATTCCTTTAACGTAGCCTTGGACCGATGCAGGAATAAGCGCCATAACATCGGCTATGGACCAGTTGGCAAGGTCGTATCTAATATCGGTTACAATGCGTTTGCCAATGGTATCGTTTTGCACTGTTCCGCTTAGGGTTACAGCCATTCCGTTGGCAGCCAGCTCAGCATTGGTTAGCTTAACCAGCTGGGTGGAAAGGTTAACCTCGGCAGGAACATCCATGGAAACATTCAAATCCTTAGCAAAAACATCTTTCCCAAGCGCAAAGAAAACGTTTGCCTTATCTACTTTAAGGTGCGCTTTCAAATCGTCAGCAGCAAGAGAGCCCGAAATAGTAGTTGTAAGCCCCTTAACACCAGCCTGCATTGCCTGCGATTTATCAACAAATGAAACATCAACATCCTGCAGGCTCACCCTTTCGATATCGATAAATGAGAACGGCATGCCAGAAGTATCGGCTGGCTCCTCCACTGCAGCAGTATCGGGAACTGCTATGCTAAAATTGCTTGCGCCTAAGGTATCTATATAGGCATTTATAGAGCCATTGGCCACGCTTACCTCATTAACAACAAGTTCGTTCCGCTTGTAGAGCGCAACAATATCAATAATACCAACTATCTCATTGGCATTAAAAAGCGTATCGGACTGCGCCCCCGTAACAGGGTTAACCAGGTTAAGGTTGCTTACCTTTAGCCCAAACTGTGGGAATGTGCTAAAAAAGGTGAGTTCTACTGCGCCAATATCGGTTTTGCATGTAAGATATTTTAATGCTTGGTTACGCACAATTGGGGTTAGCCGCTCGGGTGTAAAAACAACCCAAACGGCAATGCCCACTGAAATAAGCACTATCAATAGCAACGCCAACAGAGCTAGGGCTAACCGCTTAAATACCTTCTTCATAATTAGATGTTTGAATGAATATGATACTAAAATGCCTACTGGGTTACCTTAATAAATGAGTAGCTAACGCCAAAATCGTCCTCATACTTTAGGGTTGATGCGGTTAGCTCGGTTACCTTATAGTACTTTGGAACGTTTCCACCAACAGTCATAATATGAATATGCGTTAAGTCTGCCTGCACCAGAGTCCAAGTAAAGGGCTGTCCGTCCTCCTCATTAACATCCTCGCTGGTATCCCAAGTAGTTCCAGTACCATTGCTTATGTATTTGTAGTAAACCGTGCCCGACACCCACTTCCCATACAATAGTGCTTGATCAAACTCATCCTCTTTTTCGCACGAGGTCATAAATGCAACAATAGAGATACATGCAACAAGGTAAAAGATTATTCTTTTCATGGTTGATTGCTAATTATTCGTTATTACTATTTGTTTGCAACAAATATCCAAACGTAGAGTAAACTTGAGAAACCTAAGTCAGATGGGCATCACAAAACAAAAAAGGTACCACAACCTACATAATGCAGCCGTTACTTAACATAGGTTTCTATAACGCGCTCTATAGCCCTTTGGCAAACAGGACAAAAACCTGAAGCACTATTAGTTCGCATGCGGCAGTCGTATGCTGGCCTGTAAACGCCCTTAGTAACATAACCGCCGCCCTCAAAAGCGCCAACCTCACTCTTATACTCGGCAGTGGGAGGCGTTGGCACGGGTACATTGGCAGGGATCATATCCTTCCATTTAGCCGCAAAGTTAACCATTGTTGTTAGGTTTGGCTCCCAGGGCTCAACCAACAGGTTGTAGTAGCCCTCGTAGGCCACGCTTGAGTCAAAGTACTCATCGCCCAAACCAGCCAAGCCATGCCCCAGCTCATGAATAAATACCAGCTTAGACAAAGGATGATCGGACGTTGCCACATTGTAATGGTTATATATTCCACCGCCACCATACACAGGAGTATTTACAAGTACGTAAACCACATCGGCCGGAGCATTTGCGGCCACATCCATAACCTGCTTGTGCCTTGTGGTGGTTAGGTACCTATCTATCCCAAAAGTGTAAAGGCTTGAGCCAACAGGTGTACGGTTCCAGTATCCAGTTCCTGGATTATCGGCCCCCTCACCTTCCGAAGGTGACTCAATTGCCCAAACGTTAATTTTACTAGCGTACTTATTGAACGGTGCTTGTGCAAACAAATAATCGGCCATGGATTTAACATCGGCTCTAAACTTATCCATTTGATTAGCGGTGTAGCCTTCGGCAATAAAGGCAATATCGAGGCAGTAGCGATAGTCGCCCCCAGTAACAATCTGCGAAACAGGATACGCCATAGGCTTTTCCTTGCTAATGAACATGCTGGCAGGATCGATATCCAGAGAGAAAATCTCAACAAGGGTTCCGTTGTACATTCTCTGCAAAAGCGACAAGTGAACGGGTTTACTGGGAAACGGAATGCGAACAACCTGCTCAAAGGAGCGCTTTAGCTGCTTTGCCTCTGCAGTGGTTTGCCACTCCTGAAAAAGGGAGCAGAATCCATTGGAGTAAACCAGCGCACCAGATTCCCTATCGGTAACCGCAATGCGGTAAATACCAAAGTCCAGCGCATCAATGGTGCTACTGGGAGAGCCGCTCCAATAGGGCTCTTGCAACATATTATCAAGGTAAACATTGGTTTCCTGGCTATTACCAGCCAGGGTCAAATCAATACGAAGTGCCTGCGGATCTGCAGGTACAGACATATCGCTTTGCGAAAAAAGCAGCTCGCTAAAAAACAATGAGCACAAAAGGAAAGAGGTGAATTTCATAGTTCTGCTTTTTATTATGTTGGTATATAAAACAAGGATCGTCTCAACCCAATAGCACAAAACAACCTTTTAACCGGGCAAAATGGTTCCCCCAGATACGCCCGTTAGTCTCCACACACAGCACAACGCTAAGGGTATTTACTGCGCTCTACCCCCTGTAAATTAAGTTAAAAAAAGCGCACAAGCCCCCCTATTGCATGGTCTTTTTTTTACACTATTGCTACCTTTACATCCAAAACAATACAAACCTTATAAGCATTATGAACTCATTACAAGAGACTATTGCCCAAAAGTATGAATTTTTAGAGGCATTGGAGAGCTGGTTAATTAGCAAAGGACTTAGCGACCAAATGGCTCAGCTCACCAAAGTAAGCATCTCCCTTGGGGTAATGCTTATTATAGCATTAATTGCAGGTTACCTTACCCGCAAGATACTTGTTGGTTCTATAGTAAAGGTTTCGCAAAGGACTAAAAGCCGCTGGGACGACATGCTTATTAACAGGCGCGTATTCCACAAGCTATCGCATCTAGTTCCTGCCATTGTTGTTTACGGATTCATTGGGGTAGCTCTTTACGATTACTCGCCAAAACTTACTGCCATTTTACAGGCATGTACCAATATCTACATGATTGTTGTAACCCTAATGGTGTTTAATGCATTCCTTAATGCCATACACGATATATACCAAACCCTTGCGGTGTCGCAAAACAGACCAATAAAAGGATACTTACAGGTAATAAAAATCCTTATCTTCTTTCTTGGAGGCGTTGTAGTTATAGCCATTATCATTGGAAAAAACCCGATGAGCCTACTTGTAGGGCTTGGCGCCTCGGCAGCAGTGCTAATGCTGGTTTTTAAGGATACAATACTTGGGCTAGTAGCCTCGGTTCAGCTATCGGCAAACAACATGGTAAAGCCAGGCGACTGGATTGAAATGCCAAGCCGAAGTGCCGATGGCACCGTACTTGAGATTACCCTAAATACCGTTAAGGTACAGAACTGGGACAGAACAATAAGCACCATTCCCACCTACGCAATGGTTTCGGAAAGCTTCCACAACTGGAAAGGGATGGAAGAGTCGGATGGGAGGCGCATTAAACGCTCCGTTTTTATTGATAAGAAAAGCGTTAGCTTTTGTAACGATGAGATGCTTGAACGGTTCCGCAAAATCCACATTCTAAGGGAGTATATTGATGAGAAAACCAATGAGATAAAGCAGTACAACGAGGAACGCGGCATAGACTCAAGCATTCCTGTAAATGGGCGCAGACTTACCAACATTGGCGTGTTCCGTAAGTACATGGAGCTATACCTTAAGAACAATCCCAAAATAAACCAAACCGCAACCTGCATGGTAAGGCAGCTACAACCCACCGAGCGGGGTATCCCAATGGAGATTTACTGTTTCTCCACCGAAAAGTCCTGGATTAGCTACGAGGGCGTTCAGGCCGATATTTTTGATCATGTATTTGCCATTGTACCCGAGTTTGGGTTAAAGCTATTCCAAAACCCATCGGGAGACGACTTTAGGGCACTAACACACGGTTAGCAAACCGTACCGAAGCGGGTGGCATACATGTTACCCGTTTTTTTGTTGACCCGCAACGCCCACAGTGGCACAAACCAGTCCCAAGTTACCCTATTGAATAATCCCAATTGATTTAGTAAATTGAAGGGACTAAAATAACACAACATGGAAGAGCATTTGTCGTTCATCGAGCAAGCAATTAGCCTTGCAATTGAGGGAGTTAACAAGGGGAACGGAGGGCCATTTGGCGCAATAGTGGTAAAGAATGGGCAAATTGTAGGAAAAGGAAACAACTCCGTAACATCAAACAACGATCCTACTGCTCATGCCGAGGTTATAGCCATTAGAGATGCATGCAAAACATTAGGCACATTCCAGCTAAACGGCTGCGTACTTTACACCTCTTGCGAGCCTTGCCCCATGTGCCTTGGAGCCATATACTGGGCTAGGCTGGACCGCGTTTACTACTCGGCAACACGGCACGTGGCATCGCACCACGGATTTGACGACAGCCTAATTTACGAAGAGGTTGCCCGTCCTATAAATCAGAGAAAAATTGATTTTGTGCAACTCGCAGCCGAGAATGGAATTAAGCCATTTAGCCTTTGGCGGCAAAAAGAGGACAAAATTAAGTACTAATTCTGAGGCAAAGAAAAGAGAAAAAGGACAACACAGCACAAAAACAACATCTATACCTACTATTAATAGGAATAAGCAGGAGGGGGCTAACACCCCCAGCTGCACACTACACCTGTATAACACAAAACACAACATGCCTTCAAAACCAAAAGTAGCCCTTGCGCTAGCCAGTGGTGGAGCAAGAGGACTTGCGCACATTGGAGTAATTCAAGAGCTGGAAGCACAGGGTTACACAATTAGCTCCATTGCAGGCTCCTCCATTGGAGCGCTTATTGGCGGGCTTTACGCTGCAGGAACAATGAATACCTACGCCGATTGGGTAAAAGACCTTGACAAAATGGACATTTTTTCCCTAGTAGATTTTACCCTTGGAGCAAAAGGCTTTATTCGAGGCGAAAAGGTTTTTAAGGAGATGCAAAAACGCGGTATTATTCCAAAAATTAGAATAGAGGATTTACAAATACCCTTTGCTAGCATTGCCACCGATATTGCAAACAACAAAGAGGTTGTTTTTACCGAAGGCGATTTATACACAGCAATTAGAGCATCAGTATCAATACCAAATGTATTTACACCTGTTAAATGCAATGGCGGCTTACTAATTGATGGCGGAGTAATTAACCCACTGCCCGTAAATAGAGTTAAGCGATTTGATAACGACATTCTTATTGCGGTAGATATTAACGCTCTTATACCCTACTCAAAACCCAAACTGCCCAAAAAGAGCAAAAAGGAGGAGATGCTACAGAACGAGAAGCTAACCGCGATAATGGATAAATGGAATGAGGTAAAGGAGAAGTACTTTCATACCGAGCAGAATAGAACCAAAGCCAAGGAAGAACCAGAAAAAAAATTGGGTTACTTTGATATTTTCACACAGGCCATACAGCTTATGCAAGATAGAATAACACAGCATACGCTAGAGCGCGATAACCCTGATGTTATTGTTAGAATATCCAAGGATGCAGGTAGCGTATTTGATTTTTACAAAGCCGAAGAGCTAATTGCTGCGGGCAGAGAAGCCTGTGCAAAAGCGCTAAAAGAATGCGAATTGGGCAAGCAATAGTACATAGCGCGCATATCACCACTTAAAAGAATCTTAAAAAGCACAGCTAAACGACCGATTAACTAATGCTGTACAACACAAATTCTTTTGTTGTATCTGTATTTAGTAATCCCATAACTTGTTCTCACGTTTAACTTAAAACTTTATTCTAATGAAAAAACTATTTAAGGTGCTTTTCATCGCTATTCTATTCTCGGGTCCATTTTATTCAATAGCGCAACACGATGTTCTTACTGAATGCGACGACCAAGGCGGTGGTGGTGGCGGAACACCTACAACCTATTTCAACAGCAACATAAATAAGGTAGTGGGCAACGTAATGGTAGTAAAGTTCCAAACACAAGATGGCGTTAACCAACCATTGAACCTACAGGTATTATCCTATGCCTACGGCCCAGAGGCACACCTTGGGGGCTACACTGTTACATCGTTTACTAGATTATCTAATATGTACGAATTGAAACTGGAGGTTATTGTTTACTTGGACAATACAAACTCATGCCCTCCCAATGAGCTCTGCTACGCATTCTTTACATATAAATATACAGTAACCATTAAAACAAATGGTACATATACCTATACGGCAGTAGAGATATAACATTCCAACAAAAGGGTATAAAAACAAGGGGTACACATTAATATATGCACCCCTTTGTTTTTGCCCAACAAGTAACTTATCTTAAACGAATACGCTGCCTAACAACCTCGTAAGTAAGTACGCCTGCAGCAACAGAAACGTTTAGCGAGCCAATTTGTCCGTACTGAGGAATGGCCACAAGCATATCCGATAAACGGAGCACATCGTTAGAAACGCCTTCGTCTTCCGAGCCCATAACTAGCGCAATGGGGCCTGTTAAATCGGTCTCGTAGCAGGTTTGGTTGGCCTTTTCGGTTGCAGAAACCACCCTTAATCCACTTTGCTTCATAAAGTTAATGGCCACCTTTAGGCTATGCACCTTGCAAATGGGAACATTATGGAGCGCACCAGCTGATGTTTTAACCGCATCGGAGCCAATTTTGGCAGAGCCCTTTGTTGGGATAATTATGGCATCAACACCCGCACACTCTGCTGTGCGCACAATTGCGCCAAAGTTGCGAACATCGGTAATACCATCCAGGATTAGCAGGAACGGGCTCCCCTTTTGCTCGAATATAGTAGGTAACAGAAACTCCAAGTTGTGAAACTCAACGGGTGAGATCATTGCGATAACCCCTTGGTGATTGCGGTTTCCGTACTTATTGAGACTCTGCTCGGGAACATACTGCATGGGGATATCGCGCTGCTTAAGCAGGCTAAATAGCTCCGATGCCAGTTCACCCGACAGTCCTTGCTTAACCAAAACCTTATCAACTTGTTTTCCTGAGCGAACGGCCTCCATTATGGCTCTAATACCATAAACCGCATCGTCGTTTTGCCTTGTGGGCCTATCATTCATCATTAAAGTAGTTGTATATCGTGTAAAACTTAAAAAATCATTGACTAAAAGCTGTAGCAAGCACCAATTATAAAATCGATGCCAGAGCCGTTGGGCTTAACTTGCTCCTCTTCCGAAGGAAACCATTCATTGCTGCTATGGTTAAACTCGTACCTCAATCCGTAGAAACGCATTCCGTAGTTAAACACCCAGTTAGATGATGTGTTCATCTCGAAATTGAAGCTAGCATGCCCACCAATTGTTCCCTTGTAACTCCACCGTGAGCTAAACCCATCGGCAACATCGGCTCCATCCACTTTACATGTCCCGCCAAAGTAGTACCCTGCTCCTGCGCCAACCTTAAAGCGCATGGACTCGCCCCCATCAATGGGAATTATATAAGCAGGAGTAATAAGCATAGCTCCTCTATCGAAGCTTGCCTCCACATTCCTTAGGGGAGGGCTAAGCACGCTACCCTGATAGTAAAGGTTAAAGGATAAATCGAAATGGCGGTTAAACTCGTAGCCATACATCAACCCAATTTGAAAACCCCCGCCGTAGCTAAGGGTTGACGCTTTTCCATTTTGATCGTAGAACATATCGTGGCCTTCAAACCCTAATCCTGCAGCAAATTGAACCCCAAAACGGTTTTTAGGGCGGATAAGCGGAGTGCCATCAAGTAATCGCAAGGCGCCAGACTCTACAACTGGTTTAGCCGACACCTCATCAACAGCAATAAGCTCTGGCAAAGCCGACCAGAAGCCAGGTTGCACCCCCATTCTAAGGTAGTGGGTTTTACCTGGTTTTACATCAAGCACCACAGCTGCATTTTTATACTTATTTATCCGAAACGTATAAATCCCAGGCTCACAAACAAACTCGTAGTACGATGCGTTTCTAATTTTCACCACACTTGTACCGTTTGCAAGTATCTCAAACGAAAGGGCAGAGCCCACATAAGCCGATTCTCTATAGATTATTACCTTAGACGATAACGCATCGGCGCTAGCCGATACTCCCTCTACAGCAAGGGCAAGGAGAAGAAACAATGCAATTTTTAAGCGCATAAATTTCCGAGGTTAGGTGTATTTGTTTTACTATTTTTGAATTAGAAAACTGTGACAAGTTACGGATTAGAAGTTAGACACTTACAAAATCCACGTCATTATATATTTTAATCTTCCCAGAGCATTAAGCACGCTAAAACGGAGCAGGGTTTTGTGCGTTGCTGCTTCGCAACTCCTGTTTTACGTTACATCTCCCGCTTTTCCTTTAGCTCTTCCAGTTCCATGGTTACCTCTTCCCACTCCTCCATTAGCTTGGTAAGTTTGGTTTTTAGGCTATCGTACTGGGTAAACAGGGCTTTGTCGGAATGGTCGATGCCATGCTCCGCAGGATTGGCCAACATCCCATCAATTTTTGCTATTTCGGCCTCGGTTTTGGTGATATCCTTCTCCACTTGCTCTAGCCGCGAAGCAACCTTTCTAATTAGCTTATCCATCTCCTTACGCTCAAGGTACGATTGCTTCTGCTCCGAGTCGGACTTAGGCTTGCTATCGGCAACCTCCTTGGCTCTGCGCTCCAGCTCCTGCATGTTCTCCAACTTGCGACGGCGTAAAAACTCGTATATACCACCAAGATGCTCGCGTACCTTACCATCGCGGAACTCGTAGAGCTTATCCACTAAGCCATCAAGGAACTCCCTATCGTGCGAAACCAGAATAAGCGTTCCTTCATAGGATTTTAGCGCCTCCTTAAGGATATCCTTGGAGCGCATGTCGAGGTGATTGGTAGGCTCATCCAGTAGCAGGAAGTTGTAGGGCATAAGCATTAGCTTAGCCATAGCTAGGCGGTTACGCTCCCCGCCGGATAGCACGGAGACCTTTTTATCCACATCCTCACCACGGAAAAGGAAAGCACCAAGTATATCGCGCATCTTGGTGCGTACATCGCCAACGGCAACACGGTCTATAGTATCAAGAACGGTTAGATTCCCATTGAGCAGCTCATCCTGATTCTGAGCAAAGTACCCAATGCTCACGTTATGCCCCAGCTTAACCATTCCATCGCCTTGCAGCTCGCCAGTAATCATGCGGCTAAGGGTGGTTTTCCCTTCACCGTTTCTACCCACAAGGGCAATCTTCTCGCCACGAGTAAGGGTAAAGGTAGCATCGGAGAAGATGCGCTTATCGCCAAAACTTTTCCCTGCACCAGCAACTTCCAGCGCAATATCGCCAGAGCGGGGTGCTGGGGGGAATTTTATGCATAGAGCCGAGTTATCCTCTTCGTCAATCTCAATAATATCCATCCTATCCAGCTGCTTAATACGCGATTGCACCTGGGCCGATTTTGAGGCCTTATACCTAAAACGATCGATAAAATCCTGTGTATCCTCAATCAGCTTCTGCTGGTTGCGGTAGGTTGCAATTTGCTGCTCCCTACGCTCCTTGTGCAGCTCAACGTACTTTGAGTAGGATACCTTATAATCGAATGCTACGCCCAGCGAAAGCTCAATGGTGCGATTGGTAACATTATCGAGGAATGCGCGGTCGTGCGAGATTAGGATTACCGCACCAGAGAAGGTTTGCAGGTAATCTTCCAGCCACTGAATGGACTCAATATCGAGGTGATTTGTAGGCTCATCCAGCAAAAGCAGATTGGGGCGACTTAGCAAAATCTTGGCAAGCTCTATACGCATGCGCCAACCACCGCTAAACTCGGAGGTTATTCTATCAAAATCGGTACGCCTAAAGCCAAGTCCAAGCAATGCCAGCTCACACTGAGCCTGAGCCGTAACGCCACCCAAAAGGTTATACCTTTCGGTTTTCTCGGTTAGCCTGGCAATCAGTTTCATGTAATCGTCCGATTCGTAATCGGTACGCATCCCAAGCTGATGGTTTATATCGGCTATTTCGCGCTCAAGGGTTTGGGTTTCGGAGAATGCGGTAAGCGTTTCCTGCATTACGGTTTTGCCATCGGCAAGAGCCATTGTTTGTGGCAAGTAGCCAATGCGGGTACCCGAGGGCATGGAAAACTCGCCCGAGGTTGGACGCATTTCACCCACAATAAGTCGTAATAGCGTAGATTTCCCAGCGCCATTGCGCCCAACCAAACCTATTCTATCCTTCTCCCCTACTAAAAAACTAACATCCTTAAAAAGCTGAAAGGTGCCAAAATCAACGGCAACCTGATTGGCTGAAATCATCTGCTTGCAGTAAAAATATTTATGCAAAAATAGGAATAAAGCCGATAAGTGAAAGGTAATTCGTGAATCGTGAAAAGTGAAAAGTTAAACGAGAAAAACGACAAGACAAGAGTTGGTGGCTGGTTACTGGTTACAGGTTACTAGTTACGCTTCTCACTTCTTCATCTTCCTAATATTCCTAATATTCCTCATCTACTTCAAATACCTAATATTCCTCAAATCTTGTGTCACTCCTTCGGCGTTTTGAAATCAGAGGGAACTGATATTCTACAAATATGCCACCCCGCTGGAGTTGAGAAGAATCGGAGGCTAATGACTGGTGACTAGTTACAGGTTACTAGTTACACTTCTCCCTTCTTCATCTTCCTCAACTACCTCAAATTCCTCATCTTCCTCTTATTTTGTGTCACTCCTTCGGAGTTTTGAAATCAGAGGGAACTGATATTCTACCAATATGTCACCCCGCTGGGTTGAGATAATTTAGTGGCTGGCAGCTTTACAGGTTACTAGTTACGCTTCTCCCTTCTTCATCTTCCTCAACCACCTCATCTTCCTCAACTTCCTCATCTTCCTCATCTTCTTCAATTTCTTCATCTTCCTCAACTACCTCATCTTCCTCATCTTCTTCAATTTCTTTATCTTCCTCATCTCCCTCATCTTCAAATAAAAAAATCCCGTTAACTTTACTACACTTTTAAAGTCCCTAAAATACACTTAATATTATGACAAAGATTACGTTAACCGTTCTTGCTGCAGGAGTATTCCTTTTTGTAGCAGGATGCCAGTCGGAAAAAACATCCGATAATCCATTCCTAAAACCCTACAACACACCCTTTGGCGTTCCAGCCTTTGATAAGATTAAAGCAGAGCACTTTGAACCTGCGGTTAAGGAGGGTATGGCAAAGCACAACGAGGAAATTGCAGCAATTATTAAAAACACCGAAGAACCAACCTTTGAGAACACCATTGCAGCACTTGACTACAGCGGAGAACTGCTAAACAACGTGCTTATTGTATTCTACAACCTAACATCGGCAAATACCGACTCTACGCTACAGGCGCTTGCCATGCAATTTGCTGGGCCACTATCTAAGCACAGCGACGATATCAACCTAAACCCTGAGCTTTTTGCCCGTGTAAAAGCCGTTTACGAGAAGCGCAACGAGCTTAACCTAAATCCAGAGCAGCTTCGCTTAACCGAGAAGTACTATCGCGACTTTGTACGCGGAGGTGCAAACCTTGATGCGCAGCAGCAAGGAAAACTTAGGGAAATAAACCAACAGCAATCGGTGCTTGGCCTCCAGTTTAGCGAGAATCTACTTGCCGAAAACAATGGTTTCCAGCTTGTAATTGACAATACCGATGACCTTGCCGGCCTACCTGAATCTGTTGTAGCCGCTGCAGCAGCGGATGCTAAAGCTGCTGGCATGGAGGGAAAATGGCTATTTACCCTGCACAAACCTAGCTTAATCCCTTTCATTACCTACTCAGACAAGCGTGACCTTCGCAAAGAGCTATACTCTGGCTACTTTATGAGGGGCAACAACGGCAATGCTAACGACAACAAGCAAATTATTGCTCAAATTGTAAAGCTAAGAAAAGATAAGGCCGAACTACTTGGCTACACCGATTATGCCGACTATGTTCTTGAAGAGAACATGGCAAAAGAAGCCGTTAACGTTTACGAGCTGCTTAACAAGCTTTGGACTCCTGCTCTAAAACGCGCTAAGGCAGAGAGAGACGATATGCAGAAGATGATTAAGAAAGAGGGTGGTAACTTTAACCTAGAATCGTGGGATTGGTGGTACTACGCAGAGAAAGTGCGTAAGGATAAGTACAACCTTGATGAGGAGATGCTTCGCCCATACTTCTCGCTAGAAGGCGTTAAGAAGGGTATTTTTAACCTAACAGAGAAGCTTTACGGATTAAAGTACATTCAGCGTACCGACATCCCAACCTACCATCCAGACGCAATGGCATACGAGGTGCAAGAGGCCGATGGCAAGCACGTAGGCGTTCTTTACCTAGACTTCCATCCACGCGCAAGCAAGCAGGGAGGAGCATGGTGTACTAACTATCGCAACCAGCTAATTAGGCCAAACGGAGAGTTTGTTTCGCCAGTAGTTAGCGTTGTTTGCAACTTTACCAAGCCTAGCGGCGATACCCCTGCCCTACTTAGCTTTGACGAAACAGAAACCTTTTTCCACGAGTTTGGGCACGCGCTACACTTCCTATTCTCAAACACCACATACCCAGGACTAACCAACGTTCCAATGGATTTTGTTGAGCTCCCAAGCCAAATTATGGAGCATTGGGCAAGCCACCCCGAGTACCTAAAGCAGTACGCGCTACACTACCAAACCGGCGAAGCAATTCCCGATGAGCTAGTGGCAAAACTTGAGGCAAGCAGCCACTTTAACCAAGGCTTTGCAACGGTGGAATACCTTGCAGCATCGATACTTGATATGGACTACCACACCACAGCCGATGTTAGCAATATTAACGTTGAGGCGTTTGAGAAAGCATCGATGGATAAGATTGGCCTAATTAACGAGATTTGGCCACGTTACCGCAGCACCTACTTTGGTCACATATTTAGTGGTGGCGAGTACGCTAGCGGCTACTACGTTTACATTTGGGCAGAAGTGCTTGATAGCGACGCCTTTGAAGCATTTAAGGAATCGGGTAACATTCTTAATAAGGAAATTGCCACCAAGTTCCGCACCCACGTTCTTGCCCCTGGCGGCACCAAGGATGGCATGGAGCTTTACACCAACTTCCGCGGAAAAGAGCCTATTATTGAGCCTCTACTTCGTAACAGAGGCTTACTATAGCCTACATCTTTGCACTATACCAACGGCCAAGGTTTTCCTTGGCCGTTTTTATATCCAAAACCATTTAACTACCAGAGTACCACTAATTAATCAAAACATTATATTTACCATATTATTAACCCAAACTAACACTAACATGAAACTTAGTAACCTTAAGCTATTTGCTGCTGCAACTATGGCATTCGCCCTGTTCTCCTGCGGAAATGTAACAGAAAACAAAGAGGAAACCACAGAGCAAACCGCAACCGAAGAGGCTGCGCCCAAAGAGGAAACCACTTGCCTTATTGGAAAGTGGACTGCCAACGATGCGGGAAAAATGCTTGTGTTTGAGTTTAAAGATGACAACACCGGAACCGAGGATATTGGCGATGGTATTAGAAACTTTACCTGGACCCAAAGCATGAGCAACGTTGAGATTATTTACGCCAACGAAACCAACAAGTGGAACCTAACCATCGATTGCGAAAAGGTTGAGCTATCGGTGTTTGGGTTGATTTACAAAAAGGAGTAACACCAAAAGTATATTACTAAAAACGGGGCAGCCAGTGAATTGGCTGCCCCGTTTTTTATGTCAACAGGTAAAAAAACTTTAGCATTAGCAGCTAAGCTATTGCCAAAATAAAGAATCAATATTTTTGGATTTTGAACCATTGTTCATTATTTTTGTACAGAGCATTTGCTTGTATAAAGAGGGCAAAAAAGGCTATTCATGTAACGCACAAGCGAATAACCTATTTTGAGTTCACAAACAGAGTATTAACCAAGGATAACACAACCATCCTACAAAAAAAGGAGGAAGTATGCCTGGATTTAATCAAACTGGACCAATGGGGCAAGGCCCCATGACCGGAAGAAGAATGGGTCGCTGCACAAATTTTGGCTCTGGGCCAAAAAGAGGGCAAGACAACGATGAGAACAACGCACCAGAAATTCCAATGGAGAGAGGAATGGGGCGTGGCTTAGGCTATGGACAAAGACCAAGAGGTAGAGGTCGTGGTATGGGAATGCGAAACAGATTTGGAAACAGATAGCAATCCCTATAAAATCTGCCCCAAATATCTTACACTGTATCAGTATCCTAAATATCGTTAACTAACGCTATTGAAGGATACTGATATAGCGAATTTTAAAGTACGTTGGAATAAATCATCATCAAAACAAAGCCATTTGAAATGGAAAAGGTAAAAATTGGAATAATAATCTGCGACCGATACCATACCTGTGCTGGAGGAAAATGCTTCCGCTCGCTGCAAAATCGCGAAGGCGCATTCGAGATTTACAAGGGCAAAGAGGTGGAACTTGTGGGCTACACTACCTGCGGTGGCTGCCCTGGAGGCAATATAGAATACGCCCCTGCAGAAATGAAGAAAAATGGAGCCACCCACATACACCTTGCAACAGGACTGCTAGTAGGCTACCCACCTTGTCCTAGGCTAAATCACTTTGCCAAGTTCATTCCCGAAAAGTACGGGCTTGAGGTAATTTTTGGAACACATCCTATACCCCAAAAGTACTTCACTACCCATTCCAACCTCAACACATGGAATTCTGAGTTTTACAAAAATGCCATAAAGAACACCCTTACCACAGAGCCAATGCGTTTGCAATACGATTAGTACAAACAACGGTTAAGAACCATAACAAAACCACATACCGCAAAAAATTGCGATAAACAGTGCAAGAATGGAAGATTTAGTATTTGGCCCAGTACCATCGCGCAGGCTAGGCAAGAGCATAGGCGTTAACAACATCCCTCACAAAGTATGCTCATACTCATGTGCATACTGCCAGGTTGGAAAAGGAGATAAAATACAGGTAATGCGGCAAGAGTTTTACAAACCCGAAATACTTGTTAAACAAATTGAGAATAAGCTGAACAAGCTAAACCAGCACGACTATCCCGATTACATAACCATAGTTTCCGATGGGGAACCTACGCTTGATATCAACCTAGGCAAACTCATTACATGCATAAAAAAGTTAGGAATACCCGTTGCAGTAATTACCAACTCATCGCTGTTACACCTAGAAACGGTAAGAGAAGAACTGAGCTTAGCCAATTACGTTTCGCTTAAAATTGACACGGTTAACGCACATACATGGAAACACATTAACAAACCCCACAAAAGCCTGCTGCTTAACCAAACCCTAGATGCGATACTTGCATTCACCCAGCACTACACTGGCCAATGCGTAACCGAAACCATGCTTGTTAAAGATGTTAACACGTCAGATTCAGAGCTATCGGGCACAGCACAGTTTATTAAGCTATTTAAACCCAATATAGCATACATCTCAATACCAACGCGTCCACCAGCATTTGAGGGAACACTCCCGCCGCTAGAGGAAACACTGCTAAGAGCACACGAAACATTTAGCTGGCATTGCCTAAATACTGAGCTATTAACCGGATACGAAGGGAATACATTTGTCTCAACCGGGAATTTCTACAACGATTTACTGAGCATAACAGCAGTGCACCCAATGCGGATTGATGCGGTAAAAGAGCTAATGGCTAAAACCAACGCAACAGAAGAATCGCTTAAAAAACTAATTGACAGCAATGTAGTAAAGCAGCTTTCATACGAAAGGCAAACATATATTGTTAGATGTTTTAAAAAGTAACCCTAAACAATAAACAGGAGCATGATTAAAGGGCTAAAAAAACTTAAGGTAAATATAATTATAGACCTTGCGCTACTTGTGCTATTAGCATTAATGGCAGGTATTGGTTTTTTAATAAAACAGGTGCTTGTTTCGGGCGCAAAACAAAATTTGATATACGGAACAAATATACATCTCGAATTCTTAGGTTTAGACCGCCACCAGTGGGGCTCAATACACTTAATTGTAAGCATTGTATTTATAGTGCTAATTGCTGTGCACGTACTATTACACTGGGATGTAATTTTATGCATTCTCAACAAAATGATACCCAACAAATGGAAACGCTATAGCCTAATTGCAGCTATAGCGCTAACTTCAACCACCTTCTTCTGCGGGCCATTCTTTGTTAGTGCCCAAATGGATAATCATAAAAATTACTACCGAAACAGAATAGAACACACAACTAATTACGACACAGTAGAAAACAGCACATATCTTATCAACAAAACCCGTAACAACACCCAAAATAGCAACAGCACTCATATAAAGCAAAGTTCATCCGAGGCTCGTTTTGAAACAAATGGAAAGCAAACCATAGAGGAGCTCTCAGCGCTACACAGCATACCTGCAGATTATATCTGCAAACAGTTACAAATACCGCTTAGCAGCAAGGATCAACGATTAGGGCGGTTACGAAAGAAATACGGATTCACCATGACAGAAGTTAGTAGTGCCATTGCAAGCTACAAACACCAACAATAACTCAACAAAAACAAAACGCCTTAGTTCTACTAAACATGTTTGAAAAAATGGCACGTAAATTTGATTGCCATTTTAACAAAATTCCTGATTTAGGGCTATCACATAGCACCAACTCCCCAAAAACAAATACGCATTAATACATAACCCAAAATCGACAACATGAAAAGAGCAGACGTACTAATTATTGGCGGTAGTGCCGGAGGTATGGTTACAGCAACAACAGGCAAATCGCATTGGCCAGAGAAAAGTTTCACACTAGTAAAAAAGCAAAAAGATGTTATGGTACCCTGTGGTATCCCCTACATTTTTGGAACACTTGATGGCAGCGAAAAGAACATCATGCCTGTTGATGCCATGATGCAGAAAAGTGGAGTTGAATCCATTGTTGATGAGGCAACTGCCATTAACACAGCAAGCAAAGTGGTAACCTTTGCTAGCGGAGAAGAAATACAGTATGAAAAACTAGTTATTGCAACAGGCTCCAACCCTATTAAACCAAAATGGCTAAAAGGAGCCGACCTTGAGAATGTTTTTGTTATTCCAAAGGATAGGGTTTACCTAGACCAGATGCAAAGTAAGCTAAAAGGGCTAAAAAACATTGCGGTTATTGGTGCTGGCTTTATTGGGGTTGAGTTCTCCGATGAGCTGGCAAAAAGAGGCTATAACGTTACCTTAATAGAAAAGTTACCTCATATTCTAAACCTCGCCTTCGACGTTGAACTATCGGAAAAGATTGAGGAAATGCTAACAACCCGTGGCGTTAAGGTTGTTACAGGAGTTGGCATTAGCAAGGTTAACGGAGCAAACAAGGTTGATTCCATTGAGCTGGAGAATGGCGATAAACTGGAGATGGATGCCGTTATACTATCAATGGGATACAAGCCAAACACCGAACTGGCCAAGCAAGCAGGCATTACCATTGATGAGGACAACTTTATTGCCGTTGATGAGTACATGCGTACGCACACCCCCGATGTTTTTGCTGTTGGCGATTGTGCACAGAAACGCGACTTTGTTACCCGCCGTAGGGTTCCAACCATGCTGGCGTCAACCGCATGTGCCGAAGCCAGAATTGCAGGGATGAACCTATTTAACCTTCACGTGGTTAAGACATTTAGCGGAACCATTGCCATTTACTCCACAGCCATTGGCACCACAGGCTTTGGCACAGCAGGGGTTACAGAGCAGCGCGCGCAGCAAGAGGGTTTAGCTACGCTAACAGGGCTTTTCGAAGGCATAGATAGACACCCAGGAAGCCTACCCGATACTCAAAAGCAAATTGTTAAGCTTATTGCTGCGGCAAACTCTGGAGTTATTGTTGGTGGCGAGGTTATTGGCGGACTTGAAGCCGGCGAGCTAACCAACGTTATTGGCTTGGCCATTCAGAATCGGATGTCGGTAAACTCATTGCTTACCATGCAAATTGGCACTCACCCATGCCTAACAGCATCGCCAGCGGCATATCCTCTGGTAAAAGCAGCCGAACAAATTGCCAGCAAGATGCTACAGAAGTAACCTGTACACAAATAGTTTCAAGGGTTGTTTAGAGCGCAAAAATGGCTGTCCTGCATATTTGGGACAGCCATTTTTATAATGAGTAATGCAAAATAGTAGAAACTAGAACGTAACCGTCTTATCGGCCCAAACAACAAGGTTTACACAATCAACCATTGTTGACATAGGGCAAGCCTCAGTAGCGTTTAGCTGCCGCGATTTTAGGCATGTGCCACAGGCAAGTATCTCTCCACCAACATTAACAAACGCCTTTAGCTGCTCATCAACGTTGTACTTTGGGTGAGTTAAACCCTCGCACTCAACGGCCTCACCCATAAGGAAAACCTTAACCTCGTGCCCCTCCTTTTTTGCTGTAACAGCAAAACGTAAAGCATTCCAAGCTTTTTCAAACTCCTTTGTCTCAAGTATTACTCCTAGTTTCATAATTTATATCCATTTAAGCATTCACAGTAATCCAAACAAAAATACTTAAATTAAGCCCAAACCTAGCGCCAACGATATAACTATTAGCATAATGGCTATAAGTATTTGAATATACTTTATGGTAACCTTTTTAAGTAGCTTATTTCCTATGTAAGCCCCTGCAACAGCAGCAATGGTTGCAAATACCACAAGCATAATATTATCGGATAGGCCCGATTTAACAAACCGTGTGGCATAAACGCTTAGCCTAGTAAAATCAACAAAGGTTGAAACCACTACTGCGGTTCCAATAAACGCCTCCTTGGATAACCCAGCCTTAATAAGAAAGGCGCTACGCAATGCCCCTTGATTCCCCGATAATCCGCCAAAGAACCCGCTTAGCACTCCACCCAAAGGCAATTTTTCTCTACCAAACTGCATTTTATCAAAGTAAGGTATCAAATCCATTGTTGCAAAGATGATTAGCAGCACAGATATAATTAGCTTAACAGGATAAACTTCAAAGGTTCTACCAAACAGGGTGTAATCAAACAGGGGCTGGCTATCGGGAATATGAAGCAGCACCCACGCCCCTATAAATGCGGCAATAACAGCAGGAATACCAAAACGGATAAGTACTGCCCTATCGGCATTTCGGCCAACCAGAATGATTTTAAAAATATTATTGAAGAAGTGAACCACACCCGTTAGGGCAATGGCCAAATCGACAGGAAAGAAAAGCATGAACACGGGGGTTAAAATGGTACCCAAACCAAACCCCGAGAAAAAGGTTAGAATTGCCGTAACAAAAGCGGCTATTACAATAATTAGAATCTCCATAACAATAATTTTTAGCTAGGTTACAGTGCAAAGTTATGGTACAAAACCTATTGAGACATGGTAAAAAGATGCAGTAGTATGGTACTATTGAAAATACTGCTCCCTAAACTGGATTGGGGTTACCCCTTCCAGCCGCTTAAAAAACTTCACAAAGTTTGACGCATCGGTAAAGGATAGAATGTGTGCAACCTCACTTATGGTATTATCGGTATGCAAAATATAGCGTTTAGCCTCAAGCAGCAGCCTGCCCGATACTAGCTCACTGGCCGATTTGCCACGCTGCTTACGACACGCTGCATTCAAATTCTGGGGCGTTGTGTGCAGTAGCTCTGCAAACTGGTTAACCTTATGCAACCTAGGGCAATCGGTTACCAACAAGTGCACAAACCGCTCGTAAACCGACTGGGGCATAACGGGTTGCTCTCCATCTAGCTGTACATACTGAAGCAGTCGCCCAAGCAGGGCGTAAAGCAGCCCGTGTATGATATCCTTGCTGTAGGCTGCATTGCGTTGAAACTCAGCAAAAATATCCTCTAGCAGATTTTCCGGGAAATTAGCATCAGAGAATACTATTCGCTTATGCTCAAAAACACGGTTAAAACTATCTATAAGGTTACCCTCCCGCAACAAGTTGAACTCATCATCCTTCACCATAACAACAAATCCTTTGGGGATTGAGGTAAACTGCCAATAGTGAAGCTCCCCAGGTTTTAAGAGGTACACTTCGGGAGCTGAAATAATAAATCGGGTAGCGTCTATGCTGTGAAAGCCTTGCCCCTCACTCAAAAAAACAAGTTCATAGTACTCGTCGTGCTTATGAGGCTTGGTCTTTTTTATCACCTCCTTAAACCTAGAGATTTTAAATAACAAACCCTGCTCCAGCTTACTCTTTGTATCAATAAGGGTAACACTCATTAAAAAGATGTTTAAAACCCTCCAATCGAAAGGGAAATTGTGTTGCTATTTCATTTTAAAGAAACCGATAGATGACAATAATGTTTCCGAGTGCTCCTTTAAATTTGATGCGGCATCAACAAGCATATCGGCTGTTTGCGCTGTTTCCTGCGACTGCGAGCTAACCTGTGCTATTGCCTGGTGTATTTGGGTAGAGCCGTGGCTCTGCTCGCCGCTTGCAGCGCTAATTTCCTGCACCAGCTGCGATGTACGCCGTATTTGGGGCACAACCGTTTGCAGGTTCTCCTTTGCATTGGCCGACACACGTATCCCTTGCTCCGATAACGAAACGATCTCCTCGGCAGCAATGCGGCTCCGCTCGGCAAGGTTACGTACCTCCTGCGCCACAACGGCAAAGCCACGCCCCTGCTCGCCTGCGCGGGCAGCCTCAACCGCAGCGTTAAGCGCTAAGATGTTGGTTTGAAAAGCTATATCGTTAATAATGGATATTCTCTCGGCTATGGTTTGGTTGTAACCCAATGCGCTCTCAATGGTTTGGTTGCTTGTTTCCAGCTTACGCGATGCCTCAATGGCAAGCACCTCGGTCTCCTTGGCGTTGGTTGCATTTTGGGTGATAAAGGTAACCATATCCTCCATGCTGCTGGACAGCTCCTCAACCGATGCCGACTGCATGTTTGTTCCCTCCGACAGGGTAACCGCAAAACGTTTTAGCTCCTCGCCCATTTGGGTTACGCTCTGCGCACAGGCATGAATCTCCTGCACAACCAATTTTAGCTCATCCCTAAGTGAAATAACGGAATGGGCAATTTGTCCAACCTCATTTTTCTGTGAGAGGGTTTGCTTGCTGATTCTAATGTTGAGCTCACCATTGGACATCTCGTTAATTTTTTGGTTAAGCTCCTGAATTGGGCGTTTCACAATACGCTTGGCAACCATGTTTGCGCTAAGCAACCAGACCAAGCACACTGGTACAGCCCACATTACGTGACTAAACCCTTTATTACCAATGGCAAAAGCCACTATTGCGATTCCCATTGATGCAATAAAAACGGTCATTGCCGTAGAAAAGATTATCGATTTTCGGTACAGGAACCACACCACTCCATATCCAAATGGAATTAACCCAAACACTACAAAAAGTGCAAACTTCACAACTGGATCCATAGCCACATTCTTTTAAAACGTTTATACCTATACACAAATTACAAAAAAACATGAATAGCAAATATGCACAACTGGCAAGATTTAAACACAATATAAGTAAAAAGGGCGAACTGCTTACATGCAATTCGCCCTTTACCATATAATAAAACAAGCTACTTCACGTACTGATCCATTACATCGCTTAGGCTACGCTGGCAAACCTTACAGAATACGTTGTGGCGGGTGTACATAATACAATCGACCTGCGAGCGGTACAAACCTTTAGCCATGTAACCAGCTCCCTCAAAGGCGCCAACCTTATCGCGATACTGCTCCTGCGCAAAAAGTTCGTCTTCGGTAGCCTTTTGGCGAAGGAAAAGAGCCTCCATAACCTTTTCTGGAGTATGGGCAGCGCGTAGGCTGTCGCGCTCGCGTTGTATGCCGTAGCCATGCGCATCAAAAACCTCCTTGTTCCAAGGTGTAGGAATAGGGGTTCCCTCCTCAACCAAATCGTGCCACTTTAAATTTGTGGGATTAAGCAATGCCGTAATATTGGTTTCCCAAGGCTCAACAGTAATCTTTGGCACATCATAAGCAACTGCCGAGGTGTAGTACTCATCGGCCAAAGCACCCATGTGGTGCCCCATTTCGTGAATCATTATATAATCGGCAAACAGGTTATCGGCCGACACGGTAGTGTACAAGTTGTATATTCCACCGCCACCATAGGTTTTCTCGTTAACCAGAATAACCATAAAGTCGTATGGTACAGCCGATGCAACGTTACGAATGGTCCGGTTATCGTATGCCAATACGTAACGCTCCGAGTCGAAGCTGCTGTAGTGCGCCGAAAGCGGGGTGCGTTTATACACGCCGTGGTGTGGCTTGCTTACGCCCGACTCTTCGGCAGGTGTTTCTATGGCGCGTACATTAATATCGGCTCTCCGCGATGCGTAGGGTTCAGCAGTGAGTAGCGCTTCGGTTAAGCGCTTGGCATCGCGCCTAAACTTCTCCATCTCCTTGTGAGAGTATCCATCGCCAAGAATCACTATGTCAACCTTTTCCGACACTGAGCCATTGTCGGCAATAGTATAAATACTATTGGTGTGCTTTATGTTGGCTGGGTTAACTTGGCGTGAGTTAGGATCTACAATAGTTGCCCAAATAGGCTGGAACACGTTGTTTGCATCGCGCTTGCTAACAATAACCGATACGGGATTAAGCGGCCAGGGAAACCTAATTGACTCATGGAATGTTCCCCACTGCACCTCGGCATCGGGTATGGTTTGCCACTCGCCAAAGATACTAGCAAAGCCCCTAGAGTAAAGCAGCTGGTTGGTTGCAGTATCAATAACCTCAAAAAAGTAAAGGCCAAGTTCTAGCTCATCTATCAGCTGGGTTTTGCTACCAGGCCATATTCCGTCCGACACAACCTTATCTACAGCAAAATTCTCTTGGTCGTACCGTCCCGTATGGAAGTAATCGAGCCTCATGGTTTTATCTAAGAACCACGAGTTGAAGTCAACATTACCGTTATTCACAATGCTAACCGACATTTTATGTACATCAATTACATTGCGAATAGGTTTCGGCCCCTCGCTACAGCTCCATAAGAGCATGCACATTAGAACAATGGGGATAATAATTTTCTTAATCATATCAACGTTTTTTAGCAACAAACTGCTTATTTGGGAAAGGGACATTCCTTCAAAATCATCAAAAACAACAACACTAAATTACTACAATAATGATGAATTACAGCACACTAGATGCAGTAGTTTAATTGTTAGCTCATAGTTACTTAAATTACTGGGGTACAAGGGCAATTCCCATTAAAAACAGATAACAAGCTGACCCGCATTCCCCGTTTTGCTCCACTCATGGTTTAGCAGCCACTCCTTACGCTGCAAGCCTCCAGCATAGCCCGTAAGTTTTCCGTTAGCGCCAATAACCCTATGGCAAGGTACTACAATGGGTATGGGGTTTGCGCCGTTTGCCAATCCTACGGCACGACTCAACTTTGCATCGCCCAGCTGTATGGCAATAGCACCATACGAATCGGTTTTCCCATAGGGAATTTTATACACCAAATCCCATACAGCACGCTGAAAATTGGTACCCTTAGGGTTTAGCTGTAAATCAAAGGAGACACGCTCTCCGCTAAAGTACTCGCGCAGCTGCTGCACACAAGCCTCAATATGTTCATTCTCTACAGGTATGCCCAAAGTCCCCTCGGCATCAAATGTAATTGCCGTAATTCCCAAAGCATCGGCTTCAATTCTAAGCTTACCCAAGGGGCTATCAACAACTACTTGATCCATTAGCATCTTACTTAATTTTTAGGCTTTAACGCCAAAAATGAATCGGGTAAAGTGGGAATACTCCTCACCCACCCTTAGAAGCGTTGAGGGGAACTGAGGTTTATTGGGAGTATCGGGAAAATGTTGTGTTTCTAAACAGAAAGCCGAGTTCTTTGCATACGCCACACCGTTATGACCAGCTACAGAGCCATCGAGGGAGTTCCCGGTGTAGAGCTGAATTCCAGGCTGTGTGGTATAAACAGTGAGTGTCCGTCCGCTGGCAGGTTCATAAACCGTTGCCGCTGGCGTAGAAAGACATCGTGGCTGATTTAGCACAAAGTTGTGATCGTACCCTGGGCCGGCTAGGTCAAAATCGGAACCTATTGCCTTAGGAATGGCAAAACCATAGGGCGTTCCCTCTGCGCTACATATTTCGCCCGTGGGAATCTGATTGGCATCAACAGGAGTATATCCGTATGCATTAATGGAGAGCATATGGCGCATTACATCATCGGTAAAGCCGTTAAGGTTAAAGTAAACGTGGCTGGTAAGGTTAACGTGCGTTGTGGCCGATGTTACAGCGTAATACTCTATGCGAATTTCGTTGGACTGCAGAATTGTGTAGGTAACCCTAACGGTTAGCTCGCCGGGGTATCCCTGATCCATATGCGGACTAACACAGGAGAGCTCTAGCGCAGCTCCATCGGGAAGTTCCTTTAGGTTGTGCTCCCACAGCTTACGATGAAAGCCATTATCGCCTCCATGTAAATGGTTAGGGCCATTATTAATAGGCAGAGCAAAGGTATTACCATCGATAGTAAAGCTACCCTTGGCAATCCTATTGGCATAGCGCCCCACCAAAACACCAAAGTGGGGGTGGTTACCCAAGTAACCCTCAAGGGTTGGAAAACCTGCAGTAACCTCCTGTACCACACCGTTACTATCGGGTGCTTTTACCGATGTAATTGCACCACCATAATTGGTAATGCAAACCTCCATTCCATTTTTTGTTTTAAACTGATAGAGATAAGCAACCCTTCCATCGGGAAGCGTTCCAAACTGTTTTACAGATGTTTCCATTGTTTAAAAACTTTATTAACCCCTGTAAATATGGCGATATTTTTAGAGAATTTACCCCCTGCTACCACCAAATATGCTGTAACCCATTTACTGGATACTACAGAACTCAAAAAAACAAACAATTTGCCCCTTGGCTAAAAACAAAACCATTTTACCATAGAATTTACGAGTTGCCCCAAATTAGGCAGAATTCATTTGTTCGTTTTTTTGAGGAACGACTATTATAGCTACACCATTTAGACAGCAATTAACCCGCAGGTTTCATCAGTTTTTCAGATATTTGCATAAGAGGAACTAAAGTATAATGATAAACAAGCAATTAACATCCGCAATTAGCCTTAACAAGTTGCTTGCAGCACTGGCGCTAACACTGACGTTTTGCTGCGCTACACCCTCCTTTGCTCAGAACTCGCACAAAACAGATAGCCTTTGGGCTGCATACAACACATCGCAAGCAGACTCAAGCAGAGCCAAGCAGCTAATAATAATATCGGAACAGCTAAGAAAGGGCAATTCCGACTCGGCACTTATTGTGCTAGACATGGCCAAACGCATAATTACATCCAACATTGAGAGCTATAGCGGATTAACCGGTTGGTGGGACTACATTAAGCACAAAACCAAGCATGAGTACGATTTAGCACAGTACCAAAAGCTCCTTGCACGCGCACTCAGAACCAACGGGCTTATACTAAGAGTAAAGGGCTTTACCCCTGCCGCGCGCGATTACTACTACAAATCGCTTATACTGTACAAACAGCTTAAGGATACGCTTAACATGGCCATTTGCCATTTAGATATTGGCACAACCCACTACTACGAGGAGAGCATAGACTCCTCCAACATTGCATACCAAAAGGCATACAGGTACGCCCTTGAAAAAGGCGATAAACAGGTACAGCTTAGAGCCATAAATAACCTTGGGCTAAACCAATGGTATAGCAGTAACTACGACTCGGCGCTTACACTCTACAGCCAGTCGCACACAATGGCTCTAGAAACTGGCAACAAGGAGCTCATTGCGCAATCGTCCAACACGCTAGGAGCCCTTTACTACTCCGTGGGTAGGCTAAACGAAGCGTTCGATAGCTACACCGTTGCCGTTGACCTCTTTAAACAGCTAGGCGATAACCGCTCACTAGCAATGGCGCTATCCAACATTGGGCTCATATACCAGAACCAGCGGTTAAACCAAGCTGCCATTGAAATTTACATTGATGCCCTTAAAGAGTTTGAAACACTAGACGACCAGAGGGGAATTGCGGCCACATCATCCAACATAGGAGAAATATTTATTCTGGAGGAGGATTTTACCAAAGCACTTGCATACGCCCAGAAATCTTACCAAATAGAACTTTCGCTCGACAACAAAAAGGGACAAGCAGCCAGCCTGCTTAACATGGGCACCTGCTACTCCCATTTGGGCAGAAGGGGCGATGCAATGGAGGCATTTGGCAAATCGCTCGATTTATACACCCAGCTAAACGACAAACACGGCATTGCCCTTGTAAACACTAGCCTTGGAACGCTATTTACCCAAGTAAAAGAGTACAAAAAGGGCATTGAAGCATACGTTATAGCCCTTAACTACTCCAAAATTAACGGCAACAACAATCTCCACATCCAATCGGTTCTTGGATTAGCAGAGCTTTAC
The DNA here is from genome assembly GCA_016931855.1 of Bacteroidales bacterium. Taxonomy (GTDB): domain Bacteria; phylum Bacteroidota; class Bacteroidia; order Bacteroidales; family Tenuifilaceae; genus UBA5206. Next base: position 54,236 of record JAFGDZ010000073.1, read on the forward strand.
CTTCAGTCAAAAGAGCTAAAAAAGGGGCTACAGCACGCAACTCAAGGGCTAACCCTTGCCAAAAAGCAGAGAGATTTGCATGCCGAGGAAAAAGCGCTAGAACTACTCTCCAAGCTACACTACGCCTCGGGCAAAACAAAGCTTGCCTGGGAATACCAAAACAGGTACATACAGATTCACAACCAAATACTTAGCCAGCAACAACAGGAATCTATAAATAGGCTAGAGGCACTTTACCGTTTTGATAAGCAATCGCGCGAACTGGAAAGCCTAAAGCAGCAAACGCTAAACCAGTCTGCCGAAATAGAGAACCAGCAGCTGCTAATTGAGCACAAAAGCGTTAGGGCAAAGGCTACAAGAGTGGTAACGGCACTAATATCGCTAATAGCCATTCTTGCAATAGGCTTTACCATAAGGGCACGCATGCTTAACCATAGGCTAAAAATGCACATGGTCGAGATAAACCAAAAAAGCGAAGAGATTACCGCGCAACGCGATGAAATTGAAGCCCAACGCCATGAAATTGAGACACAGCGCGATAACATAATGGTTCAAAAGGAAAAGATTGAGAAGATGTTTAAGCAGCAAACGGAGAGCATTATGTACGCCAAGCAAATACAGAACTCCTTGCTGCCCGATAAGGATGCGCTACGCACCTATCTTGGCGATTTCTTCCTACTTTTTAAGCCTAAGGATATTGTTAGCGGCGATTTTTACTGGACCAGCCCTGTGGGCGAAAGCATTGCCTTTGCTGTTGCCGACTGTACGGGACATGGCGTACCTGGAGCCATGCTGGTAATGCTTAGCTCATCGCTAATTGATGAGATTATTGGTAACCGTATTGATATTGACCCGGGCAAGCTGCTTACCGAAGTGCGCTCCTACATTATTATGTCGCTGTGGCAGCGCGGAACCGTTGGAGAACAAACGGGTGGACTGGATGCTGCCTTCTGCATTGTTGATCCCAAAACCCTTGTGCTTAGGTTTGCAGGAGCAAACCAAAACCTGCTAATTATGCGCCCAACTAACGATGAGCTGGGCTTAGCCTTTATGCCTATTGAGGTTAAGGGCAATAAGATGAGCCTTGCCATGAGCCCCCGAATGGCCGACTTTGACACCATTACGGTACAGCTACAGCCAGGAGACAGGCTCTACATTACCACCGACGGGTTCACCGACCAAATTGGTGGCCCACACTACCGAAAGTACTCCAAACGAAGATTTGCAGAGGTAATAAAAAACATTTGCCACTTGCCTATGGATGTGCAAAAAAGCATACTTCAGGAGAGCTTAACCGATTGGCAGCAGGATTTTCAACAAGTTGACGATATAACAGTACTAGGAGTTAGGGTTTGGGACAAGTTTAACGAGCCCTAAATACTTATCCCAAAAACAATTATATCATCTATTTGCTCATGATCTCCACGCCAATTGAGGTGAGTTTGGTACAGAATCTCCTTTTGCTCGGGCATTGGTTTATCCCATATTTCCAGAAGCAGTTCCTTTAAGCGCTTGGTCATAAACTTCTTGGCATCGGCGCCACCAAACTGGTCGGCGTACCCATCGGAGAAGATGTAGAACACATCGCCCTTTTCTATTGGGATGCAATGGTTTGTGAAAGGCAGATGGTCGTTAATATGAATGGCAATAGGCATTTTATCGGCCTTAAACTCGTTTAGCGCACCACCCCTAATTAGGTACAGCGGATTATAGGCTCCAGACCATTCCATTATCATGGCCTCATGGTCTATAACGCAAAGCGATATGTCCATTCCATCCTTCTGCTCATCGGCCTTTCCCTTTTGCGACAGGGTTGTTTTTACCCTTTCGCGCAGGTAGTTCAATATTTCGGCGGGTTGTAGAATTCCCTCCTTGTTCACAATCTCATAAAGGAACGAAACGCCCAGCATGCTCATAAATGCACCCGGAACGCCATGCCCAGTACAATCGGCAGCAACCACCACAACCTTTGAGCCGCGGCGGGTAATCCAGAAAAAGTCGCCCGACACAATATCGCGAGGCAGGAAGAGCACAAAGTGCTCGGGCAGGTTTTCCTTTATGAGCTCCGGCGAGGGCAATATGGCGTTCTGTATGCGGCCAGCATAACGAATACTATCGGTTATCTCCTTTTTCTGATGGGTAATAAGCGCATTCTTTTCCTCCAGCGCCCTGTTGGCGCGCTGCTTCTCGCGGAACATCCTAAACATTAGCAAAGCAACCAAAAGGATAAGCATTGCACCAACTACTGCCCCAGCAATAACCAGCTGCTGACGCTGAATTACCGAGTCTTGCAGGGCTTTATCCCTGTTTAGAAGCTCTATCTCCTGCTCCTTCTTCTCGGTTTCGTACTTGGTCTGCATTTCGGTAATCAACTTCTGGCTCTTCTCTGTAAATACCTCATCCTTAATCCTTGTTGCCCGATGCTGGTATAAAAAAGCTCTCACGTAGTCGTTCTTAACAACATACACCTTCGATAGCGTTTCGCAACCACTCTGCTCAACCTCTTTTAACCCCACGCTTTTGGCCAGCTTAACGCACTCAAGCATAAGTTCCTCCGCCCTATCGTAACGCCCCTGCCTAAAGCGGCTGTCGCCCAAAGCGTAAACAGTAGTAGCCAGCTCGTAGGTATTGCCAATTTGCCTTACCAGCTGTAGCGCCTCAGTAAGATGCTCATCGGCCTTACGCCACTCCCGCGCATAGCTGTAGGTTGTACCAAGGTTGGTTTTTACGCTGGCAATGTCGCTCCTCTCATCAAGTTCAGCAAAAATGGCCAGCGCCTGATTGTAGTAATCAACCGATTGGTTAAATGATGTTAGTATTTGCGACGAGGAGAGCTTAACCAGCGAGTCTTCCCAAGCCTCGCCATAGCTCGCAATGAAATTATTGGTAGCTATGCGTGAGTATATTATTGCTATGTTATTCAAAATGCGGGCAATGCCAAGGTTGTCGGACTCTTTTTTGCGCTCGGCCCTAATCTCCTTAAAAAGCGCTAACGACTGCATGTAGTAATCCAAGGCCTTACGGTAGTTAACCTCATTCTCCGATGTTGCCAGTGGATTGCGGGGCATGCTCTCATATATTTGGGCTATACCAACCTTTGCGCTGGCAATTTGCTCCTTATCGTTTCCCTTTTCGAGAATTCCCAGCGCACGTTGGTACTGCGTTAGCGCCAAATCAAGGGAACTTAACTTGATATATGTTACCCCTAAATTTATGCACGCAATGGCGGTTCCATAGCTATCGCCAATGGACTGGCTTGCCTCAATGTTCTTTTTAAAGTACTCGGCAGCATTGCTGTAGTCGGATACTTGGAAGTAGGTTTGCCCTATCTTCTCATAAACGTAGGCCACACTGTTGGTTATTCCCAAGAGCTGGTACTGCTCCAATGCCTGAAACAGGTACGTCAAAGCCTGCTCCGAGTTGCTGCAATCCTTTTCTAGGATGCCTAGCTCAAGAAGAATCTCCGCCTCAAGCGGCTTAATGCCAAACTCGCGCGAGCGGCCAAGGGAACTAGTAAGATTTTCGCGGGCCTGCTGGGAATCGCCTAGATAGCCATAAGCCTTACCTATGTGGCACAATGCACGGGCAATACCATTTGAGTAATTTGCCTTTTGACTTATTTCCAGCGAATGCTGGTAAAGGGATAGCGCAAGGGAGTCGTCCCAGTTCTTGGTATAGTACCTCCCCATATGGAACAGCGCATCGGCTTCGGAGTTTGCTTTACTGTACTTCTGAGCCAGTTTATAAGCATCGGTGGCATAGTTCAGCCCCTGCTCATCGCCCTGCAGCTCCAACGAGAGCTCAAGAAGCACCGTTATCTTCTGTGCATCCCTAACCGACGACAGCACATTTTTTAAGCTATCTACCTTATTGGCAAACACTGTTTCTGCATTAAGAAACAGCGGAACAATAAGTAGAAAGAACCAAAGCTTACACCTAATATTTTGCATGGGATAGAATATCAATAAAGCGAATCAACCTAAACATGCTCTGTCTTTTGAGGGATTTGCTCGTCAAGTATAGCAGCCACACGGGTAACAATATGCTCACAAATCACTTTATGAACATTTACTTGTGCGGCTCTCTCCGTTCCTTCGGGAGTAAACATGTTAAACCCCACAATACGCATACAGGTTACACCTCCAAACTCGGCAGCAGCCTGCTTCATAAACTGGCTAACACGCTCTGCGGCCCTGTCCTTACTCTCCAAATCATCGGGTTGGGAGTTACCGTACTTCATGCTAAGCATCATAGCAGCGGCGTTTATGGCACCGCAAACCTCCTGCGAACGGCCAATACCGCCCCCCAAACCCGAGCCTAGCCGCGAAGCAACGCTTTCGGGCAAATCCAAATCGGGACCATAGGCCATTAGGATTGCCTGAGCGCAACTTAACCCACTACGAAACAACTCAATAGCTTTTTCCTGACGATTCATTTTTTTGCGTGCAATTTAACACTTTTAGGCTTATTGGGTAAATATCAACAGCGAACATTAAATGCTTTTGGCTGTTTAGCATAATTGTTACCTTTGATGTTAGTATAACTAAGGATAAAAACCCTACGTTACGCATTCTGCACACAAAAGGGAACTAACTCCAAATCAACCTAATTACAAACAAATTAGTAAAACTATCACAATAATATGGCTAAGTTAACAAAAGCATTCCTAATTATTGTTACAATGGGCTTTCTATATAGCTGCGGAACGGGTAGCAGCACAAGCACAGAAAGCAAAAACATTGTTTCTGTTAGCATTCTTCCGCAAAAGTACATTATTGATAAGCTTAGCGACAGCACCATTCAGGTAAACGTACTTGTACCACCAAGTTCCAGTCCCGAGATGTACGAACCCACCCCAAAGGTTTTAAAAGATCTCTCAAAATCGAGCGTATATATGGCCATTGGCCCTTTACCCTTTGAGCAGGAGCTGGTAAAGAAAATTAGGGATATTAACCCTGAGCTTAACATAGTTATTCACGCCGAAAATCGCGACTTACTGGAAGATAACTGCGGGCACAGCCATCATCATCACAAGGGAGCGCACTCACACATGGATCCGCACATATGGTCTTCGCCAAAGGAGTATAAGCACATGGCACAGCAATCGCTTGAGGCTCTTATTAAGGCTTTTCCCAATAAGGCCGACCTTTTTAACCAAAACATGATCGCCCTTTCCGCAGAGATTGACGCTATCGACTCTCTGTTTGCGCGCATATCAGCATCAGCAAAAATAAAAAAGTTACTAATATTTCACCCCGCCCTTGGGTACCTTGTTCGCGATTACAACTTAGAGCAACAAGCGCTTGAGGAGGATGGCAAAAGCCCATCGGCCGAGAAGGTTAAGAATATGATTAGTACTAACCGGGGCGTAAGCGTGGTGTTTATTCAAACCCAGTTCGATACTAAGAACGCCGAAGTTCTGGCGTGGGAACTGGGCGCCGAGGTTTACCCCATTAATCCGCTTGGTTACAACTGGCCCAACGAAATGAGGATACTGGCTAAAGGCGTTACCCTTGCTACAAAATCCGATTTCAACATAGAATAGCACACTACCATGAACAAGATACTTGAGGTTAACAACGTTTCGGCAGGTTATGGCTCCGAGGTTGTACTCAAAAATGTAAGCATTGAGGTTTTCGAGAACGACTTTATAGGCGTTATTGGCCCCAATGGTGGAGGAAAAACCACATTCCTTAAACTGCTACTTGGGCAGCTGCAACCCATGCAGGGCGCCATACATCATTTTCCGTTAAATGAGGGGGAAACCCTTTTTGGGTACCTGCCACAAACAAGTAACATCGATAAGAAGTTTCCCATTACAGTTCAGGATGTTGTGCTATCGGGACTACTATCGCCAAAGCGCTTTTTCGGCTCGCACACCAAAGCCAACAAGCACAAGGCGGCAGAGCTAATGCAAATGGCAGGCGTATTGCACCTAGCAAGCAAAAGTATTGGGGAACTATCGGGAGGGCAGCTGCAACGCACATTCCTTTGCAGGGCGCTAATTGCCGACCCACGCCTTTTGGTGCTTGATGAACCTAACACCTTTGTTGACAATAAGTTTGAGAAGGAACTGTACGAGTTGCTAAAGGAACTTAACAAGCAAATGGCCATTATAATGGTATCGCACGATGTGGGTACAATTACATCGTACGTAAAAACCATTGCCTGCGTAAACCGTAGCCTACACTACCACAAGTCCAACAAAATAAGCCAGCAGCAGCTAGCATCGTACGACTGTCCACTGCAAATAATTACTCACGGCAAGGTTCCACACACCGTTCTGCTCGACCACAAAGAGACCCTAACCCCAAACCCAAAATAGAAAACCATAAGCATGTTTACCATTTTACAGGAAATACTAGAGTACCAGTTCTTACAAAATGCGCTATGGGCATCGGTGCTTGTTTCGGTTGCAGCAGGCATTGTGGGCTCATACATAACATCGCGCCGAATGGTCTTTTTAAGCGGGGGCATAACGCACGCATCATTTGGCGGCATTGGTATAGCCTACTACTTTGGCATTAACCCTGTAATGGGCGCTCTGGTGTTTGCCATTCTATCGGCCTTTGGCATAGAGGCCTTGGCCAACCGAAAAACGGTTAGAGAGGACTCTGCAATAGGCATCCTATGGGCGTTTGGTATGGCCATAGGTATAATCTTTGTGTTTCTTACCCCAGGCTATGCACCAAATCTTATGAACTTCCTTTTTGGAAGCATACTAACGGTTACGCAAAGCGATTTGCTGATGCTGCTAGCCCTAGATGTAATTCTGATTGCGCTATTCTGGTTATTTTTTAACCCAATACTTTTCATATCGTTCGACCCAGAGTTTGCCCAAACCCAGAAGGTTCCCGTAAAAGTAGTGCAGTACATTCTTACAGCGCTTATGGCTGCGGCCATTGTGCTTAGCATAAGGGTTGTGGGTATTATTCTGCTGATATCGCTATTCTCCATCCCGCCAGCAACAGCCAACTTCTTTACAAAAACCTTTAAGGGCATGATTTTGTGGTCCATTGCCATTAGCTTAATTGGTACCTTTGTGGGATTACTGGCATCGTACCGAGTAAACATACCAAGCGGAGCAGCAATAATTGTGGTATTTGTGGTTATGTTTGCGCTTGCCAAGCTGGTATCGTACACCACAATGCGGGTACGAATAAGAACTGAGAACAACAAGCTACATCAAGCATAAATTAGTAATTTTGAACATAATAAATACGTTAAACCATGAACTTCGATGTTATAGTAATAGGTAGCGGCCCCGGAGGGTACGTTGCTGCAATTAGGGCTAGCCAGCTAGGGATGAAGGTTGGCGTAGTTGAACGCGAAAACCTTGGTGGTATATGCCTTAACTGGGGCTGCATTCCAACCAAAGCGCTACTAAAAAGCGCACAGGTTTACGAGTACGCATCACATGCTGCCGATTATGGCGTGGTTACTGCCGATGTAAAACCCGATTTTGAGAAGATGGTTGCCCGCAGCCGTGGCGTTGCCGATGGCATGAGCAAGGGTATCCAGTTCCTTTTCAAAAAGAACAAGATTGAGGTTCTTACCGGCTTTGGTAAGCTAAAAGATAACCACACCGTTACCGTTACTGCTGCCGATGGTACCGCTGCCGATTACACTGCAAAGCACATTATACTTGCCACTGGAGCACGCTCACGCGAGCTGCCAAACCTTAAACAGGATGGCGTAAAGATTATTGGCTACCGTCAGGCGCTTACTCTTCCAAAACAGCCAAAATCTATGGTAGTTGTGGGTTCTGGCGCTATTGGTAGCGAGTTTGCTTACTTCTACAATGCAATTGGGACAAAGGTTACCATAGTGGAGTTCCTGCCCAACATTGTACCAGTAGAAGACGAAGAGGTATCAAAAACCCTTGAGCGCTCATTCAAAAAGGTTGGCGTTAAGGTTATGACCAACTCATCGGTTGAGTCTGTTGATACATCGGGCGAGCTATGCAAGGTAAAAATCCAAACCAAGAAGGGCGTTGAGGAAGTTGAGGCCGAGATTGTTCTTTCTGCCGTTGGTATTGCACCAAACGTAGAGGGCATTGGCATTGAGGAGCTAGGCATTGAGATGGAAAAGGGCAAGGTAAAGGTTGACCAGTTCTACCGCACCAACGTTGAAGGCGTTTACGCCATTGGCGATATTATTCCTGGCCCAGCACTAGCACACGTTGCTTCGGCAGAGGCCATTACCTGCGTTGAGAAGATTGCTGGGCTTGATGTTCACCCAGTAAACTACAAGAATATCCCAGGATGTACCTATACCACCCCAGAGGTTTCATCGGTTGGTATGAGCGAGAAGGCTGCCATTGAGGCTGGCTACGAGATTAAGGTTGGTAAGTTCCCATTCACTGCATCGGGTAAGGCCAGCGCAGCTGGACAAAAGGATGGCTTTGTGAAGCTTATTTTCGATGCTAAGTACGGCGAGCTACTAGGCGCCCACATGATTGGTGGCAACGTAACCGAAATGATTGCGGAACTAGTTGTTGCACGCAACCTAGAGACCACCGGTCACGAGCTTATTAAGAGCATTCATCCACACCCAACCATGAGCGAGGCCATTATGGAAGCCGCCGCTGCTGCCTATGGCGAGGTGATTCACATGTAATATCCATTGCACCTAAATACAAAGAGAGACCACCGAAATGTAGTCTCTCTTTTTTTAGTGTTTTGTATTTGGTGTTAAATAAATTCATCAATTTCCATTAAACGTTTTACAAACGATTTATTAAAAACAAAAATCCATATATTTAAAAAGAAAAGATAAGAGAAAAAGAATTTTAAAATATCTGATAAATGATTAAGAATTACTACCAAACATTAGGATTAGAACAACACGCAACAACAGAAGAAATAAAAAAAGCCTATCGAACATATGCTTCAAAATTTCACCCCGACAAGCAAAATAATGATAATTTCTTTGAAGAAAGATTTAAAGAAATAAATGAAGCATATGTAATTCTAAGTGACCCCAAAAAAAGAGTTCATTACGACTTTACTCTTAACTCATTTATAAATGTAGAGTCAAAAAACGAAAATCACCATAACAAAAGAAAACAATACTCGTCTGCAAACGATATCATAAATGATCTAATCAATAAGCAAAAGTCAAAAGATGAACTTGAACAAAAAAAACGACAAACCATATATTACACAAGCAAACAACTATTATTAAACGGATTGTACATCAACTGTAATGGAAGAAATTATGAACTCGATAATTATGATGCGTCAACACTAAAAAAAGATGATAGTACAAATTATATATTAACAGGTAGCGCCATGATAATAATAGGAGTATTTACGATTACTTTCTTTATTGGCTTTATGTTATTGATGATCGGTATTTATCTCCTATTTTACAGAGAGTATATTATTGTACTAGTTGGCAAAAAAGGAGATGTGCCATTAATAAAAGGAAAGAAATCTAAAATGAAACATATATCAAAGTTGATTAATCTCGCAATTCACTAGCGTCCGAAACTTTTCGAAAACAAGGAAAAAAACCTATGAAACCCCACTGAATACGCTAAATAGAATCGAGTTATCCAG
>JAFGDZ010000074.1 GCA_016931855.1 Bacteroidales bacterium
AAAATAGTAAAAACTTTCGCATGTGTATCATTAGCACCAACAGGAAAATACGCAGGCACAGCCTGCAAGAATAATCCGACGGCGGCAGAGCCGACCGCCGAACGCGGTTATACTTGGCTTTGGAGCCTTGGGCGAACGGGGAATTATTTTTTTCTGAATTCTTTTACAACTTGCGTTTTACTCCATTCATCATGCCATCCGCCACAGTCTTGAAGAAAAGAAAATGGTTCTAGCGGGATTAATCTTATTAAACTTCGTAAAAATGCCGCTTTAAAATTAATATCTTTACCTCCAATCATAACAACCTTTGTTCCTGTTAAGATTTTTGCAGGGGTTGTTTTAATTAATGCCTCGAAAAAGGTAAGATATACCACCCATGCCAAGGTACCAGACAGTAGATAACTAGGATTTATATAAAAATGAGGTAATATTAGATCAAATAAATTTACTAGCAGTAATTCTGTAAAATAGAAACAAAAAATTACACTGAATAGAAAATCCACCATATAATGTATAAATCTTTCACCTACAGAAGATTTAACCAACTCATTCGTGTGCTTATTAAGCAGCAAAGTACCTCTAGGGAAATTATAAAGTATAATTATTGATATAGACATCCAAACAACATTACGCAGAATCGCATGAATTAGGTAAAAGATATTAGATGTATCAGATATTTTAGGAAATATAACACTCGAAGCAAATATTAGTGTAGAAAAACTACTTGAAATAAAAATCAGTGCAAATAACATTTTTAAAACCCTGAAATATCTACCTTTGCTGATGATGTATAATATCAAGCCAATTATAAATGAACAAATAAAAAGTAAATCAAGCACATTTAAACTTACATATGCAGCTTTATCAATATAAATAATTACTGGATCTCTAAAAAAAGTCATATTTGGAATTGGAGCAAAACTATGTATAATACCTAAAATAACATTATAGTCTTTAACAAAGAAATTTAGAACTTGTGAAAAGGACATTAGGATTATAGCAAGTAATGATGTCAAATATATCTTTCTGTTCATACTGATTATCTTATTTTAAGTTCCTTGATTCCCCGTTCACCAAAGCCTACCACTCACCGCTCCATCTAATCGAAATCTACCAACAAATATAGTAAATAGCACGGATGTTCGGCAGTCGACTCCCGCTAAAGAACGCGGTCACACTTGGCATTGGAGCCTTGGGCGAACGGGGGCTGTTTCCAGCCCCGTTCTCGTTCAGATTCAATATTTGCGAATTCATTAAGAATCGGTTGGTCAATGTAAATCATAGAATTTTTAAACTTATTCGGAGCATCTGGTATATATCGAACTAAATATTTCATTCCAATAATTGCTTTATCATAGTAGTAACTATTGTTGCCAAATGAAGCAAGACCCGTATATATTTTTCCATTTACATTAAAGTCAAATCGGACAGAGAACTGTTTACCAGTATTATTGCTACCATAGAACCTATCAATCACTGTTCCTACTGTTTCTATTCCGTTTTCAAGTATCAAATCGTTTTGCTCTTGATTAATCGTCCTGAAGTAGAAAAGAAGAGGCATTGAAATTGCAAAAAGAATTGTATAGATTATCCAGTTCTTATTTTTCATTATCTGTCTATTTTGGGTTACAATGTGTCAATCCGCCTATTGTGCACAACTGTCGGTAGTTTAGGCTGCTGGTGAGTTAATAGTCAGCGGCGTTATCCACCGTTAAAAACCATACTAAAATAGTAAAAACTTTCGCATGTGTATCATTAGCACCAACAGAGAAATACGCAGGCACAGCCTGCAAGAATAGTCCGACGGCGGCAGAGCCGACCGCCGAACGGGGTCACACTTGGCGTTGGAGCCTTGGACGAACGGGGGGCTTAGTTTTTTTCTTTGCTTTCATTATATCTGTAGATTTCTTCCGCTCTAGGTCTAAATTGAACTGCACAATTGTCAAGTTTTATTCCAACTGATTTTGAACTGAATTTAATTTTTTGAAGATTAAGTTTTATTTTTAAATCTGTTGTCCCAATTTTAATAACCTCTTCATTTTGTTTCGCACCACCTTTACCATCGTCAACTTTAAATGGTTTTAGATATGTTTCATTTGCTTTTTTAAATTTTGAGGACTTTTCTAAAAGGCCATCAATGTAAAATTTATTGATTCGATGATTGAAAAATAAATTTTCTGAGCAATTCAAATATTGTAGAATATTCAATTGATCAATTGAGTCACTTTCATTTATTTCAACAACCTTTTCTTTATTATTTCCAACTTTATAAACATTAGGGTCAAAAAGAACAAGCATATATTTTTCATTTAACGGAAAAAACATTTGACCTCCAATTGTTCCATATCCATTATGCCCGCCATAAACCCAATTTCTTTTTTCTAAAAACTGGTTGTATTTGATTAATGGGTTATCTGATGTAATAAATGGTATATCCGTTGTGTTTTTTAGAAGTTTAATGTTTAAATCCATACAATAAGAGACAATCCCCTTAGCATTCGAAACAATCATTAGAACATCTTCTTCATGATTATTCATTTTGTCGATTGCCTTAACAAATTCAGATTCTCTATTCTGAGAATTCTGATGGATTAATCTTTCTTTAATTAATTGACGGCTATTCTTTAATTGATTTACTCTAATAGGATTTCTTAAATCCATAAGTATTAAGAAAAAAAGTAAATCCACATGAGAATGTGTCATTAAGGATGGTAATTTCTCAAGTGTAATCATTTGGGATAGAAGTGGTGAAATGATTGATTCAATCGAACTTAACCAATCTTCAATAATTCCATCTTTCCCGTAAAAATATTTCTTTGACGCCTGAGTTTTAAGTTTTGCTGTTGGAATAAATAATCGATTATTCTGATTGTATACCCCAATCTGTTTTTTGTTATTTAGATATGAAAAATATCTTAAATAAAACTTAGGAACATAATGTTGATTCTCTTTATCTGTCAAAGTTTCTTCCAAACCTTATCGTGTTGTTAATAAAATTAAGCCTAACTTATCTATACTACAACATCGTACATATACACCAAAACTTGAAGGGATGTGTACGACAACCGTTGCACATACCAAACCTAATAAAAATAACCTACCGTGCTACCCTGCCCTTCAACTTTTTGCAATAAAAAAGGCGCAGTGGATTAAAGAGATAGGCAAACAATGGTTTCTTACTGCTTTATGAATTGCGATGGGTCTAAAACTGGCAACAGGTACTTGTCCCTATAAATGGTTGGGCTAACCTCTACGGCAAGCAAAGCGCGGGCATGGGTGTAGGCCAAGCCATAAAACTGGGCAAGAAGGTCATTGGGAATATCGTAGGTGTCGGTTTGCGGGTTATAAACTTGCTCCAAATTCCTAACTAAAAAACTGGTTCGGCCTGTGTGCTCTACTAGTTGCTGCCCTGTTAATTTATCCTTTAAAACAGAATTTACATCCATGGTTAAAGTGCTTTCTTCCTTGTTAATGCTAATGGCAATTTGAATTCCAAAGGAAAGGGCATTTTGTTGGCTAAACAGCTTCTCGGCATGGTCCTCGGACACATCCATACAAGAAAACCTCACCGTGTGTACTCGTACAATTTTATATTCTAAGTTAACCATGATGCGCTAATAGTTTGCAAATTTAAAATCTTGGGTAAAATTCGTGTGTATGGGTACTACTTTGGAATCCTTGCTTTGCTCTAGCTTAGGAACAGGTACAAATTGGAACGAGTTGTAGCTAATCTTAAAATCGACTACGTTACTTTTCTCTTGCTCCAAATAGCCAGATTTATCTATAAGTTCAAAAACAGGAAACTTTCCTATTTTCAGGGCTATCTCAACAATTTTTTCGATGCTAAAGTTAACTTCTCCATCGTTAAGAATTTGCGACACTCGGCCTTTGGTTATACCCAAATGCTCCGCCAGCTGTGTTCTGTTCATGCTATTCGCTTCCATAAACTCAGCTATGGCATTGTACAGATACCCATTAATTGCCTCTACCCAGTATTGAGGCTGGTTAAGTATTTTCTCGCGTGTGCTTTTATCTGCTTTCATTCTTATACTCCTTTATTATCCTAAAAACACTCTTGATATCTTTATCCTGATTATCTTTTGTTCCTCCTGTAATTATTACCCTACCAGTATGCTCTTCGTGAAAAAGATACACCCTAATAGCCCCAGACTTAGCCTCGTAAACCTTACAATCCAACTTGTGCCCCTGTAGCTCTCTGAATTTAGCTTTTGGTCGTCGGCTCAAATTGGCAGTATCTTCAATTATCCTAATGGCAGCAGCAAGGTTTCCAAAAAGATTATCGTCTTGCTCTATACGCTTAAAAAACTCGCCAAAGAGGCTCTCGTTATGCTTACAGAGTTCAAACACCTTAATTCTTGTGGCATTTGGAATGTGTTCCGACAATATTAACGAATATTTTTTCAAAATGTTTAGTTATATATAAACTTATTCTATTAATAAAAACAACATAACACTTATTCATTTAATTACCTGATATTTAAATATACATAAAATTCTATAACGACACCCTGTCCTTCAACTTCTCATAATAAAAAAAGCCCCATTACGGGGCTTGGGTGGTGGTGGTTGGGATGGATTAAAGGGCTGGGCGGTGGTTCATTACCACAAAGTCCACAATTTTGGCGGCTAGGGTGGCGGTGTGCTTGTCGCGGTCGAATGAGGGATTGAGCTCGGCAATATCAAAGGCTATCACCTTTTGGGTGCTTAGCAGGTAGCTTAGCAGCTTAAACACAAAGTAGGGTGTAAAGCCCAGCGGCGATGGGGCGCTTACGCCCGGCGCATAGGCCGAGGAGAAGCCGTCCATATCTATTGTTACGTAGAGGTAATCGTTGCGCTCCACAATGGGGCGCAGGCGGGCTTTTAGGACTTCCATCTCGACGCTTGCCGACTCGCAGTCGTAGTTTATGGCGTAGCCAATGTTGCGCTGGCGGGCTATTTGGAACAGCTCGCGGGTGTTGGACTGCTGCTGTATGCCAATGGCAAAGTAATCGACAGTAACGCCCTGCGCGGCAAACTGGGTTAGCACCTGGTTAAAGGGCGTTCCGGAGTTGGGGCGCCCCTCTACGGGACGCAAATCGAAGTGAGCATCGAAGTTGATTATGGCCACGCGGCGCTTGGGGGTATCCTTTATGGCATCCCATATGCCCAGAAAGTGGCCGTAGGACATATCGTGCCCACCACCAAGGGCAATGGGGAATACGCGCTGCTGTAGCAGCTGGGTTATGCTGCGGGCAAAGAGCTGCTGGCAGGATTCCATATCGTCGTCGGAGCAAACAATATCGCCCGCATCAACCACCCGTTTGGTATCAAAGTGTATGGGCTGCTTGGCCAGCCGCTCGCGTATGGCCTTGGGCCCCTCGTGGGCGCCAATACGGCCGCGGTTGCGGCGTACGCCTTCATCGCACACGTAGCCAAGCAGGGCTACATCAATGGGCTGCAGCGCGGCGCTGGTAAGCTGATTTAGGTTTACCAGCTCTATTTGCTGATGCCAGTACTGGTTCCCCATATCGGGATTGGATTTACGACCCTCCCAGAAGCTGCGCTCGGCGGGGTTATACTCGGCGTTAATTGTGGTGCTCACCGTTGTGTGTTTTGTTGTTTACGGGTATAAAAAAATGGATATGGAAGGGAGTGTGTCCCTTCCAGTATCCATCTATATCAAAATTAAGGTTGCTTTATGAGTTTCTCACTAGGCAACACTACTTTAAGAACTTGTTAAAACAGGTTGCTTAGGGTATCGTCGTCAACAAGGTTGGGTAGGGTTACCTTAAGCTCTGGGGTGCGCTCCATTTCGCGTTTGATGGCGAACAGCGCCTCGCTGTTGCGCGCCCAGCTGCGACGGGCAATACCGTTGTTCACATCGTAGAACAGCATGCGTTTTAGGCGCACATCGGCCTCGGGGGTACCATCTAGCAGCATACCAAAGCCACCGTTGATAACCTCGCCCCAGCCAACTCCACCACCGTTGTGGATAGATACCCAGGTTGCTCCCCTGAAGCTATCGCCAATAACGTTTTGGATGGCCATATCGGCGGTGAACTTGCTACCGTCGTAGATGTTTGATGTTTCGCGGTATGGCGAGTCGGTTCCGCTCACGTCGTGATGGTCGCGACCAAGCACAACGGGGCCAATCTTGCCCTGCGCAATGGCCTTGTTAAAGGCCTCGGCAATACGCATACGGCCAAGGGCATCGGCGTAAAGGATACGCGCCTGCGAGCCCACAACCATCTTGTTCTTCTTGGCATCGCGAATCCAAGTGATGTTGTCCTGCATTTGCAGCTGAATCTCCTCGGGCGAGCTGGCCATAATATCCTCAAGCACGTGCATTGCAATTGCGTCGGTTTGGTCAAGATCCTCGGGCTTACCCGATGCGCAAACCCAACGGAATGGGCCAAAGCCATAATCGAAGCACATTGGGCCTAGGATATCCTGCACGTACGATGGGTAGCGGAAATCGATACCGTTTGGAGCCATAATATCGGCACCAGCACGCGAAGCCTCTAGTAGGAAGGCGTTGCCATAATCGAAGAAGTAGGTGCCCTTTGCTGTGTGGCGGTTAATGGCCGCAGCATGGCGACGTAGCGACTCCTGCACCTTTACCTTAAACACCTCTGGCTCCTCACGGATAAGGCGATTAGACTCCTCGTAGGAAACGCCAACAGGGTAGTATCCGCCAGTCCAAGGA
The DNA here is from genome assembly GCA_016931855.1 of Bacteroidales bacterium. Taxonomy (GTDB): domain Bacteria; phylum Bacteroidota; class Bacteroidia; order Bacteroidales; family Tenuifilaceae; genus UBA5206. The sequence goes on from JAFGDZ010000074.1 coordinate 6,707, forward strand.
ATATGCAGCGAGGTTTGGTCAGAACCAATATGGATAAAGATGTTCTCCTTATCGAACTGCTCCCAAATATCAACCACGTTACCGATATAGGCAATGGAAACCACCTCCTGGTTAGCCTGAGCCTGTTTAACGCGGGCAACCAGTGCCTCCATGTTATCAACAAGCACATCAACCCAACCCTGTTGGTGGCGCTTTTGCGCTGCTTTGGGGTTAACCTCGGCGCAAATGGTGATACAACCCGCAATGTTACCAGCCTTTGGCTGCGCACCGCTCATACCGCCCAAACCAGCGGTTAGGAAAATTTTTCCTTTGGTTGATTCACCCTTACTTAGTTTTTTGCGGAAGGCGTTCATTACGGTGATGGTGGTACCGTGTACAATACCCTGTGGCCCAATGTACATGTAGGAACCAGCGGTCATCTGTCCGTACTGCGATACGCCAAGGGCGTTGAACTTCTCCCAATGGTCGGGCGACGAGTAGTTAGGAATAACCATACCGTTGGTAACCACCACGCGTGGAGCCTCCTTTGATGAAGGGAATAGCCCCATTGGGTGACCAGAGTACATGTTAAGGGTTTGCTCATCGGTCATAATGGCTAGGTACTGCATGGTTAGCAGGTACTGCGCCCAGTTTTGGAACACCGCACCGTTACCGCCGTAGGTAATAAGCTCCTCGGGGTGCTGCGCAACGGCAGGGTCAAGGTTATTCTGAATCATCAGCATGATGGCCGCAGCCTGCTTACATCTTGCTGGGTACTCCTCAATTGGGCGGGCGTACATCTTGTACTCGGGTTTGAAGCGGTACATGTAGATACGGCCAAAATCGTTAAGCTCCTGAGCAAACTCAACGGCAAGCTCCTTGTGCCACTCCTTTGGGAAGTAACGAAGGGCGTTGCGTACGGCAAGCTGCTTCTCCTCAACTGTTAAAATATCTTTACGTTTGGGTGCCCTGTTGGCATCCTTAGGAATCTCGCGCTTTGCTGGAAGCACGGGAGGTATTCCTTGTAGTATCTGCTCCTGAAATGTCATGGTATAACTATTTAGGTTGCTATATTAATGCGTTAGACGTGAGATGTTAGACTTGAGACGTTAGACGAGAGATGGCTAAACACTAAAGGCTAGTCGCAACTCTCTTCCTCTCAAATCATTTTCTATTTGCAAAGTTATGTCTATTTTTGATACCAAATAAGACTACTTTTATCACACAATGATAACCACAAGTAATCAAATAGAACTGCGGCACCTAAAGTATTTCCTTGCGCTGGCCAAGGATTTGCACTTTAGAAAGGCTGCCGAGCGGCTGTACATATCGCAACCAGGGCTTAGCCGACAGATTAAGCAGATGGAGGACGACCTTGGCATAACCCTTTTTGTGCGACACAACCGTAAGGTTGAGCTTACGCAGGCGGGTGCCTACCTTAGGGATGAGCTAACAAAAACCTTTAAGCGGCTTGATGAGGCCGTAGCCCACGCCAAGCTGCTACACGATGGTATTGATGGCAACCTTAAGCTGGGCTATATTGGGTCGGCCATGCAAAAGGTGATACCTGAGCTGCTGCTGCGCTTTAGGACCAAGCATCCCAACATAATATTTACCCTTAACGAGATGCGCAACGAGGAGCAGATACAGGCGTTGCTAAACCAGGAAATCGACGTGGGGTTTGTGCGGATGGATAGGGTTCCGCGCGGACTAAGCATGCGCCCTGTTTTTGTTGATACCTTCTCGCTGGTGCTACCGCTAAACCACCCCATTAGCGAGCATAACTTTACCAACCTAGGGCAGCTAAAGGATGAGCCGTTTATTCTGTTCGACTCATCGTTTAGCGAGTCGTACTACGTTAACGTGATGCAGGTTTTTGATGATAGCGGCTTTACTCCGCTGGTATCACACTACACGGCCAACGCTAGCTCCATTTTCCGATTGGTTGAGAATGGGTTTGGGGTATCGGTGGTGCCCACCTCGCTAAAGCTGGGCTACAGCATGGGTATCAAGTTTATTGAGCTGCAAAGCATACCGCAGCGCACCACGCTAAGTGCGGTTTGGAGCAGCGAGAATATGAATCCCATTTTGGGGAGTTTTTTGGAGAAGTGAAAGGGGAAAGAGAAACGAAAATTACCATGATAAAAAAAGCAGATTAAAAAACTGCAAACCAAAAGAGTAAGTCATAGTAGATTCAATAAGTAGGAGTAGCATTGCTTCCAAGAAAACATAAATTGCTACATTTAAAAATTGTTAAACCACTTAACCAAACTTAAAAATGAAGAAATTTTTAGTCCTTCTCACCTTATTGACACTGATAATAAACGGACAGGTATTTTCTTGCAGTTGCAATTTTTCAGGTTCATTTGTAAATGCCTCTATCGAAACCGACCTTGTTGTTTTGGTAAATATTACTGAAAGATCCACATGGAAAATGAAGGCTAAAGTCTTAAGCATTTACATGGGGAAGATGGAAGAGAAATACATATACATAACCGGAGATAGAGATGGCAATTCATGTCTTGAATCCTTGCATAAATATCAAAAAGGAGACATTTATGTGCTTGCACTTGATTATATGGATAGGAATAACTTTTCACTATCGAATTGTGGTGAATACTCAATAAAAATTGAGAATGGACTTACTGAGGGCATAATAGACGATAGCTTTATTGAATCATCAGACAAAGAATATCCCAAATGGAACGGAAAGAACATGCCCGAAGAGGATTTTTACACTCTACTTAATACAATTTATGTGGGTATTAACCCTCCCTGTAGGGTAGCAAAAAAACACACCCCATCTGAAAAACTCAACGAACAAACAGAAAAAGGGTTAAAACTTATAGAAACAAGCCCTAATAAAATTTCCAATTGGCAAATCGAAGAGGCAATCAGTTCAAGCAACATCACACTTCTACAATACTATATAGATAAGGTAGACCTACTGAATCACGAAAATTTCTCAAACTTTCTGTCATTTGCTGCCAGAAACGGTAGAATTGATGTGCTTAAACTTTTTGCTGAAAACAAGGTCAATCTCAACTTGAAAGACGACAACGGAGATGCACCTATCCATGTAAGCACTAATTACCCAGAGATACTAAAGTACCTTCATGAACAAGGGATAAGCCTCGACACAAAAAACACGAGAGGAGAAACACCCATTTTTCAAGCATCCTATTCAGGCTGTATCGATGCAATGAATTACCTTATTGAGAATGGCGCAAGTCCAAACATAGTCCCAAAAGATTACACTGACCTACTGAGCGCTGCAATTAGAAACTGCAAAGCACAAACAAGAGAAGAGGTGCTTAGCATTATAAAAAAGCATCAAAAAAGAAAATCAATTTTTCAAAGTCCTGAGTAAAAAATAAAGCGACAATTTCACTAAGATTGTCGCTTTATTTTTTTATACCCCTGCTGGACAACAACCATATCCTTTTTTACCCTAGTATAAACGGAACAAGTCACAATTACAGGTTGGGTATTAAGCAAACCATCACCGTTTTATACTCTTTTTCCACGCGTGGAGCAGTGCAAAGTAGCGAGGCTCTACCACAAGTCCTATGTCTCAACTGAGCAGAATTTTACTCTAAGTGTAACCTTATCTGCACTTATACGAGAGCCACTGTTCAATATTGTTTGACAACGGAATATGGTGTGACTCCGGAGGAGTCATATATTTATAGAAAAGGGTTCTTTTCTATAAACATTCGACCCCAGCTGGGGTCGAATTACAAGAACCAAGCAGCGTTGCTATGGATGGGCTTTTTAGATAAATGACGGAAAGGTTTTAAAACAAAGATGCCGCACCGCTGGTGCTAAGAGAAAAAAACTAACCTACCGAGCCGAATCTACAATACACTAGACACAAAAAACTAAGCACTAAGCACCAATCTCCAATCCGCCCCAGAGGGGCGGCACCTTTGTAGCATTGGATTAGAAACATCAAAACAAAAAAGGGAAGGACAACACGCCCTTCCCATAACCATTACTAATCCATATCAACCTAAAAACAGATAAAACAAAATAGAAGCATCAACAGTACTACTCTTTAAGTAGGGCTTCAAGCCGAGTTCTTGTTGATGGGTATTCCCTTATTGTGAGGGCCTTTTGGTATAGTTCTATTGCCTTTTTCTTATTGCCAGTAGTTTCGTAAAACTCGCCCATAGAGTCGTACACATTAAAGCTATTGGGGTAGTTTTTAATGTTAAGAGAGAACAGCATTTCGCTCTCGGCCAAGCGACCTTCGCCCAAAAACCTATAGGCCAAAGCGTTCACCATAAGTTCGGGAAACGTAACGGGATAGCCCATTAGCGCAGAAACCATTGCATAATGGTTATTGATACGCTTTAATGTTTCGGAGCTAAAACCCTCAATATCCTGTGGCGACAAGCTAAACCGATAAAAATCTAGAACGGAACGCAACCCATCGTGCATTGAGATTATTGGAACACTGCCATGATTATCGTTGGCATAGTACTTTGAGCTATACCTTAGTCCGTTCTCATTGTTTTGCTGCAAAACAGCATCGAACCTCATTATGCTCCTAAAGAACTGGGTTTGCAATGATGTATCGGCTAGTGCGGTAGTAACATCCATACCCTGTGGCAAGGTATTGGCAATGGACAGAAATAGCGATTTACCCTTAAACGACTTACTTTTAAGCACCTCCTCGGCCTGCTTAAGTAGCTTCTCATTATCCCACCACATACCGGGATCGATAGAAACATAGGCATTAAACATGTGGGTGTGGTTAATTAGAGCATTTGCAACGGTTAAGCCGCCAAAGGAGTGCCCCACAAACACCCTGTATGGTTGAGTTGGGTACTTTGAGTCGATATAGGGCATTAGCTCTTTCTCCATAAACGACAGGAACATGTCCGATCCACCCGATGTTTTGGCAACAGCATTACCAAGCATGGGAATGGGTTGGGATATGTGCGAGGTGGTTAAATCACGGGTACGATCGGTATTTGTTATACCCACAATAATCATCTCTGGACAAAGGGTGTTTCTGGAAAACTGTTGAACCATACCCACCATAGCTGCGAAGTGAGAATCGCCATCGAGCAGGTATATTACAGGATAGTTTTTGGGTCCCGCTATATCGGTAAGTGCACTCCCTGGTACGTACACCCAAACCTTGCGGGTTTCGTTCAGAATTTTTGACTCAACGGTTTCAATAGTGCCAATTGTTATTGCCGCATTATCCTGAGCAACCGATACTAGTACGCTTACACAAACCAAAAAGCAGGAAAGGATTCTCTTCATGATGTTATTTATTATAATTATTCTATTTGCTGCAACGCATTCCTATCCACCTAACCAACATCACAAAGCCCACTTCAACCTAAGCAGAAAAAGGGAAACTATTGCTATGATACAATAGCAAAGGAATACCCTATGGGGAATGGGTATTTTTTTGTAATTATCGAAAGAAATTTTAGAGTGTATCGTTGCTAAACGAGAAATGAATTAGCCTAATATCCTAAGCACAAATGGGCGTAGCAGCAGGGAATAAGGCTATTTTTAAGCACAAGATATGAGGTTCATGGTCTTTATACAAACAGAAAGGATGTGACTCCTGCCGGAGTCATATGTTTATAGAAACGTTCCATTTCTATAAACATTCGACCCCAGCTGGGGTCGAATTGCGATATCGTAATGCTTACCTACAAAGAAGCCGCACCGCTGGTGCTAAGAGAAAGAAAACAACCAGATGAACCTATCCCTCAACTCACTAAAACAACTTGTCTCGGCCTTAGACAAGCCCAAACACTAAAACCTAAACACAAAACGCCATCCTCTCCTACCCTCTGTTTTATTTGCGCATCTGTGTTTTTGCTCCCAACACTATAAACTAACACCCAACGCCTCCCCTACGGCACGTCAACCCCCTCCGAGGCCACGTAGATGCGGTACCACTGCTCAAGCGACAGATTTAGCTCAAGCGCACTAACGGCTGTAGCAATGCGCTCAATACTACGCGTTCCAACAACTGGCACAATACCCACGGGATGCTTTAGCAGCCATGCATAAGCAACAGCATCTATACTACTAGCTCCTAGTTCCTTTGCAACCTGCGTTAGCGCAGCATGTAACCGTTCTCCTTGGCTATCGGTGGGGTGTAGTAGCCGTCCACCAGCCAATGGCGACCAAGCCATGGGGCGAATGCGATTAGCCAAAAAGTAATCGATATTGCCATTCTTAAAATGCTCTAAACAGCAGGGCGATATCTCCACCTGATTGGTAACCAAAGGAACATCTAGGTAAGTGCTAAGCATTTGGTACTGCGATGGCGAAAAGTTGGAAACACCAAACTGCAACACCTTACCGCTTTGCTGAAGTTCGCTAAACGCTTTTGCTACCTCCTCGGGATTGATAAAGGGTGCTGGACGATGCAGCAGTAGCAAATCGATATAGCTGGTTCCAAAGTTCTTTAACGACGCGTTAACCGACTCAACAATATGAGCGTAGCTATAGTCGTAGTGCTTTACGGTACGTTCTGGGTACTTAGGCGACATGAGCTTAATGCCACACTTGGTAACAATTTGCAGCTGCGGACGTAACTCGGGCTTAAGCGCAAGCGCATTCCCAAACAGCTGCTCGCAGGTGTAGCCGCCGTAAATATCGGCATGATCAAAGGTGGTAACACCAAGTTCCATAGCCTCTTGCACCAGAGACAGAAGCTGCTGTGGTGTGAAATTCCAATCGGACAAACGCCAATGGCCATGCACTACTCTCGATATGCTTAAATTGCTTGCTAATGATATCTGCTCCATGCCTGATAGTTTTAGTTATTACGAACACACCAAAATCAAGAGATCAAATGCCCTTTTTCAAAAAGGTTATATACCGGCCAACCCTCTGTTTATAGTCGCTATAGCCTTTACCATGAACCCGCTCTAGGTACTGCTCCTCCTCCAATATCATTAAATGAAAAATAATCACCAACAATAAGTAGAGCACGCCCAAAACAACCGAAGGAAACACCAGCAGAAAGCCTAAAACTAGAACATCGTACGAAAAGAAGTAGGGATTACGGCTAATGCGGTATACACCACTGGTTACTAGATCGGTTTTCTGATTGTGCTTTATTCCCACGCGCCACGAATTTTTCATGGCAACCAAAGCCAACACTCCCACAATAAAGCCTATTAGAATTAGAATAAATCCGGCATACTTAAGGTAACTGGCATAAGCAACATCAAACTCTAAAAACAGGCCGGGAATGGGAAATAGCAATCGTAAAATAAGTAGCAGGTATATGCAGGTAGATATAACAATTGACAAGGTTAGCTTTGCCGATTGTCCTTTTATTGACTGCTTTGTGGACATATACGTCCGAATGTTTCTAATAGCAAAGGCCAAAACAAAGAATACGATTACCGATAAAAGGAAATAAGTCTCAACCATAGTTAACCAAATTAGTTATTATGCAAAGCATTCAATTATAAGCCACTAAAACGGTAGCCCACCGTTATAGGAAAAAGCAAACATAGCATCAATAAATGTATCTCCAAAAAAATAGCCGATTCCCCTGCTTGTACAACAGGGAAATCGGCTAAAAACAACACACTCATATCCAATTATCTACTCATCCTTTAGACTCTCCACTGGATTACGATACGCTACCCGCACCGCTTGGTAGGCCACGCTCCCTAGCACCATAGCCAGCGCAAAAAGCGCCGATAGCACAAAGTAAAGCGGGTTTATTGCCGTATGCGAGGCAAAGCTTTGCAACCACTTGTTAAGCAGGAACCACGTTGGAGGTGCAGCAATGGCAAGCGCAACAAGAGTTAACCAGGTGTATCCGCGCGAAAGCATTGCTAGGATGGTGGCGGTTGATGCCCCCGATATTTTACGTATGCCAATCTCCTTTGAGCGTTGCTCCAACGTAAACAGTGATAGCCCAAACAGTCCCATGGTGGCAAGCACAATGGACACAACAGCCAGTACGCCAAGCGCCTTAACCAATCGTTGCTCATCAACATAAAGGTTATTAACATGATCCTTAAAAGTTATTGGAGTAACGTCGGTTCCTGTAACAGCGCCCTCAATTAGATTCTCCACCTCGCGTAAATCGGATTTAGTAACCACACGATTTGCCTTAATTGCCATGCTCCTAACCATTTCCGATTGCCTAACAATTAGCGTGGGCTCCATTTTGTACCTAACTGGCCCAACATGAAAATCGTCAACCACCCCAACAACCCGTCCAAAACCGGTTTGATGACCTATGGTGTTGGTAATTTTTAGCTGATCAATGGCCGATTTGGTAACAATAACCTCTGCCGCCTCGCCAGTAGAGAAGTAGCTGCCCTCTAAAAGTTTAAAGTTGAGCAATTTTAGTAATCCCGCATCTACAAACAAGCCAGAGAAAGGGACTGAGTTACCATCATCGCCAGGCATACTAAGCGTTAAGTTCAAGTTGGCTGGTGGGATAAACAAACCACCCGATACGTCTTTTACCCAAGCCAAAGAAGCTACCTGCGCCTTAATAACGGCATAGCTCTTTTGAAGCGCAGCCTCGTTTAACGGCACCACCATAACGCTATCGCCTATATCTTTATGCCCAACCTTTGTTGCATAGCTAACCTGATCGCGAAACACGAATGTTGATGAAATTAGCGCAATAAACACAGCAACCTGTCCGGCAAGAATTGCAGAGCGAAATCCGCTCTTACCCTTAATTCTAGAAACACCGCCCTTTATGGCCTCAATAGGGTTAAAACGGATTATGCCAAAGGCAGTGTAAAGTCCCGATAGCCCTCCAACACTTAGCGTAACAAATATAAATATTGATATTAAACGATAGTTAGACCAGTAGTGCCCAATAATCTCGTTACCTATAAAACCATTCACAAATGGACGAATCAACTCCACCATTATAAAAGTTACTATTAGAGCGAAAAGGCAGGTTAGCATCGATTCGACTACTGTTTGCATGATAAGTTGCCCTTTTCCTGAACCTAAAACTTTGCGAACCCCAATTTCTTTAAACCTTAGGCTCGACAAAGCAGTGGTAAGCATAACGTAACTGGTTACGCCTATTATCAGAATAAACAGGTTGATAAAAAAAAGCACATAGAGCAGCGAGCGATTACCTACAGGCCCACTTAGCTCTAAATTGGTTGGGTTAAACCAATAAATTGTAGAAAAAGGCTCCAGAAAAAGGTCTAACTCACCTCTAGCCCCTCTATCCTTTGATGGGTCGAAATATTTTTGCTCCAGAGCAGCAATTCCCAACTTAACCTGCTCAATATTAGCACATTTAGCCAATTTAATATAAATATCACTAAAAGCGGAATCATAACTCTTAAGAGCGTTATCCACAATGTCGTCATTCTCTGTTGTGTTTATCCATATCTGGGTAAGAAATGCTTTGGCTCCCAGTATATTCACCAAGTAATCTAGTTCAAGGGTAGTATTACTGGGCAAATCCTCAAAAACAGCATCAACGGTAAAACTCCGCTCCTTTCCTGATATTACAAACACCACATCCTTGTTTATAGCATCATCGTGACCGAACAAACGCGTTGCTGCACTTTGGCTGAGAGCAATAGTATTAGGCTGTGCAATAGGCTCATTACCATTTGTAGCCACTACCTTTAACCCAAAGGTTTCAAAAACACTCTTGTCGGCAGCCCAAACATTAGAAATCTCTATTATGTCCCTACCCACCTTTACCAATTCATTACTAAAACGAATAACCCCTGTAAGACTCTCTACACCAGCAATCTCATCAGCAATATGCTTCCCAAAAACATACGGCAAGCGCTGCTGCACCTTATCAAAGGTTTTATTCTGAGCCATAAGGCAGTATATACGCTCATTATCGGCAATATCCCTATTGTAACGGCTCTCAAAAAGGATATAGGCCGTGGACACAAAGGTTACAGCCAAACTTATGGATAAGCCCAAAATTGATATCCCACTGTAAACTTTTCTTTTTACCAGGTTACGAAAACCTATTTTAAAATAGTTGGAGAGCATGAATTAAAGGTTAAAGGTTAAAAGTTAGAGGTTAAAGGATTAGACCTAAATCTAAAAACCAAACACTAAACACTAACACTGTCCTATACTCATGCCCCGTGCCAAAACTACAAATCATTATTATTGTGATATTTACGAAACCACATCCAAAATAGCTGTTGCTTTTTACAACAGGTGTGTCTATTTTATCATCAGGGTTTCATTATTTTCACCAAAAATACAAAAGCCGTGATTAGAAAAGAGGGTAAAATACTTATTGTTGATGATAATAAGGAGCTGCTACTTGCCTTTAAGCGCTACTTCGCCAAATGGTTTACCGATATTAAAACAGTTAGCAACCCTAACCTACTGATTAGCACCATTCAGCAGGAGTGGTTTGATATAATACTACTTGATATGAACTTCTCGGCCGGAATAAACTCGGGTAACGAGGGTTTCTACTGGCTAAACCGCGTGCTTGAGCACGATGCCGATGCCACCGTGGTTCTCATCACAGCTTACGCCGATATCGACCTTGCCATACGAGCCATGAAGGAGGGCGCCACCGACTTTGTATCCAAAACATGGGACGAGGAGAAGATTCTACAAACCGTACTTTCAGCCTACCGGCAGCGCCAAACCAAGCAGGAACTTAGCCGCGTTAAGCAGCAAACCCAGCAGCTACAGGTGGAGCAATCGGTATCGGGGATGGTGATTGGTCAATCGGCAGCCATGCGGGGCGTGCTAAGTACCATTGCCAAGGTTGCCCCCACCGATGCCAGCGTGCTGCTACTGGGCGAGAATGGCACGGGCAAAGAGGTGCTTGCGCAGGAGATACACCGGCTATCGCTACGCGCAAAGGGGCTCTTTGTTTCGGTTGATTTGGGCGCGCTGCCCGATACCCTTTTCGAGAGCGAGATGTTTGGCTACACCAAGGGCGCCTTTACCGATGCCAAGGACGATAAGATGGGGCGCATGGAGGTGGCCTCGGGCGGAACGCTATTCCTTGATGAGCTGGGCAACATGCCCCTTACGCAGCAATCCAAGCTGCTTGCCGCAGTGCAAAACGGCGAGGTTACCCGCCTTGGCTCCGTTAAGCCGCGCCCAACCGATGTGCGTATCGTTTCGGCAACCAACATGCCGCTTTACCAAATGGTTGACGATGGCCGCTTTCGCCGCGACCTGCTCTACCGCCTCAACACCATACAAATTGAGATTCCACCGCTGCGCGACAGGCGCGACGATATTCCCGCCCTTGCCACTCATTTCCTAAATCGCTTTGCGCAAAAGTACCAAAAGAGCGGGCTAACGTTTGCGCAGAGCGGCATGGAGAAGCTAATGGCATTCAGCTGGCCGGGCAACATCCGCGAGCTGCAACACGTGGTTGAAAAGGCCGTTATCCTTTGCGATGGCAGCAGCATAACGCAATCGGACATATCGCTACATCCAACCAGTACGCAGCCAACAGCCACAACCCTTAACCTTGAGGAGAACGAGCGGCAGCTAGTGGCCAATGCCATTGATAAGTGCAAGGGAAACATGAGCGAGGCCGCGCGCCAGCTGGGCATTAACCGCACCACCCTTTACCAAAAAATTAAGCGCTATGGGCTATAAACGCATAACCCTATGGGTGGCAATACGCTCGGTACTCATTGCCCTTACATCGCTGCTGCTGGTTATTGTGTGGCAAACCGATTACATGCCCGTTACCATCGCCACCATTGCCTTTGCATGGGTTGCACAGGTAGCGCTGCTAACACGGTACATCCACCGCTTCACCACCGATATTAACCGCTTCTTTAGCGCCATGCGCTATCAGGATATGTCGCTACGCTTTGACGATACAGTAGAGAAGGCCTTCCCCTTTTACCAAAAGATGAACCAGCTAATGCACGAGTTCCGCCTGGTGAGGCGAGAGAAGGAGGAGGAGCGCCAGCTACGTGAGATTGCGCTGGAACAGGCGCTGGCCGGTATCCTGCTTATTTCGCAAAGCGATATGGTTGATTACGCCAACCGTGAGGCGTTGCGGCTACTGGGCAAACTATCGGTAAAAAAGCTAACCGAGCTACCCAACAACCTTGGTGCGGAGCTAGCGGCTCTTCCCATAGGCTCGCGGCGGGTGGTTGCCGCAACCATCAACGGGATGCAGCGCAAGCTATCGGTACGCAAAACGGGGCTAACCATTGGCGGGGTAAGCCATACGCTAATTAGCCTAGCCGATATTGAGCAGGAGCTATCGCAAACCGAGGTTGATACTTGGAACAAGCTAATCCGCGTGCTAACCCACGAGATGGTGAACTCCATTAAGCCCATCACCATGCTATCGGCCAGCCTCACCGAGGAGTGGACCGAGGTGGCAAGCAGCGCTACAGCCGCATCAATAGCCATCCCCACCAACCAAATAACCGACCTAACCGAAGCGCTTGAGGCCATAAGCACCCGCAGCCAAAGCCTAAACCGCTACATCGAAAACTTTAAGAACCTTACGCTTCCCAAGCAGCCCGACCTTAGCACATTCGGCGTAAAGGGCGTTTTTGAGAGGGTTAAAACGGCGCTGGATAGCAACATCAATCAGGAGAATGCAGAGGTAACCATAACCCTCACCAACAATAGCCTTAGCCTAACGGCCGATATGCTTTTGGTTGAGCAGCTGCTAATAACGCTGCTTCGCAATGCGCTGGATGCACCGTGTATCAGCCATCCTAAGCGCATAACCCTTGGCGCCACCCAAACCGATGAGTCCATTCACATAACCGTTACCGATAACGGAACGGGCATTACCCCCGAAGTAATGGAGCACATATTCACCCCATTCTTCACCACAAAGGCTAACGGGTCGGGCATTGGGCTAAGCATTGCCAAAAGCATCATGCAGCTGCATGGCGGCAGCATCAGCTGCCGGAGTGAGGATGGATGCACTGAGTTTTTGTTAGTGTTTGGGGTGTAGTGTTTAGTGTTTGGTTAAAGACAGAAACACAGAGACACGGAGATAACAGAGATAACAGGAAAACTTGCAGTATAATGGTTTAATCTTTCAGTAATTTTCTATTGAGGATAAAATATGAGACTATGATAACCGTCTGACTTTAAGTCTTGTATTTTGAACTTTAAACCTGGCTCCCGCTAACAACGAACCAATATACTGAATAGAGTTGTTTTCCCTATATTTGAAATACGACAACAAGAATAAATTCATGTCTGAGAATCAAAACATTGAATGGAAAGAATCTTGGATAGATGAGTACCTTATGGATTTGTGGTTTTGCAAATGCTAATGGAGGAAAATTGATTATTGGAGTAACCAATGAAGGAACACGAGATTTGGAGATTCTTGTTGAGATTGGCGTTTTTGAGAAAATAGGAGAAAAGAAGGGCACAAAACATAAACTTATTGAACCTGACAATAGCGGATATTTGGCGGATAAAACTTGCGTTTGGCGGTAATATGGCGGTAATAAACAACGCAACGCCAACATGGAGCTAATCTTCCTTTTAACTCTTATCCTTTAACTTCTAACTTTTAACCTTTAACCTTCAAATGCTTCTCCTCCTAATCCTCATAGTAATCACAACGGCTGGGTTAACGCTGATGATAGCACATGGCGTTATGCCCGATTTGATTGTGCTAACCTCGCTTCTGCTCATTGCCGAGGTGTGGTTTACCCTTAGGCATAGCCGCAAGGCCACTAAGCAAATACTCCACTTCTTCCACATGCTGGAGAATGAGGAAACGCTTTCGCGATACAATGTCGAAACCAGCAACAGCACCCAACGGCAGCTATCTGCCGCAATGAACCGCGTAACAACCAATATTGAGCGCCTTAAGATTGAAGCCGCCGAGAACGAGCTTAAGCTAAAGGCGGTGATTGAGCACTCGGTATCGGGGTTGCTGGCCATTGATTCCAACAGCTTTATTGTGGTGGCCAACAGCAGCGCCAAGCAGCTAATTGGTGCCAGCGTGCTAACCCATACCAGCCAGATAAGCCGTGCCAACGCCGAACTGCACAACCTAATGCAAAACCTTGCCAACGGAGGTGTTGCCACGCTGGCCACGCACAACCCGCCACGGGTACTCTCCATTAGGCTAGCCACGCTGGTTATAGCCAACAGTCCGCTAAGGCTCTACTCCATTGTTGATATTAAGCCCGAACTGGATGCCCGCGAGGTGGACTCATGGTCCAAGCTAACGCGCGTAATCACCCATGAGATAATGAACGGCATTGCCCCTATCCTATCGGTATCGCAGAAGCTGAGCACAACGGTTAGCAATGGCCAGAGCACCCTAACCGAACGGCAAAGCGCCACCCTACACCAAGGGCTACAGGTGGTACGCGAGCAAAGCGAGAGCCTAATGCGCTTTGTTGAGCACTACCGCCAGTTTGCACGCATCCCAATGCCTCAAAAGAGTGAGGTAAACGTGGCTCAGCTATTTGCCAAGGTTGAGATGCTAGCCCAGCAGATGCTGCAACAAAAGGGCATTGCCATTAGCACCCAAGCCCATAGCCACAGCACCATTACCGCCGATGAGAACCAGATGGTGCAAATACTGCTTAACCTTGTGCAGAACGCTGCCGAGGCGCTAAACACCACCCCAAACCCAACCATTGCGCTGCACCATGCCAGCACTCCCGAAGGGGCAACCATTACCATAACCGATAACGGCACAGGAATCCCTCCCGAGCAGCTACAGGAGATATTTGTACCATTCTACACCACCAAGCCTAACGGCTCGGGCATTGGCCTAAGCATAGTACGACAAATTGTGCACCTGCACGGCGGAAGCATTAACGTACGTAGCAATATTGGCGAGGGTAGCTGCTTTGAGGTGAGGGTGTAGAAGCGCACTCACCTTATTATCTGAATATTAACCTCAATGATTATTTGTATTAAATCTAAATTACAATGAACGCAAGTTTATTTTGTTAAAAACATGTCACATTTTAACACATAATGGAATATATAAATGAAGACAACTATTGAACAATAATTATCCCATCTATAGCATTACATCAAAATAAGTGGGATTGGGTCATAACATTAGAACAAACTACATGTACCATTAGCCATGAAACAAAAATTTATTCTGTTACCAATTGGACGAAATCTTGTAAGGAAATTCCCTTTAGACGAAGTACTATATCTTGAAGCCGCCAATTCCTATACTAAATTAAAAACACTTAATGATGGGCATTACATCATATCACGCCCACTAGGTGAATTCGAAAAACTTCTATGCACTGACAATAGCCCATTCTTCAGAATAGGTAGAAGTACCATTACTAATCTAAAACACGCAGAAGAGATAAATTCTGGTAAAGAGCCACATATTCTACTGGCTAATAACGTAAAAGTAGTACCCGACAAGAACAAGGTTACGCAGATTATCGATAAACTTATCCTGCTACAAAGCGAGCCCCATCTTCCCACAAGCTAAAACCCAATCGCGACAAAGTAACCTTCATAAACTATTGCAACAAAGCTAAAGTTGGCCTATTTTAGTTGAAGAATACTTCATCCAAAGAGTCTATTCTAAACTAGTATAAGGTCAAAAGAATATACTATCATGACTATTCTTTACTAACGGCTACAGGTATTAATTTGTTTGAAAGTAATTTTATTGAATGATATTGTGTGGCTATACAGAGTTTACACACAAGCAATTAACTAAATACAGAAATAAACTCTGAAAACATTTTTTTCAAAACCCAATTAACCAATTTACAATGAAAACCCTAAAACTAAACAAGATTGAAGCTAGTAAGCTTAACAATCGTGAAATGAACGATGTAAAAGGTGGCGCACAGTGTGGTTGCGGCTGCAACTATGAAGGAAGTGGTGGTTCCTCGTCATTTGACAACGGACATGCGAATTACTCTGGCGGCAAATTCAGTGGTGGTGTTCAGACTTACTGGCTAGAAGAGGTAACTGTTACTCCATAGTAAAACCCACCAATGTTATTAAAATCCAGGGGCGTATTCATATTCTCCTGGATTTTTTCAAACACTCTATTGTGTTCTAAGTAATAAGTCGGAAATACTACAATTATTAATGAAGAAGATACGGGAATACATCATGGGGACTGACGTTCAAATGTTTCTAGCCAACACTCCCCAATTAACATTTGAAACTACGGACGCATGTAACCTAAATTGCTTTTACTGTGGCTACGGAACCTTATATAACGAATACAACGATCGCACTTGTAACTACCTTTCTCCCGAAACTGCCATCAATTTCCTAAATTACATTGCCAACCTTTGGCAAACCAATGCTAACAGATCAACTCATAGCAATATTGCCATAAGTTTTTATGGTGGTGAGCCATTAATGAACTTCTCGTTTATAGAGGAGGTGGTAACCTTTATAAAAAGAGAATTAAGCGGAAAACATCGAGAGTTCACCTTTAATATTACAACTAATGCAGTTCTTCTGGATAGGTATATGGATTTTATGGTTGAGAACGAGTTCCGCATTCTTATTAGCCTCGACGGGAACAAACACAACAACTCATATCGTGTAGATCATGCAGGGAAAGAGTCCTACGAGAGAGTAGCAAAGAATATCAACCTCCTTAGAAATAAATACCCTGATTATTTCGAAAAACACGTAAACTTCAACTCTGTACTTCACAATCGCAATTCCATTCCAGTACTTCATGACTATTTCAAACAGTCATTTGGCAAATATCCAAGCATTGGAGAGTTAAACGACACCAATATTCGCCAAGACATGAAGGAGGTCTTTACAAAAACCTACAGAAATCCCACCGAAAGTTTAATGCAATCGGAGAATTACTCTGAGATAGAACTGGACATGTTTCTAAAGAGCCCTACTTATGGTTCTGTCGCCCAATTTCTTATTAATAATTCAGAGTTCAAGTACGACAACTATAACGAACTACTTTACGGGAAGCCTTCAATTGACAACAAAACCCCAACGGGCACCTGCTTTCCATTTGGCCGAAAGGTTTTTATTACCGCAAACGGCAAACTATTACCTTGTGAACGAATAGGCCATCAACACATGCTAGGCCAAATTACAAAAGACTCTGTAGACATCGATTTTGAAGCAATTGCCAAAAGATATAATCAATACTACGCCAAACTAGAAAAGCAGTGTAAAGGCTGTTTTAACAAATATGGATGCACTCAATGTCTTTTCTACTTAGAGGATATTGAGAAAGATGTTTGCAAATGCAAAGGATTTATGAATCAGAAAACATTTGAAGATTATAGAAATACTCAACTGCACTTTCTAGCGCGAAATCCTGAAGCATACTCAAAAATAATGAACGATGTTAAATACAGATAAACTTATCCCACCAAAGGGGATTTACAAATACTGGTTTACACTCTCCAAAAATGTGTACGTTTCTAACCTAAGCCAAGGTGCTCTTTTATTGTACAACACTGTTAACGGACAATCCTTTGAATCCAGTTATATCCCTTTTATCGAAATAGTTAAGGATATTCACAAGCCTGAAAACTTAGGTATAATTGGATTAAAACCCAGCATTGAAGAAGACCAGCAATGCTGGGCTACGCTCCAACACTGCATAGAGAAGAAAATTGGACTACTAATAAACGTGGAAGAAGGAAAAAGCAAACCAATAAACCTGCTACCTATACTTAGTTTGCAAAAAGACATTGACAAATTTACAATTAGCGGAGAGCAAGATTTAATAGGACATAATATCATGTCCTATCTCACTGAACTAAATATTTATATAAACACAGATTGTGAACAGAGCTGCCCCTTGTGCACAAATTACCATAAGCAGGTAAACTCTTGTTTTAAGGGGGCTACATCAACAAGCCTTTCCTTGAAACTAGTTGAAACCATCTTAAATCAAGCATCTAATTCAAGTACCAAGAATATCAACATACTTGGAGGCAACATATTCAGGTACTCGTTACTCCACGAATTACTCGCCTTAACCTTAAAGTATAAGTACGAGTACCACTTTTGGATAAATCATAAAAATTTCGATGAAGAAACATACCAAAAAATTGCTTCACTGAATAACCACACCGACATTATTGTTTCTTTCCCATTAGGAAAGGGTAGTATTGAATCTGTGGCTAAAATTTGCCTTGGCAATGATAGAAATACATTCCAATTCTTCATCGAAACAGAAGAGCAATACAATTATGTATCGGAACTTGTAGAAACATTCCCTGGGATAAAGTACCACGTACACCCTATTTATAACGGAACAAATATCAAGTTTTTCGAAAAAAACATATTCCTTACCAGAGAAGACATACTATCGGACACCATTAGTATGCGGAAAATATTCTGCAACCAGAAACTCAACTCTAATAATTTTGGATCGTTAACAGTTCTCCCTGACGCCAGCATTCACGCAAACCTAAACTCAAAGTCCATAGGGGATATTAATAAAGATAGTTTACTGGATTGCGTCTATGCAGAGTTAGTACAAAATACTGCTTGGCGAAAAGTGCGGAATTTTGAGCCATGTAATCGGTGCTCGTACCAATATCTGTGTCCTTCACCCTCTAATTATGAAACTGTCATTGGAAAGCTAAATCTGTGCAATGTTAACGCATAGGTAATAGATTTCAACAACAATGCTAAAAAACGACCGCATACAAATTTCTAGAATTTTATGCGATAGGATTTTAGTGCCTCCTCATTACGGTTCCTTCAAACTTGACTTCGTTATCGGAACAACTTCTCCACATTGCTTATTTGTGCCATTCTACACCACCAAGCCCAACGGCTCGGGCATTGGCCTAAGCGTAGTACGACAAATTGTGCACCTGCACGGCGGAAGCATTAACGTACGTAGCAAT
>JAFGDZ010000075.1 GCA_016931855.1 Bacteroidales bacterium
ATACTGAATATCAGGGTTTTATTCAAATGTTTTTAATTGTTATTTAGTTGATTTACAATTATTTAACAGTTTTGTCATGTACTAAGGTTCAGGTTATAAGTTGATAAGTAAGAAACGGTACATGTTGTAGTTTTATTTTTAACCAAAGGTTAAGTGTAGGCAAAAGCCCTCTTTTTTGGGGTATAGAATTGTAACATTTGATTACGAGCACAATTACAGGCAATAAAACAGCGTGCTTGTGTGTGCGTAAGGTCAGTTTACGTCAAATTAATAGATATCTTTCACTCCTTTATTCAGACGAGTATTCTGAGATAAATAAAAATAAGTACTTTTAACCACCGTTTTTTTGATTTTAGTGCAAAGCAATAAAAGAGATAATACACAGTTTACCGTTAGTGCAACCATTTACAGCATAATGCTAAAGCAGGTTATAACAATATTAGTTACCATTATTATAGTAGGCCTACTCCCTTCCTCTGTAAAGGGGCAAGATCCTGGTTTGTCGCAATTCTACTCAACCCCACTGTATTTAAACCCTGCCTATGCAGGTACGTTTAAATACAGGCGATTAGGAGTAGTTTACAGGAATCAGTGGTCGGGGTTGGGGCAGCCGTATGCAACCTATGGGGTTAGCTACGACCAGGAGGCACGATCCATAAAGAGTGGTTTGGGCATTAGCGTTATGAACGATGTTCAGGGCGATGGCGCAATAAATAGAATTTCAGCCGATTTTATTTATGCGTACGGGGTTCAAATTGGCTATAACTCACACATTAGGGGTGGATTGCAAGCATCGCTTATACAAAAGAGTCAGAATCTTTCCAAGCTAACCTTTCCCGATATGCTTGACCCCACGGGAACAGTTACGCAACCAGTTAATGCAAGTCCTACTAATAGCCTAGTACCCGATTTCTCTGTTGGTTTGGCAATGGATTGGGATATTTTTTATGGAGGATTAGTTGTGCATCATCTAGCAGAGCCAGTTGACTCCAGAATAGGCGGAACAAAAACTAAGGTAGAACGAAAATATACTATACACGCTGGATGCGAAATAAACCTATATGAACGTTATCGGTTTAAAGATAAATTTATCTTTTCGCCAAACATCATTTATTTGCAGCAGGGTGATTTTCGTCAGCTAAACTTGGGGGTTACATTTACCCGTTTAAATATAGTTGCAGGGTTGTGGTTTAGAGAAAATCTTGATTTAAAGGGACATACCTTTGTTGTAATAGCAGGGTACTCTAACGATCAGTTCCGTTTTGGCTATAGCTATGATTTTAGTTTACTCTCAGGAGGCTTTAGAGGGTTAGAAACTTCAACACATGAAGTAACCTTTGGGCTATATTTTGAGTATAAGCAGAAGAAACGAAAATTCAGGTATATGAAATGCCCCAAATTTTAGTTTTTTACGTTATTAATATATCAGGAGAGTCAAAATATTTCTATATTTGGAGTTGAATAACAGTAGAACGTACAGGAAAAACGCATTAATTATGAGCTTGAAGTACAAGTTTATCCTACTATCCTTAACCTCAGTATTCGGGCTATCGTCATGCGGAATGCTTGGAGGTGGAAACAAAGGAGCTTCCTCTACCACAGGGTGGGCATACAACGACGAAGCGTTCGGGAACTTTAAAGTTGTTACTGATTATAGCCCTAAAACAGGGCCAGGATTAGTTTTTGTAGAAGGTGGTACATTCATCATGGGTCGTGTAGAACAGGATGTGATGTATGACTGGAACAACACCCCACGTAGAGTTACCGTGGCCTCATTTTATATGGATGAAACAGAGGTAAGCAACGTGGATTATCGTGAGTACCTATTCTGGTTACGCCGTGTTTACAAGGATTACCCACAGGTTTACCGTAACGCACGTCCGGACACACTTGTTTGGCGCTCGCCACTAGGTTATAACGAGCCTTACGTTACAAACTATTTCCGCCACCCAGCATACAACGATTATCCTGTTGTTGGAGTTAGCTGGCTACAGGCTAGCGACTACTGCTTGTGGCGTACCGATAGGGTAAACGAGCTCATGCTTGTTAACGAAGGCTACTTGGAACTTGATCCAAACCAAACCAACGAGGATAACTTCAACTCCGACGCTTATCTTGCGGGCTTTTATAAGTCAACCGTTACCTCTGAGGGTGGCGAAGGCGATGCTCCTTCTCGGGTATCATTTGAAGATGGGGTTATGTTCCCTAAGTATAGGCTCCCAACCGAGGCTGAATGGGAATTTGCTGCATCGGGTCTAATAGGTAACACCTACGATGAGCGTATGGTTGAGCGTAAAATATATCCATGGAATGGGCACAACGTTCGTAATAGCGATCAAAAGAACCGTGGTGAGATGATGGCTAACTTTGTTCGTGGTAATGGAGACTATATGGGTGTTGCTGGCAACCTTAACGATGCAGGGCCTATTCCTGTTCCTGTAAAATCGTACTGGCCTAATGACTATGGCTTGTATTGCATGGCAGGTAACGTAAACGAATGGGTACTTGACGTTTACCGTCCACTTTCATTCGAAGATTTTGATGAGTTCCGTCCATACCGTGGTAACGTATTTACTACCCCTGTTGTTAACGAGGATGGTACATATAAAGGTGTTGACTCTTTAGGCCGATTGCTTTACCGCGAGGTTACAGAGGCTGAGGCAGCCAACAGAAGAAACTATAACAAGGGATACTACATTAACCACAAAGATGGCGATTTGGCTTCAACCATTGATTACAACAAGGGAGCTCCACGCGAGAAGAACTCTATGTTAATGTATGACGAGGGTAAGAGCGAGGCCGCTGCTCGTAATCAGGGTATGACTACTTTGGTTAACGACCGTGTTAGGGTTTACAAAGGCGGATCGTGGAGAGACCGTGCGTACTGGTTAAGCCCTGGTACCCGCCGTTTCCTTGACGAGGCTTCCTCTCAAAACGACCTAGGTTTCCGTTGTGCAATGGAGGCAGTTGGTTCTCAAACTAGAGAGAAATAAGAAACTTCCAATAACACAAAGAAACCTCATTGACAAAATGGGGTTTCTTTTTTTTATCCCCCTACCATGAATAGTTACCTAGAGCAGCTGTATGATATATACCTAGAGCAGCGCGCCATATCAACCGATTCTCGGAATATTAGCACTGGAGATATTTTCTTTGCCCTTAAGGGCGAGAACTTTAACGGAAACGCATTTGCACTAGATGCAATAAAGCGCGGAGCTAAGTTAGCCGTTGTTGATGACATTGCGCTTAAAGGCGAAAAGGGCTGTTTTTATGTGTTAGATACGCTCGAGGCCTTACAGCAGCTGGCTAACTACCATCGTAAGCGGTTGCAAATACCCGTTATAGCAATTACGGGAAGCAACGGAAAAACAACAACCAAGGAGCTGCTTGCCTGTGTGCTTCAAGCAAAGTTTAAGGTATTTGCTACTAAAGGTAACCTTAACAACCACATAGGCGTTCCTCTCTCCATCCTTTCAATTGCTGATGATACCGAACTTGCCATAATTGAGATGGGGGCTAACAACCTTGGCGAAATAGCGAATCTAGCATCTATTGCCGAGCCAAATTATGGCATTATAACCAATATTGGGAATGCCCATTTAAAGGGTTTTGGCTCGTTTAATGGCGTTAAGCAGGCAAAGGGTGAGCTGTACGACTATATTGCAAAAAAAGGCGGTGCTGTATTTGCAAACATGGGCAATCCGGTAATAGCAGAGCTGGTTTCGTTACATGGACTAAGCGGCAACGTTATAACGTACGACACCAGCGTATTTAGTGCTACCGCTCAGGTTTCTGCCGATTTACCCTACTTGAATGTGAGCATAACGGTGCCTCAATTGAGCGAGAAGGTTACTATTCACACCTCACTAGTAGGCGCATACAATATGGAGAATGTACTTGCGGCCATCCGTGTTGCGCTATACTTCAATGTGGATGTTGCGTTAATTAGTAGTGCCCTTGAGGGGTACAAGCCATCTAATAGTCGGTCGCAGCTACTTAAAACCAAAAGCAATACCGTTATTGTTGATGCTTACAATGCAAATCCAACTAGTATGGAAGCGGCATTGCGTAACTTTGGCAAGCTTCCCTGTTCAAAAAAGGTAGTAATACTTGGTGAGATGCTGGAACTAGGCGATTACTCCGTAGCGGAGCACCAGCGGATACTCTCCATTGCGCAGGATTTAGGATGCGATGAGACTATTCTTGTAGGAGAGGGCTTTAGAGAGCATGCCGTATCAAATAACACCTTCTTCAACAATGTTGATGAGTGTTTTTGCTACTTAGCCCAGCGGCCAATTACTGGAGCATACATTCTTGTGAAGGGATCGAGGGGCGTACGATTGGAGAAGGTTTTGGAGCTGCTTTAAGGCTTTTTAATAGTTGTTGTTAGATAAAGAAATGCTTTGCAGCACTTTTTTCTTACTTTTGCTTTAAATAACCGAATTATAAATGAACAACAGGATTATGGATCCCATAGTTGGTAAATTAATGGGGCTCCGGTACAAGTCTCACCCTTGGCACGGTATTGATTTAGGTGAGGATGCGCCATCTGTAGTGACCTGCTTTATAGAAATGGTACCTACCGATACAGTGAAATACGAAGTTGATAAAACATCGGGGTATTTGAGGTTAGATAGACCTCAGAAATACTCTAATGTGGTTCCTGCGTTATACGGTTTTTTACCCCAAACCTACTCTGGCGATAAGGTTGCCAAACTTGCTCAGGAAAAAACTGGGAATCCAGATATTGAGGGTGATGGTGACCCATTAGATATTTGTATCCTTACCGAAAAGGCCATTACTCACGGTGATATTATTGTGGAGGCGCGCCCTATTGGTGGATTTAGGATGATTGATAACAATGAGGCTGACGATAAAATTATTGCCGTGCTAAATAACGATGCAGTTTACGGCGGCTATTCCGATATTAAGGACTGTCCGGCTCTTGTTATAGATAGACTAAAGCACTACTTTCTTACCTACAAGGACTTACCTGGCGAAAAGCGTCATTGTGAGATTACGCATATTTATGGTATTGAGGAGGCGCAGCATATTATTACACAGGCAATGCAGGATTATACCGATAGGTTTTATAACCTGGAGTCCATGCTTAAAATCTAATTACCATTTCGGTCTTTTTTAATGAGGATATGGGAACCAATAAAAGAGTGAAGCGCATGTTTTTATGCGCTTCACTCTTTTATTCTACTTCGGCCCATTCTAATATATCTCCTGGTTGGCAATTTAGCTCCTTGCAAATTGCTTCTAGTGTACTAAATCTTATGGCTTTGGCTTTGCCCGTTTTAAGTATTGATAGGTTGGCAGTAGTTATTCCTACCCTCTCCGATAGCTCATTAAGCGATATTTTTCGCTTTGCCATCATAACATCAAGGTTTACTATTATTGGCATAGCAAATTAAACTGTTAGGTCGTTTTCCATTTTCATCTCACTTCCCCTTTGCAGCACCTCTGCAATAATAAGTACCGCTATGCCTAGTACTAGAAATAGGACGTCGGTATGCGGTTTGGCTACTAGGTAATCAGAAAAATCAAACAACAGGCAGTTTGTTTGATATGTGGCATAGTTTACTCCATATGTAGCAGCGTATAGCAGAACTAGTTCCGCACCCATAAACCTGACCGTTTTTGCGCTACTTCTAGAGAATATGTAGTTTCGTTTGACGTCACCAATCATCAAAAAGAATTGAATGGGAAGTACAACTGCAAGAATTCCCATTGCTATTATGCATATAAACTCAAGCGTATTGTATGGGGTAAGGTTAATTTCGGAGTTTACTTCCTTGTGGCGCAGGATCTTTATGTTGACATGTTTTGCAGGGTGCAAGTAAGTATTCATGTTGCTATTTACCGTACTAGGGAAATGTGACGCTCCATTCTTTGCTTTGAGTGAAACGTAGTGTAGGGTGTTTGAGAAGAGCTGAGAGTCGTTTGTTCCTATCGATTCACGTGATTGATTGTATCCAAGACTAAAATCCTCTTTACCATTAATAAACGAAGTGGCAACAAAAAGAATGTACGCAATAATTGCAAGTGTAGATAAAATTCTAATTCTGTTTTCGGGTTTAAGTAATACCATAACAATTTAATTTTAGTTGATGTTTTTTGTATTACAAATATAGCTTGCATTGTAGTTTAAACAATAAGAAAATATTGAAAAACAATAAATATATATTGATATAAAATCTAACGACCACTTCGTTCAGCATTGATAGGAATAAAAAAGGCAGATTGTTACATCCGCCTCTTTAAAATCAATACCTAATAGGTTGGTCTAACTATTCTTAATCGTAGTGTAAATATACCTCTTGATTTTATGCGTAGGAGTTTTCTCAAAAGGTTCAACCTGCTCTACTACTGCATAAATTCTGGAGAAGCCCGATACTTTAGAGTTTACGTGTAGCTTTACCTCTTCCATAATATCGTTTACCTTACCCTGTACCATTTGCTGTGCATATAACGCCGATTCCTTAAACTCAGCGTACTTGGACTCTATGGCATCGTAGTTAAAGTGTACTTTGGCAATTAGCTTCCCTTTCATTTCGTAAACAAGAGATTCAAGTACCATTGAGTGGTTGTTTATAACATCCTCAATATCTTCAGGATATATATTTTCGCCACTTGGCCCAAGGATTAGGCTTTTAAGTCGTCCCCTAATCTCTAGGAAGTTGTTCTTATCAAGGTATCCCAAGTCGCCAGTTTTAAGCCAGCCGTCGCTTGTAATAATGTCCTTTGTTAGCTCGGGTTCTTTGTAGTATCCCATCATAACGTTTGCTCCGCGAATGTAAATTTCACCTTCGCCAGTTTCTGCGTTAGGGTTAGCTATCATTACCTCTTGGCCTGGAATGGAGAACCCAGTGGAACGGAACCTAACCAGCTTGGGTTCGCACCCTGCAATTAGAGGCGAGGCCTCGGTCATGCCGTAGCCAATGGAGTAGGGGAAACCGCCCTCGTAAAGGAAGCGCTCCACCTCGTAGCTTAGCTTAGAGCCACCTATTCCAAAGAAGTGCAGCTCTCCGCCAAATGTTTCCATTAGCTTCTTGGCTGCTACGCGGTGCATAATTCTCCTTGTGAAAGGGATGCTGTAGAGCTTGCTTTTTAGCTTTGATGAGGTTAGCTCAGGCTGAATCTTATTCTTAAAAATCTTCTCAATAATTAGCGGAACCGACAGTATCATGGTTGGCTTTACCTCCTTAAAGGCGGGGATAAGAACCGATGCTGTTGGTGGTTTGCTAAGGTATTTGACCGATGCACCACGCATTACAGGGATTATTAGTCCCAACGTGCACTCGTAGGTGTGGGGCAGTGGTAGTATGGATACAAATCTGTCGGCAGAGGTAACATTTTGAATGCCAAGTGTTGACAGGGCGTTGGAGATGATGTTCTTATGCGAAAGCATAACCCCCTTAGGCCGCCCTGTTGTTCCTGATGTATAGATAATTGCAGCCAAATCCTCCTCCAATGGGTCGGGGAATTGTAGCTCGCAAAAATCAACATTTAGAATGGGCTCTGGAATAGAGTAGGCATTTGCCTCATCGGCTGGTTGGAAGTTGTTATCCACAACCGAGAAGTTATTGAGCAGGATAAGAGCCTCTGCTTTATCCTTAACATTCTGCGACAGCTTTGGAAAAAGCTTATTGCTAGCAATAACTATTTTAGTTTCGCTGTGCAAAAAGATCTTCTCAATTTCATTTTCAGAAAAGTCGGGCAGTACCGGAACTATTACTGCGCCTATAGATGTTACTGCAAGGTAGCTAATGCCCCAGTTTGGGCTATTCTCTCCTAGAAGTAGCACTTTGTCGCCTTTCTCAATGCCAAGTGTTATAAGAATGCCCGAAATGTTACGAACCGCGATGGCCAAGTGGCTGTACGGAATGGGCTGTTCTCCTATAAAAGAAAGGGAAGGACGATCGGAATGTTGAATCCGAGTTTGGTTTAGCGCCTCTCGGATTGTTAAACGCTTAAGATTGATCATTTAACGCTTATGATGGAGCCATAAAAACGGACTCCGGTTACTTGGCAAATATATACATTTAAAGCAAATGGGTATCGCCAAGCGGGGTAATGTTAATCAAAGATAAGGATGATGTGTATCATGTGCCTGTTTTTGTGATTAGTACAGGCCTTTACTGAGGGTTGTTTAGACTCAGTTTACTGAAGGCTCTTTTTCGAAGGAAAAAGAAGGTTAGGACAATATTTGGGACAAGAACCTGTGCGTGGCGCTTGGTTTGTATTGGGCTAAGCGCTTTTTTTGCTTTTAGGTTAGGGATTGCTTTTATATAGTCAACATGGGCCTTAAGTACTGCCTTTGCAAAGTTTTTACGCTTGGTTAGCAGGTAAACTACTGCCGATGCTATATCAAGCATCATTCGTAGGGGTATAATAGTGTAAACCTTGAGTAACGGAAGGTTTTTGAATAGCAGGAATAGGTTGTTGCGGTAGTTTAGGTACAGCTTGCGTGGGTTATTGTTTGGAAGTGTACCTCCCCCCACATGAAAAACCTCCGATTGTGGGATGCACCATATTTGGCGCCCCATGTTTTTTAGTCGCCAGCAAAGGTCAATCTCTTCCATGTGGGCAAAGAAATCGTCGTCTAGGCCTCCCGCTTTGTGGTAGTCTGTGGAGCGGATAAAGAGGCATGCACCCGATGCCCACATTACCTGCATGGGGGCGTTGTACTGCCCCAGATCCTTCTCTATGCACGAAAGGATTCGGCCACGGCAAAACGGATAGCCCAGCCAATCGATAAAACCACCAGCGGCGCCAGCGTACTCAAAGTTCTGAGGGTTGTTGTAATCGAGTATTTTGGGCATGCATGCAGCAGCATTTGGGTTGCTCTCCATGAATTGAATAAGTGGGGATAGCCAGCTTTCAGGTACATCAACATCGGAGTTTAGCAGCACGTAGTATTTGGCTCTTATTTGGCTGAGTGCACGATTGTACCCCCCTGTAAAGCCGTAGTTCTTTTTAAGGGGAATAATGCCCACTTCGGGAAAACGGGTTTTGAGCAGCTCCAAGGAGCCATCGGTTGAGCCGTTATCGGCAACAATAACCTGTACATCGGGATGGGCAGAGTTTGCCACAACGTTAGGTAGGAATTTCCTGAGAAACGACTCCCCGTTCCAGTTAAGGATAACAACCGCTACGTTAAGCATTGGACTGAATCTTTGAGTTGTTGGGCAGGTTTGCCTTTTTGTGTTTCCATCGGCGATGCGACCATAGCCAGTACTGGGGTGCCTCGCAAATTATTCGCTCAAGAGCCTTTACGTGAGCCTCGGTAATTTCGTAGGGTAGGGTATCCGTTGGTGTGTCGGTTATTAGCTCAAGGAAAACTTCGTATCGGCCTCGCTTCACCTTTCGCATTTGGCAAAAGAAAACGGGTGCATCAACCTTTTTAGCAATTTTTTCCACACCAAGAAAAGCGGCCGTTTCCTGATTTAGGAAGGTTGTAAAGTATCGGATATCCCTTCGGGCAGGGGTTTGGTCGGTAATTAGGCCAAGTAGAGCGGGGGTTCCGTTGTGCTCAAATTGGAGCAGGGTTTTAAAGGCATCGCGCATGGGGACTGCAACGGCTCCAAAGCGTTCGCGTGAGAGATTCAAAAACCGTTCGAATCGTTTGTTGTTTAGCGGCTTGTAAACCCCCAGTATCTTGTGCTTTATGCTATAGCTTGCAAGTGTTAGCAGCTCCCAGTTACTGTAATGACCGGCTGCTATAATTACGCTACGCCCCTGATTGTGGTACTTTTCTAACACCTCAGCATTGAGGAATTTACAGGTTCTTAGGGCTTTTTCTTTGCTTGCATGGAGCAGAACAAAGTTCTCTAGGAATAGGTCGCACAGATGGGTGTAGAATTTCCTTTCGATGGATTTGAGTTCCTTAGGTGTTTTCTCTGGAAACGATTTTTTAAGATTGGTGACTACTACACCACGCCTGTACCGTAGTATGTAGTAAAGTACAAACTTTACTACATCGGAGATACCATAGAGCGCCCAATTGGGTAGCTGGGCTATTAGCCAGGTTAATGCGTAGAAAAGAAAGAATAGTATCGACCTCATTCTTAGGCGATTTATTTGAGCATAAAGTTGGCAATAATTTCCTGAAAATCCTTATACGCGTTGCTGTTTGCTGCAACTATCTCCTTACCAAATATGTGGTTGGAGCCTCCGCTAAAATCGGTAACCACACCGCCAGCACGTTCAACAATTAGCGCTCCTGCTGCTACATCCCATGGCTGAAGGCTATACTCGTAAAAGGCTTCAAAGCGGCCGCAGGCAACGTATGCCAAATCGGTTGCGGCGGAACCCAGGCGGCGTAAGCCGTGCGAATGGCGCATAAAATGCTCCATTGTTGCAAAAAAGGGTTTAATGCGGTCGTAGTCGTAGTAGGGGAAACCCGTAGCAATTAGCGAATCGCTTATTTTTGCTTTGTCCGATACGCTTATCCGCTTTCCGTCCATATAGGCATTACCGGTTGCTGTAGCCCAGAAGCACTCGTTTTGCCCAACCTCGTAAATAACGCCTAGTAACAGCTTGTTGTTTTCCATTAGGGCAATGCTTACGGCAAAGGGAGGTAGGCTGTGAATAAAGTTGGTGGTTCCATCAAGCGGATCGATAACCCAGTTTAGACCCGACTGGTTGGGTGTACCGGTTCCCTCCTCGGCAATAAAGCCTGCTTGCGGAAGGATTTTCCTAAGGCCATCAACAATTAGCTGCTCCGAGCCTTTGTCCACATAAGAAACAAAGTTATGAAGTCCCTTTACCTCAATGCTACTGCTGTTAAACTGGTTGCGCTCTTTACGAATGAACTCGCCAGCCTGCTTGGCAATGGCAACGGTTTGTTCGCACAGTATATCTAAATTCATTGCTAGTTCTGCTTTAGGGTAACCTGCATGGTTTCGTTGCTTGTTACCTGTTTGTACTCAACTTCAACTACTTTACCAATGAGAGCTTTGTTGTACTCGGTTTCAACCTTTATGTAGTTTTCGGAGAAGCCGTGCATTACTCCGCCCTTACGGGTGCTTTCAAATAGCACTTTGCCCGAACGGCCAACATTTATATGGTAAAAATCCATGTGCATGCTATCGCTTAGCTCCTTTAATTGCTTTGCACGATGATTTGCATCGTTGGGCTTTACCTTACCCTCCATTTCGGAAGCAGGGGTGTTTGGCCTTTCGGAGTATGGAAATATGTGTAGGAACGATGGGTTTACCTGCTTAATAAATTGGTAGGCATCCTCAAAATCGGCATCGGTTTCGCCAGGGAAGCCCACAATAATATCAACCCCAATAAATGCGTAGGGCATAATGCGCTTAATGGCCTCTATGCGCTCCTGAAACAGCTCGCGGCGGTAGCGGCGGCGCATTAGGCCTAAAATACGGTTGCTGCCCGATTGGAGAGGGATGTGGAAGTGAGGTAGGAACTTGTCCGATTGGGCAACAAACTCAATTACCTCATCGGTAATAAGGTTTGGCTCTATGGACGATATGCGGTAGCGCTCAATGCCCACTACCTTATCCAGTGCCTTTATAAGGTCTAAAAAGGTTTCGCCAGTTGATTTCCCAAAATCGCCTGTGTTAACACCGCTAAGAATTACCTCCTTTGTGCCGCTGGCTCCAATGGCTGTGGCTTGCTCAATTATTTTTTCGATGGGCATGTTACGGCTTTTCCCGCGCGCTAGGGGTATGGTGCAGTAGCTGCAATGGTAGTCGCATCCATCCTGAACCTTAAGGAAAGAGCGCGTTCTGTCGCCCGATGAGTATGCGGGTAGAAAATCGGACACGGCATCTATATCGCAGCTGTAAACCTTTGCGGTGGCCAGCTTGCGGTTATCGTTAATTAGCAGCGGCAGGTTAAACTTATCCGAAGCGCCAAGCACAAGGTCAACGCCCTCTATCTCGGCAATCTCCTCTGGTTTAAGCTGGGCGTAGCAGCCAACAACGGCCACAAAGGCGTTGGGCGATTTGGTTATGAACTTACGTATAGCCTGCCGGCACTTCTTGTCGGCGTGCTCGGTTACCGAGCAGGTGTTAATAACGTAAACATCGGCACCGTTATCGGGCGAAACCCTTTCGAATCCCATATCCTGAAATTGCCTTGCAATGGTTGACGACTCCGAGAAGTTTAGCTTGCAACCCAGCGTATAGAAAGCAACTTTTTTCCGCTCCATTCCCTTTTCCCTTTATTTAGAATGTGCAAAAATAAGAAAAAGTATGGAGTAAGGCAGGCTCTTGCTTGTTGTTACTCCTAATTTGCGTTAAGGATACTGGATTTTCCTTGTTTTCCTTACTTTACGTGAAAGCCCTGGCTTGCCATTTCTGATGCCCGGTAGCTCTCGTAAAGAATAGGGTTAAGTGGGTAGTCCCAGCAGCCCTGTCGGTGGTGTATGGTGCCTCCAAAGCCCGTTTTAAAGCGGTAAAGTCCATACATGGGGTGCTCTGGATTTGGTGTGCCAGATATGCCAAACATATCGTACTCGGCACAACCAGCAGCCTTAGCCAGCTTTATGGCCTCCCATTGCAGGGCGTAAGGCCCCATAAAATTGCGGTTTACCGAGGTTGATGCACCGTAAAGGTACGTTGCCCGATCCTTTGACAGGGCAAGGAACATTCCCGATAGGGGCTCGCCGTTGGCCTCGGCAATTAGCAGCTTTACCTGTGCTGGCGATAGGGTATCGCTAGCGCTGGTTTGTAGCACGTTGCTAAAGTAGCTAATGCTGTCTAGCACAATCCTGTTTCGCTGGGCTGTTTGCTGGTACATACGGAACCATGAAGGGAGCTCCTCTGGCGTAGCTTCCCTAACGTGAACCTTTTTCCGCTGTGCCAGCCCAATGTTGTAACGCGTTTTTGGTTTCATCTTTTGCAATAGCGTATCCTCATCGGGAGTTAAGTCTAGAAAGACGGTGTTTGAGGGGAGTATATCGGTTGGTGCTTTGCGGAGGTTCCAGTGGGCAGAGCCAATATTCATCCTAATCTCCTGCGACTTGGGATCGGGAGGGCCAAGCCACTCACCTTTTGAGGAGTAGTACTGGCTATCGGTTGCCCAAATGGATTTCCAGTTAAGGTCGTACCTAATAAGGAAGCAGGTTTCGGGGAGGTAGTGCCGTAGCCTTTCCGATAGCACCTCAAGCCAGCACCCGCGGTCGTCGTCGTGCGGAAGCGCTTCGGGGCCGTAGGGGACGTAGGCTATTTGGGCATTATGCCCAACATCCTTAAGGGTGATAAGAATATCGCCAGCAGTAATTTTGTGGTAGCCATTTTCGGCAGAGTAGGGTAGGGCTGCTAGGCTGTAGTTACTATCAATATTGATATTGTAGGCCTGGGTTCTCCAGCCTTGGCGCGATTTTACCTTTGCCCAAAAGGCGGTTTGCTGTAGTATGGGAGTTGGAAGTATTTGCTGTGTGGGCTTGGGTTCAACATCAAGAAGCATAACTCTTTTCTTTGAAATGGGATAAATGCAAAAGCATAACACAGGGAAACCAGATGGTTGCCTGCATGTACTTTCGAAAACTATAATTTGTGGGTTGATATGCGGAATAACAATCCGCCACGAGGTTAGTGAAACTATCCTCGTGCTAGTCGGGGTAAGACTCTAAGGCGGCTTATAAGAAGTGTTTTACAGCGCATGAGTGTTAAAATGCGCCACAAAGGTAAGGTTTTGTGTAAACTAAAGAAATGCTATTGAGCATATTGCTTTCTGGTTCTACCTTAGATACAGGGTGTTGCTGCTATGCGAAAGGGAACACCAACGTTACGGTAGATCCTTTTGTATGGTTGTTTTTGATATCAATCTCCCCGTCGTGAGCCGTCATTATTAGCTTAGCCAGTGCCAGCTGTAAGCCGCTATCCTTATCTACAGGATCGGCTCCTGGAGCAAAAAGTTTGAACTTATTCTCTAGGGCTTTCTCGGAGAAGCCTTTACCATTGTCTATAAACTCGCAAAGCGTACTTGTATTGGTTTTAGATACTTTAATCTCCACGTGGCTTCCTGCTTCGGAGTACTTTATGGCGTTGTCGAGAATGCTCTCAAAGCAGGTTTGAAGCAAAAGCTCGTTGCCAGTAACTACAGGTTCGGTGCTGGGTATTGTAATATGTAAGTTGATAGCCTTATCGGCAATGGCTTCGTTTAGGTTTTTTTGGGCGATGGCTATAATATCAGCAATATTTATGGCTGATGTGTTTAGCGCTCGTTTAGTTGTTCTAAGCTCGGTAAGAAGGATGCTGGTTTTTGAAAAGCGCTCTAAGCGAGCGGCAGAAATTTCAAGGTAATGAATCCAGTTAAAGAGATCGGAATCCTGAAGTTGGGTTTTAAGCAAAGTAGCAAAGCCAATAATTCCATTTAAAGGGGTATTAATTTCGTGGCTTATTATGCGCAGAAAATCAGTTTTTGCCTCGTCGAGGGTATTGAGCTCCTTGTTGGCTTTTTGGAGCATAAGGTTAGCTTCGTTAAGATCCTTGGTGCGCTCAAGAACCTTCTCTTCAAGCCATTTATTAACCTCCTTAAGTTTATCTCTACTATACTTTAGCTCTATGTGTGTGCTTACGCGGGCAAGCAGTTCCTCGGTGTTAAATGGCTTGGAGATGTAGTCGTGCCCTCCCGCTTTAAATCCTGTTACAATGCTTTCGCTATCGTTGTGGGCAGTGAGAAAAATGATGGGAATTTCCATCGTTTTTGGATTCTTGCGAATTGCCTTGCAGGTGTCGTACCCATTAAGGCGCGGCATGTTTACGTCTAGCATAATTAGGTCGTAATAGGGCGAGGCTTCTAGTATTTCTAGCGCTTGCTGCCCATCGGTTGCAAAGCCAACGCTATAGTTTGCCTTTCGGAGTACGCTGCCTATTACCTGTATATTCTTGGGGTTGTCGTCAACAGCAAGAATTTTAAAGCGTTTGTTCGTTTCCATTTTTCTTTTCCTCCTTTAGTGCATTTAGATGCTGAATAAGCTCTTGAAATAGATTTAATGTGCCCATTAGTTGCTCAATGTCAAAAGAATCGGCAAAGGCGGAGATGTCGTCGCCTAGCTTGGTAAGGTAGGGTTGTGCTGTTTGCTGGCCTAGGCGTTTTAGCTCCTTTCCAAAAAGTTCCATTTGGTCAATTTGCTGACTACGTAGCGCTTCTTCGTAAACGGGGAGCAGTTTCCCTTCTATGGTTTGGAGTAGCTTGTTAAGCGCAGTGAGGCTAAGGTTACCTGCTGTAAATCCCTTTACCCCACGAATGGTATTGGTGGCCGAAGCGCTGGTTTTTGCATCGATATATTTAGTTAGTGCTTTTACAAGAGCCGCTACATCAATGGGTTTAAGCAGGAACTCATTAAACAGCGTAAGGGAGAACTGCTCCTTTAGCACTATTTTTGAGGATGCCGATATGGCAATTATTGGTGTTGAGCTTATGCCCTCAGTTTTTCTTATCACCTTTGTTGCTTCGTAGCCATTCATAATGGGCATACGTAAATCCATAAGTATAACGTTGGGCTTGTACTGAATTGCCTTTTCCAGCGCCACCTTTCCGTTTTCGGCTTCGATGGTGGCTATCTCCGTTTTCTCGAAAAGATCTATGAGCAGCTTGCGATTCTCATCGTTGTCGTCGGCAATAAGAATTGTTGCAGGTTGGAATTGTACGGTTGTTATATCAAAGGCCGTTTCGTCATGCTTAATATCATCGGCATTGGCAATTTGGATACTGGGCAGGGTAATGCGGAATGTACTTCCCTTTCCAACGTCACTTTTAAGGGTTATGCTACCGCCCATGGCTTCAATCAGTTTTCGGCTAATGGTTAGCCCAAGCCCGGTGCCTCCATACTTTTTCTCTAGCTGCCCTTCTTGCTGGCTAAAGGCTTCGAATATTAGCTTTTGCTGCTCCTTAGGTATTCCAATGCCAGTATCCTCTATGGAGATAATAAGGTCGAGTTGCTCTGTGGTACACTGGGTTTTGTCTAGGGTAATAATAACGCTTCCCTTATCGGTAAACTTAAGGGCGTTACCAATAATATTGAATAGAATTTGCCTAACCCTAGTCTCGTCGAGGAGCAGGGCGCGGGGTATTGTTTTTTCAATTTCGATGTATAGCGCGATGTTCTTTTCGGCCGCTCGCTGGTTAAACATTAGCTCAACCTCCGATATTAGTTTGGTAATGTCAACTGGTTCTTGCTGTATTACCACCTTTCCCGACTCAATTTTAGACAGGTCAAGTATATCGTTAATAATTTTAAGCAGATTTTTTCCGCTTGTTCTAATGGAGTTAACCTGCGAGCGCTGCTTATTGTCCTTAACCGAGTTAAGCAGCAGCTCGGAGAAGCCAATAATGGCGTTCATAGGGGTTCTAATCTCGTGGCTCATGTTGGCAAGGAAAAGGCTTTTGGCGGTGTTTGCCGCTTCGGCCTTTTGTTTGGCCACCTCAAGTTCCATTTGTATTTGCTTAATATTGGTTACATCGAGCACCGAGCCTAGCACCAGCACTACTTTTCCCTCTTCAATAATTGGTTTTGCTGAGGATATTACATGGGCAACCGTTCCGTTGGTTCGCTTAATTTTTAGGTCGATGCTAAAGGGCTTGAGTTCCTTTTGTAGTAGCTCTAGTTTTTGTATAAGCTTAAGCCTATCCTCTTTGTAAATGTAACTTAGGTACTGGCTAAAGCTAGGGTTTCCGGCGTTGGGGTTTCTGCCGTGAATGGTAAACGTTTCCTCGGACCAAATAAGCGATTGGTTTTGGGGGTAGTACTCCCAGTTGCCCATTTTGCTCATTTTTTGACTCTCTATAAGCTTTTGCTGGCTTATGTATAGCTCTCTGGTGCGCTCTTTTACCATCTCCTCAAGGTTCTCTTGGTAAAGGCGTAGCTCCTCTTCCTGTTTTTTTCTTATTGTTACATCGTTTTGTATTCCAACGTAATGAGTAACTAATCCCCGCTCATTGTAAACAGGGGCTAGGTACAGCTCGTTCCAGAATAGTTTTCCACTCTTTGTGTAGTTCCGTAGCTCAACACGGCACTCTTTCCCTTCTTTTATGGCGTTGCGAATTGTCTCAAGGCCAGTCTGGTTGCAATCGTCTTTTTGCAGTAAACGGCAGTTTTTCCCTATTACCTCCTCCTGTTTGTACTCTGTAGTTCGCTCAAAGGCCTCGTTTACCTTAATAAGTGGCATATCGGGTTTGCGGGCATCAGCAATTACAACTCCATGGGTAGATTTTGCAAAAGCTCGGTCTAGGATTCGAGCGGCCTCTTCCTGTTTCCGTATTTGGGTAACATCTCTACCCTCGGCAATAAGAAGGATAACATTGTTGCTACTATCCTTAATTGGTGTTATGGTTAAATCAATGGTTATTTCAATGCCATCTGCACTTGTAATTTCAGCATCGTAACGTATAAATTCGCCGTTACACGCTTTTGCTACCGCGTCTTTAATTCTATTAAAGGATTGCTCGTTTCTACGCCAAACCTTGGAATCCCAGAATGGGTTGTGCTGCAAATCGTTCAGCGTAATGCCGCTAAAGGTTAACGCGCCTTGGTTTACTTCAATTATGTTACCCTTACTATCTAAAATTCCAATAAAGGAGAACATGCTGTTAAATATGGCTCTAAAGCGGGTTTCGCTTTCGCGGAGGGCAACTTCCACTTTTTTTCTATCGGTAATATCCTGAATAATACCGTGTAGCCTAACAACTTTTCCCTCATCGTTTTTAATAATCTCTCCAGCCTCGCCCCATACATCTCTAACGGAGCCATCGGGCCACACCAAACGGAACTCTAGTGGAGCGGGATTCTGCTCGTTAAGTGCAGCAATATTCCATTGGGTAAGCATTTGCTGGTCGTCGGGATGTACTGTTTGGTTTACTATGTCGTTCACGCTTCCGGAAAAGGTCTCCTTGTTTACGCCAAAAACCCGGTACAGCTCGTCCGACCATACTACCGAGTTGGAATCAACGTTCCATATCCAATGCCCTAGCCGTGCAATGGCTTGCGCATTGTTTAGGTTGGTTTCGCTTTCCCTAATGGCTTTTTCTGCTTGCTTTTGCTGGGTGATATCCTGTAGCATCCCCACCATAACCTGAGTAGCTCCATCGGAGCTTGAGTTAAGCATTCCCTCGTCAAGGGCGCTTATGTAATGCCCATCTTTATGGCGGATTCTATACTCAAGGTGGTAGTTGCTGTTTGTTGATATTGCCTCGTTCCATTTTGCAATTACAGAGTCCCTGTCTGAAGGATGAACTATTGCGTACCATGCCTTTACGTCGCCGTTAAGCTCCTCGTCGGAGTAGCCAAGCACATGCTCCGTACTATTCCCAAGCTTTATGTAACGGGTTTTAATGTCGAACTCGTAGGCAATTTGTCCCGATGCAGCCGTTGCTCTGTCGTAGCGCTCTTTCCATTGAGTGAGTTCCTTTATGGCCTCTTTTCGCTCTGTAATATCGTTAAATGTGGCGTAAACCTGATAAGGTTTAGTTTCTCCCATGCGGAATAGCGGTGCCGCATTTACGTTTAGCCACACGTACTTCTTTTTGCTAGGGTTGTAAATCCCCATGGTGGCATCTTTAACCGTTTTTCCTGAGTTTAGAGCAACCATTGCAGGATGCTCGTCTCCCTTAAATGGTATTCCATCCTCGTGTATTGCTTCCCAGTCGGAGTCGTACGAGGTTTTGCCTGTTAGCTGATCAAAGCTAAAGCCTAGAAGTTCCTGTGCTGCATAGTTTGCCGAGGTTATCTCTCCCTTTTCATTCTGAAAAACAACGCCTTGGGGGATGGTTTCAAAGAGTAATCGGAACTTCTCCTCACTTTTTCGCAGCTCAATTTCCGCATTAATGCTATCGGTAACATTATTTATAAGTACATGTCGGGCTTTGCGCCCGTTGTACTCAATAAAGTGGAAGGTTATTTCAACGTAAATTACCTCGCCGTTCTTTTTTAGGTGCCTATGAACGCCTACCCTGTTGTACGGATCCTTTGTGCTTATTAGTATATTATTTAGTGCGTTTGCATCTTCTTTAGGTCTTATATCGCGAATGGTAAGGGTTTGAAATTCCCCTCTGGTGTAGCCATACAGGGCAATTGCCGCCTCGTTTACTTCAAGTATTTTTAGCGACGCATCGTCGAAAACCCACATAGGCTGTGGGTTTAACATAAAGAGCTGCCTATACTTCTCCTCGCTCTCCCTTACCTTTTTGCTAGCTTCTTTTTGCTCGTGAATATCGTAGGTAAAAAGAGTAACTTCCTTTACTTCATTGCCAATAATAACCGGGCTAAAAACCACATCGTACCAGTGGTAGTCGCGTGAATCTGTTTCGGCAATAAACTCAATTTGCTTTGTCGATTTTGTGCTAATAGTATCTAAAAATGTTTTCCAAACGTTATCTCGGTGTGCAGGGTGGGTTATGTCCAGTAGGTTTATGCTATGGAACTGCTCATCGGTTTCGCGCCTGCGCCTCCTGTTAACAAACTTGAAGTTGCCTTCTAAATCGGTAACTACAATGTAGCTGGGGTTGCTACTTAGCACCGATTCCAGAAAACTTTCCGCTTTCTGAAACCTATCCTTAGCGAGAATATGTTCCGTTATGTCGGTAAAGGAAACAAATACTTGGTAGGGTTTTGGCTCTGAGCCGTTGAACTCGGGAAACGCACTTACCTGCAGCCACGTTATTGAGTTCTCCTTTTTTAATCCGATAACCCTATTGGTTACCGTTTGCCCTTTTTCTAGGGCAATGGCCGATGGCGTTTCATTTGCTAGTAGCGGCGTTTTGTTTGGCTTAATAAAGTGGAGCGGAATAGTTGTTGGGCTTAATATGGTGAGCTGTTGGCCTAAAACGCTCTCTGCCATTTTGTTGTATAGAATAACTTCGCCCCTGTTATTATAGTAAATAACACCCTGATCTATCGTATTAAAGAGCCTTTTGAATTGATCTTCAGTACTACTATTCCCTAATAATTTAGTTTTTTTGCTACACATTTTATTTAGTCTTTTAAAAAGTGAGGGTTGCTAAATATCGAGAAGATGACTAAAAAACATATTTACAAGATATTGATAAGAGAAATATAAATCAACTTTTACCAAGAGGCAATTGGCTTATTTGTAGTTTTGCGTTAATTAGCTAGTAAAAAATTACACGCATTGCGATACTTTATACACCTAGCCTACAATGGGCTAAATTACCGTGGCTGGCAGCGACAGGCTGGAGTAACAACCATACAGGAGGTGCTTGAGGAGAGCCTTAAAACGATTTTTAAGCGTAGGATATGCCTTATTGGTTGCGGCCGTACCGATGCTATGGTACACGCCAACCAGTACATTGCTCATATTGATATTGCTGAGCCCTTCGATTTTGACCTGAAGTACCGATGGAACAGGGCTTTGCCCCCAGATATATCCATTTTTGATGTTATACCCGTTGAGGGAAGAGCCCACGCACAGCGCGATGCCCTTTGGCGAACCTACGATTACCATATACATACCTACAAGAATCCCTTTTTGGCTGGGTACAGCTCCTATTACCCCATTGCAAACCTTAATTTGGATGCTATGAAGCAGGCTGCCACTCTGCTAACACAGTACACCGATTATAGCGCATTTTGCAAGAGCCCGCAAAAGAACGATAGTAATATCTGCAATGTGGTATCAGCATTCATTGTTGCCGATAAGGATAAGGAGCGGATTCGATTTCAGATTACGGCCAATAGGTTCCTTAAGGCAATGGTTCGCATTACGGTGCGCCGTTTGCTCGATGTGGGCGAAGGCCGTATCTCTGTAAGCGATTTTGAAAGTTACCTAGCCGGAACACAAAAGGCTCCCGAGGTTTTTCCTGCTTACCCACAGGGGCTTTACTTATCAAAGGTTGTTTACCCTTTTCTTGAATTACCAACACGGGAACGATAATATTCTATAAAAAGCAAGGGATTGCCTATCTTGTGGTAATCCCTTGTTTCCTTTCACTCCCTCATATTAGTGACAAGTTACAGATAGAACACAGATTAGACGGATGGCACGGATTACATATAGAACACAGATTAAACAGATGTTACGGATTTACACTAATTTTTATTTGTGAAACTAGGGATTTCAGTTACTACTTCCTCTCCTTCCTCATCCTCATCTTCCTTAATTAGTTACAAGTTACATATAGAACACAGATTAAACAGATGTTACGGATTTGCACTAATTT
Source organism: Bacteroidales bacterium (assembly GCA_016931855.1). GTDB lineage: Bacteria > Bacteroidota > Bacteroidia > Bacteroidales > Tenuifilaceae > UBA5206. The sequence continues at coordinate 21,157 of JAFGDZ010000075.1, forward strand.
TTATTTGTGAAACTAGGGATTTCAGTTACTTCTTCATCTCCTTCCTCTTCCTCATCTTCCCTAATGAGTTACGAGTTACGGCATTCCGACAACTTCCGTTATCTCCTTCAAATTCATCCTATTCATCTAATTCCTCTGCTGTTTCACCCCTTCGGGGTTTAAAGAAAAGAGGGAGCCCTTTCTTTCTATAAATATGCCACCCCGCTGGGGTTGAAGAGTACTTAAATAATTCCGATAACTTCCGCTGTCTTCCGACTACTTCTGTTGTTTTCCATCAACTTCCGCTGTCTTCCGACTACTTCCTCTTCCTCTTCCTCTTTCTCCTTCCTCTCCCTCATCTTCCTCATCTTCCTCATCTCCCTCCTAGTAAGATACCGGATGATTGATTATGGGGTGCTGCGTTTCCGATAGCTTAAGCACCTCGCGTAGCTTTTCTAGGTTCATCGATACACGTGGACGGGTTTTTAGGCTAAGGGCAGCGCAAGCAATGGACGCGTTTTGCGACACAATACCCGCATCAATGGCTCCCATTTTTAGCTTAGAGGTATCGTCGCCACGAGTAAAGCGGGCGATATCCGATATCATAACCAGCATAACGGGTGCGTTGGCAAAGTTTGCTTGCCTGTCGGATACCAATGCGCGGTGGTCGCCTTCCGTAACCAGAGTAAGCTGATGATTCTTAGTGTCGTAAAGGTATGCACCTGCCTTAAGGATTACGTACACATCAACATCTTGGCAGTTCATGGCCGATGGCGCAGTGCGCTTGCCCGTTTCGGGGCGGTTAATGCCATTGGTTGCCCATAGCAAATCCGATAGATCCTGTAGCTCCAGCTCCTTGTCGGAGAAAGCCGTTGCCGATGCTCTTTGTTGTATTGCCTGCATGGCGCTTAAACCCCTATCGGTATTTGGAGTGTTAAGTTTAACTTTTGCTGGTACTTGGGCTATTACAGTGGGCACAAACAGCGCCACAATGGCTAGTAGTAAAAGATGTTTTTTCATTGGTGTTGATTGGTTAAGGTTCTGGCTGCAAAGTAGTAATAAGCGTACAAAGATTCAACAGGTGAGCCGCAAATGGGCTTACTAATCCAGCTTGCCATTGTGCTAAACAAAACTTTTTTTACATTTACTTTACACAGGGGTAGAATTTTCTACTCCTAATTTTTTTATAAACCCCATTAACCCCTTTTTTATGAGCCAAATAGATACCTGTATGCGGTGTGCCAACCGAAAGCACGATATGCAGCAGGGTGTAATTTGTGGACTTACAGGAGCAAAGCCCACGTTCTTGCTACAGTGCAGCGAGTATAGCTACGACCCAACTACCGAGAAGGTTACCTTTGATGGAGGAGTTAGACCCAATGACCAGCGCGCAAAGTTGGCCATGCTAATGGTTGGTATTGTAATGCTGCTGGACATAGTATCGTTCTACTCCGATTACCTACAGTACTCCCTATTAACCGCTTTTCAGGCAGGCGAGTCGGTAACCGACGAGATGCTTACAAGCAACGATTCCCGCCAGCAGGTGGTTGGCATAGTATCGCTAATTATTTATGTTATTTCCGGCATTACGTTTATACAGTGGTTTAGGCGAGGGTATTACAACTTACACCAGCGGATAAAAACGTGTAACCACACCGAGGGTTGGGCTGCAGGAGCCTGGTTTGTTCCCATTGTGTGCTTGTATCGCCCATACCAAATAATGCGCGAGATGTGGGTGGAGACAGCCTTAGTGCTAAAACGAAAAAATGAGGATTACATGCCATCGGAAAACCTAACGCTAATAGGCATTTGGTGGACTATCTGGATTATCTCCTCGTTTTTGGGTAACATCATATTCCGAACCTCGTTCCGAACCGAAACCGTTGACGGGCTTATGAACTCAACCGTAGCAAGTTTGGTGCTTTCCGTATTGGGAATTCCCTTAGCGCTGGTAACCATTGCCATAATTAGGAAGTACGACCAAATGGAGCAAATGCTTGACAGTAAGCAGGCGTAGGGCATCATCAATATAAAAAACTCCGATTGGGCTACTCAATCGGAGGTTTTTGTTGCTATACAATTCTCCGTCGGCTCCACATAAAGTACTTTGAAAAAACTCTGAAATAGTAGTGTAAGTACCATAATGCCTGTTGCAAAACACCCTTTGTAGCAGGCTTTTTTGCGCTGAATGGGCTGTTAGCGTGTGTAGCTGCAAGCGGGAAAAACACCGCGCCCTCAGCTAGCAGCTTCAATTTTATTGCTAGTTTTATACCCCAAACCTCATTTACTAAGCTTATGGCAAAAGTTACTATCGATAGAATAGACGATAAGTCCGATTTACCCGTGTGGGCACGTATTGTGCTAGTTATTATAGCCTTTCTGTTTATTGGCGGTATATTCCAGTTCTTTGGCGCCCTAATCTCCGGCGTATCGCTAAAGGAGATGTCGGCCGTTAAGGACATTAGCCTCGATCGCCATTTAGTTATGCAGCTCTCCGGATTCCTAGGGACAATGCTTGTAGTTTACCTCTTCTGGTGCCTTATCGATAAGCAGCCCATAAAGCGCTTGGGCTTTGCAACGCAAGGAATTGTTGCCGATATAGTGCTTGGTCTTGTGGTAGCCCTTGTTATTATTGGTGGTGGTACGCTTATACTTATGGCAATGGGCGCCCTAACCATCACCGATATCAACGTTCACGTTCCCTCGCTGCTATACACCTTTGCGCTGTTTATTATAGTATCGCTAAACGAGGAGATACTTATGCGCGGCTACATTCTAAACACCCTAATGATGCGCTACAACCGTTTTGTTGGGCTGTTTGTAAGCTCTCTGCTCTTTGCCCTTATGCATGGCATGAACGCCAATATAACCTGGCTATCCATGCTAAACCTGTTCCTAGCAGGCGTAATACTTGGCTCTGTGTACATATACACCCGCAACCTATGGTTCCCCATTAGCCTACACCTGTTTTGGAACTACCTACAGGGGCCAGTGCTTGGCTACGCCGTAAGCGGGATGCCCATAAAATCTCTGGTATCGCACAAAACTATGGGGAACGATACCCTAACCGGTGGTCTGTTTGGCTTTGAGGGCTCCATTGTATGCTCCATACTGGTTACCCTTTTTGCCTTAGCCCTAATGCTCTACCACCGCAAAAAGGAGCAGGTACTACTGGCGCAGCGTGCGGCACAGCCCGAGGCCATTTAGGTTGATATTTACAAAACGATACCTCTTTGTAAAAGGAACCGCATTTGCAGTTCCTTTTTTATTGTAAAAACTTGTAGGGCAGGGTAGAACGGTAGGTTATTTTTATTAGGTTTGATATGTACAACGGTTTGTCGTACCTATACCTTTTATTTTGGGTGGATATGTATGACGGGGGGCGGGGTACTTATAAGTAAGTTGGCGGTAATTTTTGGGGACAGTGCTATCGTCAAACGAAAGGACATAAAAAAGGACATGGATAAAAATTTTTCATCGGATAGACCAATATCAAACCAACAGGACGACAAATTCCAGCGATATGAGTTTGCAAAGAGAATTGCGAACACGATTGTAGAGCGGGAAAGTGAGGACTGTATTGTTATAGGTGTTTACGGTGCTTGGGGTGAGGGTAAAACTTCCGTAATCAATTTCATTGAGACAGAACTCAAAGAGAAGCAGAATATCATTGCTATCAAATTCAATCCTTGGAGATATAATGACGAAAACTCCTTGCTAATTCAGTTCTTTCAAAAACTTGCAGTAGCTTTAGACACAAACCTTAAAACGACTGGAGAAAAAATCGGTTCACTTTTCAAAAAGTATGGAAAGCTTTTAAAAATTGATATTCCCTTGATAGGTGTAAACATTGGTGATGCAGTTGAAGGTGCTGGTGACATACTTGGCGATGTTGATATTGAGACATTAAAAGAAAGAATTGGGGCAATTCTAAAAGAGAATAAAAGAAAGGTTGTAATATTCATTGACGACATTGACCGCCTTGACAAAGTTGAAATACATTCAATTTTTAGGTTAGTAAAACTCACCGCAGACTTCCTAAACACCACTTATATTTTATCATTTGACGAGGAAATGGTGTCGGCAGCAATCGGAGAAAGATTTGGAGCAGGTAACCAAAAGTCAGGACAAAATTTTCTTGAGAAAATCATCCAAGTTCCTCTCAAAATTCCTGTAGCCCAACCTGAAGCATTAAAACAATTCTGCTTTCAACTAGTTGATAAAGCAATTAACTCAAACAACATTTCTCTAACAGAAGAAGAAGTAAGAAGATTTGTAAGTGAGTTCACAAGCAATATTCTAATAAAGTTAGACACTCCCAGATTGGCGGTGAGATACGGAAATACACTTTCATTTTCATTACCGCTTTTAGCAGGTGAAGTAAACTTGGTTGACTTGATGTTAATTGAAGCAGTAAAGATTTTTTATCCGAGCCATTACGAGTTTGTAAAATCAAATCCCGATTATTTTATTGGGTCATACTCTGAAAGGTTCTCTTATGGAAAGGACACAGATAAAGTTAACTCGCTGAAAGAACACTTGGAACAACTTGGGAAAAATCTCACAAAAAAGCAAAGGAGTTGTATTCAAAGTTTATTAGAAGAGCTTTTTCCACGACTAAATGAAGTGTTTCATAATCACGCTTCTTACGATGGTAGATTAACCAACGATTGGTTTAAACAAAAGAGAATTGTGTCACCCAAGTATTTTAACAAGTATTTTAGCTATGCTGTTATCAAAGGAGAAATCTCTGATATAGCGTTTCAAAATTTTCTGTCCGATGTTTCAGATCAATCAATTGATGAAGTTGCAAGTTCTATTAAGACGCTTGTAGAACAAAGTTCACCTGACAACTTTCTTCAAAAAATCCGCAGCATTGAAGAAGATTTTAATTGGGAAGAATCGGTGAAAATTGCTAAAGCAATTTCAATGGTTTCAGCAGTATTTCCCAAACGAGAAGGCTTCTCTTTTGCCTTTGGCTTTGAAACTCCTAATGGACAAGCTGCAATTTTCATTTATCAACTAATCAAAAAGCATAGCAATAAAGATGACCAGTTTGCACTTGCCAAAGAATTGATGAACGAGGCAAAGCATTTTGAGTTTGCCTATGAATTGAATAATTGGTTACGGAGTGGCGACACACCAGAACAAAAAATATTTAGTGCTGAGCAATACGGAGAATTAGCAATGCTAATGATTAAGCGAGCATTAAAGGAGGCAGAAGAGCAACCAATTTTTGAAAAATTTCCTGACCATGTAAACTATCTATTTGCTTCATGGGCAGAACAAAATAAAAAGGCGGTTACAAAATATATCAACGGTATTCTAAAGAAAGATAAGACTAAAGTTATTGACTTGCTTCGTGCATTTACCCCGACAGGTTACAGCACGGCAGTTGTTGGACCATATAAAACAGATTTCACTAAAGACCGATACCAATTTTTTGTTTCAATGTTTGATAAAAATATAATTGACAAAGCAATATCCAAAGTTTACAAAAACAGCCAAGTAAATTCCGAAGTAGTAAAATGGACACATATGAGAGATGATGGAACTCAATCTGACATTAATATAATCAGACAATTTCGCCATTGGTTTCAAGCAGACACCGTAACAATCGAAATAGAACCAACAGGAACAGAAGAATGACGAATAAAACTGCCGGTAACAGGCGTTTGGCTCAATGGCGGGTGATGTGGTTAATTGAATATTCTGCCTCGCATCAACTATTGTTGTATATTGACAGTTTTGTGCTCCGAAATCCGCCACTGCGCCAAGCGCCAAAACGTTATTGCCAATAAATCGTTAAATAAATTAACGCCTTTTTATGAAACATTTATTTATTTCTTTTTTATTTTTCATTTTGAGTTTTTTTCTTTTCTCAAAATAAGGATACTATCATTAATAGCATCTCGAATTATATAGATAAAATTAATTCAATTGACTCAGTTATTTCTTGGCACAATCTCTCGTACCCCGTTCGCCCAAGGCTCCCCCGCCCAGTATTACCGCGTTCGGCGGTTGGCTTCGCCACCGTCCCCCATTCGCCCAAGGCTCCAAAGCCCATCATTGCCGCGTTCGGCGGTTGGCTCCCGCTAAAGAACATCGGGACAAGTTCCACCACCGTCGGACTATTCTTGCAGGCTCCTGCCTGCGGTTCGTTCTTACATTAAGGTACACCTGTGCAGAACTAGCCTAATGCAAAAGCCTACAAGAAGTTATAACCACTAATTTTGGTTTGATAACGTACAGCTAGTTTGGTGCAAGAATTGCTAACTTTCCCGCACGGAATGCAATTCCGCACTAGCGGTGAACATGGGGACGAGTTGTTTTCTGCTAAACGAAATAGGTTTGTGCGGCAGCGGGGGGCGTTGCGCAGGCACAGCCTGCAAGAATAGCCCGACGGCGGCGAAGCCGACCGCCGAACGTCCGTGCCATTTACTATATTTGCTGGTAGAACCTGAAGGGATAGAGCGGTGAGTGGAAGGATTGGGTGAACGGTGGCTGGAGCCTTAGCCGAACTGGGAAAAGGTTGGTGTGTACTAATCGGGAATAGCTTTGGAACCCCTCACAATAAATAGTGTTTGAGGACAAGGAACATATCTATAACTATTGCAAATACTAATAACATGGACTATTTTGAGATCGTTAAAGGCATAAATTACTTTTCTTTTGTAACTGCATTTGCAAAATGGATCTTTCTATTTTTTTCTTTGAGTGTGGTTATATTGATTGTTTGTACACGTTTAGGGCTCTTTAAACGTAATGCTAAGGTTGCACGATATTTAGTTAAAATATATTATATCCTAATCCCTATTTATTTTGTTGGATTTGCGATAAAATACGCACCATTAAAGAATTCGCAAATTGAAATAAATAGGTCGATTGATAATAACAAACAAGTAATCTCCGACTTTGCATATAGATTTGTTAGCTCAGTTATTTCTGATTCAATACTGACTCAAGAGAGTTCGGCAAAGGATATTGTAAATCGTTACTTGGATTGTTACATGTTAACAATGGATTCGATTACAAAGCCAAAAACGAGTAGGTTTTTCGAAGGGTTCTTTCTGGAAATCAAAAGAAATATTGAATACCGCTTCTTAGTAAGAGTTGTTGAGTCTAAAGTAATTGACAGATCTGCAGAATGGGTTGGGATTAGTAAAAAATCAGGAAAGGCGCTATACCGAACGCACTTTAATGAATTGTTTAAAGAAGGAGAACTGGTGGAGATATTTAAAGCAGAACTGAATAGGTACTTTAGTAGATATTTCAGGTTCGCTTTTATGATCTTCGCGTTGGGCTTGTTGATTCCTACAATTGAGATTGTTCTATCCAAAATTATTAAATATTAACTTTTCGCACACGCAGTAATAAATATAGGGCTAAAAGCACTAAATTTGAACCATACGATATTGAGTAAAACGCTTGGTAAGATGATAGGTAGGTGCTTTAAAATACCCGATGTATAATTTATGATACAGTTAGCTGCATTGCAGTATAACTAAATGTTAACTTAAAACCCTAAATTTATGTTTGGAATAAAATTTATTAAATTTGATTCAATGACTTACGTGATGCAATACAAACACGGAAAAGTCAAAAGGGAGGGTAAAGGATTATCTTTTTATTATTATGCCCCAACATCCTCAATAACTGCTATTCCGCTTGGAAGCAAGGATATTCAGTTTATATTTAGTGAATCGACTAAAGATTTCCAAACAATTACAATTCAAGGACAAATTACCTATAAAATTGAGAATCCTAAGCAGCTTGCCGATTCGCTTGACTTTACATTAGACAATAACCACCGTTATAAGGATGATAACTTTGAGAAGCTTAACCAGAGGCTAAATAATGAAGCACAAACTTCTACATCCTCCTTTATTCAAGGGTTAACATTAAAGGAAGCATTGCGAAGCGCTAAGTTTATAAGCGAGAAGATAAGTGATGGATTAAAAAAATCTAATTCAACAAAAATACTTGGCGTTGAAGTGCTTGGTGTTGATGTGTTGGCTGTTAGGGCTACGCCAGAAATGGCAAAGGCACTGGAAACAGAAACAAGAGAATCCCTCCAAAAAGAAGCAGACCAAGCTATTTATGAACGTCGCAATTTCGCAGTAGAGCAAGAGCGAAAAATTAAGGAGAGTGAGATGAACACAGAGATTGCTGTACAGGAAAAGAAGAAGCAAATAAACGAAAAACAAGCAGAAATAAAGATAAAAGAAGCCGAAAACGAAAGGCTATTAAGAGAGATGAGAATATCTGCTGATGTGTCTATTGAAGAGCAAAAAACCAAGCTGATTGAGATGCAAGTTGAGAATGAAAAGAAACAGGCAGATTCAAAAGGTTACACTTTAGAAAAAACATTGAAGCCATACAAAGAGATGGATTGGAAAACACTTATGGCTTTAAATTCAAACGGTGTTTCTGCATTGGATAACATTGGATTTGCATTTAGGGAATTAGCAGAAAATACAGAAAAGATAGGGACACTAAACATTACACCCGATTTCCTTGAAACGGTAATTGAAAATCAGAAGGAAAGCAAACGGCAGTTTAAAAAAGGGGAATAATGGCAATTGAAAATGCAATAGTTATAGTCAACAAAACAAGGCTTGAACAGCTTACTGAGCGGTTTAACACAAAGGCTCAGGCAAAGTTTTATATAGAGCATTCAGGTGGAGACTTTGCTGATTATGAGCTAGAGCATTCAACCTTTAAGCGGTCCCTTGATACGGTTCAAAAAGCTTTATCCAATAGAATTAAGCATAAATTAGTAGAGCGCAAATATCTCCCAAATTTCTTGTTTTCCGACAAGGATATTGCGATAGTGGTGGGGCAAGACGGATTGGTAGCAAATACAGCTAAATATGTAAATGGATTACCAATATTAGCAGTAAATCCAGATATTGATCGGTTTGATGGGGTATTGCTTCCTTTTAATCCCGATAATTTTGAGCAAGGATTGTTGGCTGCCCTTGAGGATCGTGCGAGTTTTAAAAAAGTGACGATGGCAGAAGCCCTAATGAATGATGGACAACGGCTATTGGCCTTCAACGATTTCTTTATTGGCCCTTCTTCTCATATCTCGGCGCGGTACAAAATTACTCATAGAGATAAAACAGAAAATCATTCATCAAGTGGAATAATTGTTTCTACAGGTGCTGGTTCAACAGGATGGTTAAGCTCCTTAGTTAATATGACAAATGGCATAACCTCTACTTTTAATAAAGGGAGTAAAGGGTTAAGGATGAATATGAAGTGGGACGACAATAAGCTTGTGTTTATAGTGAGGGAACCTTTTCAGAGTAAGTACTCAGAGATTTCATTAACGGCTGGATTAATAACCAATGAGCTAAAACTTAGGATTGAGTCTTTAATGCCATCGAACGGTTTGATTTTTAGCGATGGAATTGAAGCCGACTTTTTGAGGTTTAATTCGGGTTCGATTGTGGAGATTGGAGTTGCAAAACAAAAAGCAATGATAATCAATGGTTAGCTGGAATACTCATAAAAATCGGAGTAGGCCTGACTAAACAATCTAATTTACAATAATATGACAAGAGAGGAAAGGCTTGTTTTTTGCAAAATATGCGCAAACAGAAAACTTGATATGAGCGATGGGTTAATCTGTTCTTTGACTAATAAAGTAGCTGATTTTGATAATAATTGTCCTGATTATGATTCAGATGAAAGAGCTGCAAAACAGGAACTCGAAAAGAAAAAAGAAAAAGATATAGCTGAGAAAGGGCGGAGAAAGACATTGAATGTGTTTTATGTACTGATTGGGTTATCAATATTTGTGATAATCTTTTCTCATTTAACATTCAAGCCAGTAAATGCACGGGAAATAGCCCAAGAGCTAATCAGGATAGGACTTGAGATTGGTTTATACTATGCTATTTTCCTTGGGAAAAACTGGGCAAGAACTTTAATGACAATATTATACATTTTGGGAATAATACTTGGCTTCTTTTCGATGATTGCACTGCTTGGAAAATCACCTGTTGGACTAATCTTGCTGATAATGATACTTGTATATGGATTTGCTGTGTATTTCTTTAATGCCGACAAGGACTTTAAGACCTTTTTTGAATACCAAAAGAAAAACGCCTAATCCGCTTAAAATATTTATTTAGGTAATTAAGCCCCCCATTCGCCCAAGGCTCCAAAGCACATCATTGCCGCGTTCGGCGGTCGGCTCCCGCTAAAGAACATCGGGACAAGTTCCGCCGCCGTCGGACTATTCTTGCAGGCTCTTGCCTGCGGTTAGCCAGAGTAGGGGCAATTCCACAAATAATTAGATGAGAACATTGGTAAGTTAGCTCGCCGCAAGTTTGCGCGAAGCAATTCAATCCCCCGTTCCTCCAACGCTCACAAGTCCAGTATTCTACTTGTACAGGAGGAGTGCCGAAAAGTAGTAGTGTACAACTCCCCATTACACCTTTAGGACAGCGACTAGCTGTTTAAAGGTGCTTCTTTATTTATGCCCATTGTTAAGTCATCTATATGTAATACAAGTACCAAATTTCTAAATGAATGAAATGCTGCAACCTAACTCTTTAATTATAATTTAATACGACACTTTTTTTATTTATTGATAAGTAAACAGCAATAATCTAAGAGAAATCAAATGCAGTTAATCAACGTAATTGAGATACCATCTCAGAATTGTATCATGGTAATAAGGGAAAAACGAGTTACCCGCTTTATAACTCTAAATAACATTGTATATATAAGCAGTTGCAGCTATTTATCTGTAGTTCACACCACTTCGGGAGAAGAAATTATTGTATCCAAAATTCTAAAAGCATTTGAGCATAGCCTTGATGGTTTGGGATTCATTCGAATAAGCAGGAGCATTATGGTTAACTTATTCTACGTTGATAGGTATGAAGCCGGAAAGCGATCAATGCTAGTAATGAGTAACGGTATGCTTTTCTCCGTAACAAGAAAGTATAGCATGTGTTTTAGTCGATAGAAAAAGGTGGTGTAACTTGTTGCATCCCGCTATCCCTAGCTAGCATATTACTCAACTAATGCATCTTTATTAGGGCAAATTGCCACTTAGGGGAGAGTAGCCACAAACAATCACTGATAATAATGGTGTGCTTATTTCGAATACCCCCCCTTTTATTAGATATGTGTACCAGTAACTAAATCAAAAGAGGTATTTAAATACATTGCACTAAAACTGCCTTCCTACAGAGTAATAGCGCCAATATCTGACAATTTTAAAAACCAACAATAACTATTAAGAGTCATTTACAATGAAAAATTTAGAATTACAAGAAAGACCAATCCCAAGCAGCCTATCGCCTGAGCAAAAGATTGTTGTAAGAACAAAAACTGTAAGCCATGTCCTAAGTATTAAAGACATTACCCACTTGGTTTGCGACTGTTACCTCACAACCGTATACACCAAAACGGGAGAACATCTGATGGTGGCCAAACTACTAAAAGAATTTGAGCAGGAATTAGAAGGATGCGGATTTGTAAGGGTAAATAGGAATACCATGATCAATGTGGTACATGTTACCAGTTTTGCCACCGGACGAAAGCGTACCGTACAGCTATCGAACAGCACATCGTTTGTGATGTCGCGGCGAGGAATGGGACGGCTAAAGGAGCATATAGAGGTAAAATAACCTGAAAATAGGGCGGATAATTAGCCCAATAGCTCCACTCATTAGAAACCTCAACCACAATCAGTTTTCAGCGTTTACTGCCCGTAAATTAGCTATGTAATTAATTACAAGTGAATGGTGTCGCCACTCTAAATGCAGCCAATAATTAATACTATACTTTTTTATGGCAAATGAACTAGTTTCAATGGCGCAGGCGTTTTCTGGCCTGCCAATGGACTCCCTAATCGGAGGTCCGCTAAATGCTGCCGCAAAAGCAAACGCAGCAATGGCTCTTACCCAAACATCTTTCATGCTCGACACGTGCTTTGTAAAGAAAGGGGACAACAACTACGAGCCCATCATGATTTCGATGACCCTAACAAGAGGCGTTATCCAAGCCAGCGAGGATCCATCAGCGGCTCCTGTTATCGACTCATTCCAAACCAAGTTCGAGCTGCCGCTCATCACCATCATTCCATTGAACTCTTTAGCAGTAGATAATGTAGACATTACTTTCGAAATGGAGGTAAAGTCGAGCTACGGCGAAGACACCAAGGAAGAAAAGTCGAAGCAGCTTAAGGCCGACTCGAGTTTTGAGGCAAAGATCGGTTATGGGCCATTCTCTGCAACCATTAAGGGTAGCGTAAGTTACGATCAAAAAGAGTCGTCCTCAAAGGATACTCACTACCAAAAGAGCAACTCCGCTAAGTACACCGTAAAGGTACATGCCGGACAGCTACCTCTTCCTCAAGGCGTTACTACCATCATCAATGCGTTCTCCAAGTCTGTTGAGCCTATTGAGATCAAGAAGAAAGACGCTAAGTAACAGTACGTTTACCAGCAGCCATTCATTCCGAATGGGCTGAGTAAAGTAACTAAGTTAATTTAAAAGCTACTCGCCGGATTGTTAAAAGCCGGCGGGTAGCCACTAACCACAAACATTACAGAATGGAAAATAGCACCACCCTCGAACAAACGTATGGCAAGCAGCTTCCCAAAGTTGCAGACCTACTTAGCGCGCCACTGGTAGCCGCTGCTTCTGCCAACTCGTTCATGGTAAGAGAGCAAACCCGCTTTTTAATGGACACCTGCTTCGTTTCAAAAGGTGATAATCGCTACGAGCCAGTTATAATTGAGATGACTCTCACAAAAAGTGTTATTTCCGAAGGCGACAACAATGAGGTAACGAAGCAGGAAATTACCTCAACCTTTGGTATACCGCTTTTAACGCTTGTCCCGCTCAACTCGCTCGCTGTAGACAATGTAGATATCGACTTTAGCCTCGAGATTGTTTCGTACGAGGCCTCCCAATCATCTGGCAACGAAAGCAGAGAGGAGCAAGCCGGGAACCCCAATCAAACAACAACCAAGGAGCCGGTGCTAACAGGTAAGTTGAGTTATGATTCTAGCGACAAGAAGGAGAACAGGAGCCACAATGCATCGAAGCTCAACGTTAAAATTCATGCAGGCACAATACCCCTTCCCGTAGGGTTGACCACTCTTATAGACCTTTACGTGAAATCGATAAATGCAACTCCCAACAACTAAATACAGATAGCATGGATAGCAAACTACAAAAGTTAGATTGCCCCATATGCGGGAATCACATATTCTTTGAGGTAACCCGCCTGCTAAAAGGCGAATCATTCTCTTGTCCCAACTGCCAAAGTGCCATTAGCCTAAGTTCTAGCAGCACTACCACGGTAGAAAGGGCAATGGTAGAACTTGAAAAGTTTAGCGTTAAGCACAATATCACCACAAAAAAGTAGAATAACTATGATTAGCTTAAAGACATTTATTGATGCAGTACACGATTCTATTGTTGCTGCAAATGACACGCTTACTGATAGCAGCGTGGGTATTATTGCCAAGTTTTTCAAAAAGGCCGACCCAGAAGGGAACGGTGAAGCGCTGATACCCGAATCGATAGTAGTAAAATACCCCGTAACAACAGATAACGGGGTTAGAGAAGTGGACGTGAAAGTTCCGCTGCTTACGCTGGCTCCCCTAACTTGCCCAACCGTTGATCAAGTTGAGTTCACCACCAAGTTCGAAATGGAAGTGGTTGACAACGACCTACAGCTTAACTTTTCGAGGGATAACAAGGATACCAAGGATGTAACCTCTAACCGTTCGGGAATATTGAAAATTATGATATCACCGCAGGATATCCCGGAAGGACTAAAAACGCTGATAGAAGGTTACGAGCGAATCCTTAAATCTCAAATTCCATAATCAGGAGGTCTTGCTTATGAGATTTTTCTGGACACGCAAGAAGAAGAAGTATACGATTGCGCTAAGCAAGTTGGTCGGTGACATCCGCGAGATGCTAAATAGCAACCATTTAAACATGGAGCGATACCATGCTGAACGGTTAAAGATGCTTTTTGACGAGGATGGGACTCCTAAAAAAATGCGATGCAGAACAGGCGAGAGCTCCAGCATTGAGATTCCCCTATTCATGCTAACAAACCATCGCGTCATGCAGCTAAGCGAGATGAAGGTAAGCTTGCCCATAGTAGCCGATTCAATAAATGTAGCCGACCTAAATGGCGACCAAAAGGATAGTATTGGAAGCTATACGGTGACTGTTTCAGAAAGAAGAAAAGGCAAAGGTGAGTGCACTATTGACATTCTATTTTGCCTTAAGGAGGATAATTTGCAGCACTCACCCAGTGAAATATCGGCTTAATAGTACAAACAGAGTCGCCGAAAACTGATTAGAGTAGGCATCAATTAAACAAACAGCAATGCCAATAAAAGACTACCAAAACTTCACCTACCTAGGATATACGGAGGGTGAAAAGGGATATCCTACGCTCTACTTTAAAGAGGGTAGGTATACCCAAAAGCACGATGATCCCGAGAATGAAGGATGGCATCCAGTAGATCAGCATTACCGTGGAGCCAACATCTTTAGGAAAGAATGGGAGCGCTATGTGAAGATGAGAGAAGGCAAAGATCAAAGCGGAAAGAACGCTTTTAAAGCGGCATTCATGAAAGGAACGTACGATAGCAATGAGTCTGATGCTAAGTATTTTGAATGCAGTTCAGCGGATGGAGTTAGCTGGATAGGTCACCCTTCACGATCTCGGTTCATTGAAGCAGGGAGCCACGGATGTAACCCACTATACGACGCAGCATATGCTATGAGCATTTTAGAAAAAGGGAAGATAGCAGATAATGCAAAGTAAGCAACCTTAACCTCACCCAATATGGCAATTGACGGCTATTCCGATTTTACTTATATCGGCTATTCTCTTTGGTATGAAAAGCCAACCCTCTACTTTGCAGAGGGAAAGTACATTCAGGAACATTATGAACCTGATATTGTAGGATGGCATCCCAATCCCACCAACGATTGTATTCGGATAAATATCACAGCCGAGGCTGCCGAACTTTACTATCATATAAGAGATGAGAGCCAAAAGGTTACAGAATTTGCCAGAGAGGTAGTTAACGGAACTTATAATGCGGCAGTAGGAGGGGCTTTATGCGAATGCCACGTAAAGAACGGCATGGTATACGCAGTTCACATACTACAGGGACGGTTAATTCGCTTTACCGAGCCTAGCTTCAACAGGGCATTCGATAAGAGTTATGCAGGCAAGATTCTAGCAGCAGGAGTATTTGCTCCAAACAAAAAAAGTAGAACTATGAGCATTTTAACGTGGAACACACAAGGAATAAATCCATTAGGGTTTACCCTTAATCAAATGCAACAAAACTTTCCACTAGCAACCCAAAGCCTTATACCCAACTATATCTGCTATCAGGAAGCAGGAAATGCCTGTTACGGGACTGCACTGGGATCTGCTATTACTTGTACATGGAATCCGGCTCCATCGCTAGGTGTATATTATCAAATAACGAATGCCAACATAAACGGTACCCTCTACAATGGCTACCATGTTCCTTGGCGCGCCTCTGCCACCGGAAATCAACGTTGCAGCATGGCTATACTTTGGCGTGCTATTCTTGGTGGGCATGTCAGCTTCCCTATTGGTGCATTAGCCTCGGGGTACTCAAAACGCAGACCTGTAATTTGGGTTACACCTACCAGCGGCACTCCAAGAGTAGGATGCATCCATGCTCCTGCCGGAGGAAATATGAGTTATTTAACAGCAGCTTTAAATGCCATTGCTATAGGGGCACCCGAATCTGGTTGGTATTTGGTTGGAGATATAAACATCGAACCAGAGAATCTTGGAGCACTTCCTCTGGGAGTAGCCGTACAGCACACCGGAGGCTGGACACACATGGGTGAAGATGTAGACACCAACCTCGACTATCTTTTTCGCCACACAGCACCAGCGTTTGCCAACGTGCAAAGGGCAGGGAGCATAGTCCATTCAAATCATTTACAATGTAGGTTTGCGTAGGATCAAAGTTACCCCAATAAAGGGCCACTCCTGTACTTCCAGCAATTTCACCTCAAAATCAGAATGCCAAAAGCATTGCCAAACAAACTAATTAAAAAGAACGCCATGAGTAACATCAGAGAACTTAAGAGACAACTTGATGCTGAACTTACAAAAAAGTTCATCGAAGAGTACCCCGAAAAGGGTTTAAATCTAGCCAAAGTTTGTGCTACCGAACTGGGTAAGTTGAAAGGCAGTTATTACCTCAAAGGAGGCAATGCAATTGCCATATTAAAGGGTGCGCCTGTAAGTGGAGACTGGGATTTTCAGTACTATCCAGAGGTCGAAGTGTACAATAGTTGGGCGACAAAAATTCACGAAGTAGACACGCGGATAGTAAAGGTACTGGAAACCGTTGCGAAAGAATTTGTTAAGGATAAAACAATCCTGACAAAGTTGGAGGGGATCTTTTGTGGCCTAAAGCACGATCACATAAAACCTATTCCTAAAGAAAATGCTTACTTAAGCAACAAATGCACAGACTTTTCAATAGGCAGAGACGGCTACCTGAATAAAAGCTACTACCAAATAGTCAACAGCCCTAAGTTTATAAAAGACAAAACCACAGGAGAAGGTAGGTTGTCTCTCGACAAAAGTGAGATATGTTACAAAAAGCCCGCAGTAGATCCTGTAAAAGGTAATGTAAAACCTTGCATTTACGTAAACTATTCTATTCCTGGGTTTATATTATACCGGCTGGCAGTAAGGTACACCTACGAATTAAAGAAGCCGGAAGACTACTACGGTTCAGGTTCTGCTACAAAAACGGTAACCTTAAAATCCGAACTTATTGATATTTCGGTACCAAGAATAGGTAGTGCCGAAACCTGTATTTCTCAGGAAGGCATAATTACCAACTTCTTTGTAAAAGATAATATTAGGATACCTGGATGGGGGTATCACTTGTACGAAAATATTAACCTTTTACAGGAGATTAAGCTAGGGATAAGCGGAAGCGCCCATAAAAAAGCGAAAAGAATAGAGCGGGGAAAAGAATCGTTAAACATGATTCTACAACTAAATGAGAGTAGTAGCAAAAAGCTCACTGTTTCTGAATTTGTAAAAGTTGATACCCCTCTTAAAGATTCTGATTCTGGGAAGACCAAAGGATTTGTATCCATCCTTACAGAGATGATATCGGATCAAATTTTAAAAGAAGATGTCTGCAAGGCAATAAACGGACGGATCGAAACATCCAAGCTGCAATCATTTGAAGATCTCGTAAATTTTGACATCCAGTGGCAAGGGCGTCCATTGGGTTCTGAGATTGTTGGCTTTCTGAAAGGTCCTCTTAAGATTGTTGCATCCACAAATAGTGTAGCAATGACTCTAATTGAAAAGGCAAAACTAGAATTTGAGCAACTCAAAAATTCAACAACATTCAGAATTATCTCTCCATTGCTGGATATGAAACAGAGCGAGAAGTTTCCTCTTCCCTTTGTTCTGGTTGAAGTAAAATCGGAATTATTTGGGGTGCTAAACCCTAACAATAATTTTGTACACCAAAAATCAGGCGATAGCTTTAAGTTATGGCGGTTGTCCTGTCAAACCGAATCTCAACAATCTCGCAGCATAACCCCTTTTTACGTAAGATACCTATTTATTCGCAAGCAGGATAATTCGTTCTCCGCCTATTCCATTAATAACTTTTTGAGAAAGACAATTATCGAAAGTCAGCGAATGGCTTTGGCCGAAGCTTATCAGGGCATGGATCTATAATGCGACTATACTACAACAACAAAAAAAACACACTATGAACTTATCAAAAAACCTTACACTCGATGAGGTAACCAGTTCCTCAACTGCCGACAGGCTGCATATTCGAAACGACAATATGTCGAACGAAACGCTTGAGAACCTCAAGGCTATTGCCATCAATGTATTTCAACCGGCACGCGATATATTAGGCCCCATAAGAGTATCATCGGGATACCGTTCGCCAGAGCTTAACAAGGCCATTGGCGGTGCTCAAAACTCACAGCATTCTGTTGGCGAAGCGCTGGATCTGCAAGGGATAAGATCCAGCAATAACGAATTATTCCATTTTATCAAGGACAACCTCATTTTCGATCAGCTTATCTGGGAGTTTGGAAGTAACAGCAATCCGGATTGGGTTCATGTTTCATACCGAAGAGGAGGGGGAAATCGCAACCAGATTTTGATCTCTGTAAAAGAAAATGGGAAAACAGGGTATAAAAGGTGGCCATCAGTTTAATACCTCTAATCATGTTTTAAATTCTGGAGATTAGCACTCAAATGAAAACTATTACCCGGATAATAGTAGGCAGAGCCGAATAGCCTTAATATAGTAGGCAAAATATCAAAAAACAAAAGACCTATGAGCAAATATTATTGTTGGTTGCAGTATTACGATAATGATACCCTAAAGCAATCTAGTAGTGATGAAATAAAGTTTGAAGACAAGCATAAACATGGAGCTCAGCCCAGCAATGATAACTGGAATGCCTGTCTTGATAGCTTAGTTCTGAAAGTAAATGGTTTGAGAAAACCCCCATTAATGCCTTTGTCAAGGGATACAATTAATAGTAAAGCAGAAAAAAAGACACGTTCTGAGCACTAGTTCACCTTTTGTTTAGTTAAGGATAATTATAACCAAAGATGTGTACTGCGAAAATTAAAGGGTTGAACTCTCACGGTGACAAAGTCGAAAAATAGCAGTGGAGTCCAAAACCCATTTCTCCGGGATCAAACCGGCACACCAGCACCGCAAAGGTTGCTGTAGGAGATTGTTGCTCCTAAAATCAAATTACACCTCTCCAAGCGAGTTCTTGGAGAGGTGTATATTCTACGTCCCAAGTGGTACATCCCCATAGCAAATGTCAACGAACAAACGAATTTGAGCATGTTAAGACGGCACCACAAAAGGCTTACTGCTAAGCTAACCATCGTTGCAGTAGCAGCACTAACCTTTACCATCTACTATCAGTTTTTTCTTAACTCTCGAAAAGAGAGAGCTGATCTAATTGCCTATGCCAACGAGCTAAGCTTGCAAATGAGAGACAGCCTTTTTGCAGAGATTAAATGTACCGAGCAGGCTGTACATAGCGCAAGCGCAGCGTTAACCAAACAGCTACACCCTCAACGCACGCAAGAAATAGATTCGACGCGTTTAAAAACTCAGGTTACAACCATGATGGAAACCTGTAAAGATTTGACTGGTGCCGTTATCGCTTTAGAACGGGATGGACGTCTCGATAGCAGTTCCGTTTGCGTTCTTCGAAAGAAAGACTCCTTCCTCCATTTCCGCTTATCAACTATATACAATACACCCGATAAGCTACTGCAGGCTCCTTGGCACATGCTGCCAAATGGCAACACTTCGGGCTGGGTTGCCCCATACTATAGTATAAACGCAAAGCAAAAAAATGCGGCATACATTGCCACCATTACACTTGCCAACAACATCAAGTGCTATGTTGTGGCGGCATACACAACCAACGACATCTACAACCAAATAAACCGATGGAAATCGGGCAGGTTGGGATATCCCTATATTGTAAACCAAAATGGGGATTTTATTGCACATCCAGCAGATGATAACAGAGCTCTACTGGAAATTGGCAAGCAGTACAACGAAAGTACGCTCATTAGGCTAGCTAACGACATAAAAGAAGGCAAACTTCTTGATGCATGGAACTACTACCACCTCAATACGGTTTCTAAGGCCATGTGCTGGGAGCATGTTATTCCCATTGAAAGGCTAGGCTGGTTTTTAGGTATTTCTGTAACCGACCAGCAGGTATACAGCAACCCGTTGTTCTTCAACCAACAGCGAAAACATAAAATCCTTCTTTCCCTTCTATTCTTTGGTGCTATTTTAGTTATTGAGGTTTTAGTGTTCTCCTTTCTTTTTAAGAAAGCCGATATGCTTAAGCTTACAAGCATTGCTATTTCCATCTTTCTTGCGTTGGAGATAGTTCTAATATTCATAACAAGCCTACGTTACCCATCGTACAACTTTTCTGACATGGATCTGCATAGTCTTTTGCCCAATAAGAACTACCCCGCATCTGTCAATTGCCAATCTAGCACGGACTACATCCAACCAGCTAAGTGGCACAGCAGATGGAACTACTCCATGCTTTTGGACAATGAAGGTACTGCCGACTACATAAAAACTTACCTAAGCAACTTTAACAAAAAGAGCTCTTTCCCATTTATGCAAATTCCAACTGGAATTTATATAAAAACAGTTCGCTTTACCGACTCATATGCAACAACTATATCTGGTTACCTCTGGCAGCTATACCCTACTGCGCTGCCCGTAAAGCATGGTGTAATCCTTCCTGATGCTGAGACATCATGTATCGAACTTATAGATAGCACCACCGTAATTCTTCCCAACTACCAAAAAGCAAAGTTCTATAGGTGGCATTTTACAGCCGATATTCGTGAGCAGTACTCTTTTAAGCATTACCCTTTCGACTACAACGCTTTATGGCTTAGAATCTGGAGCGTCGATTTTGAAAACAATGTGATTCTCACTCCCGATTTCAGAGCTTATAAACTGCTTCATCCATCGTTTAATCCTGGACTTGATAATGATATAACCCTAGCCGGATGGAGTATAAAAGGAAGTTACTTCTCCTTTAAAGAAAAAAGTTACAATGCCAACTTCGATCCGGAGCACAATCTTGCCCGCGTTTCATTCCCCGAACTCAACTTTAATATAATTATAAAACGGGAATACTTCGACTCTATCATTACCCGAATGATTCCCCTGTTGGTGCTGCTGTTCATGACCTACTCTATTCTTTGTATTTCGAAACGAGAAGATGCGCTGAATGTAGCCATAGCTTGTTCCGGACTTCTGTTTATTGCCGTGCTAGAGCATGTTAACCTTAGGCGAAACCTCGAAAGTTCCGGATTAATTTACATGGAGTACTACTACTTTGTTACCTATTTTCTACTCATGTTCGTTTCGGTAAACATCGTGCTAAACAATCGGTTTTCCAAACTCCTATCACGCCCGCTAAACATCTCTAGGCTATCAACTATAGCCTTTTGGCCCATTGCGCTACTCCTAATATTTATTGCTACAGCAGTCACCTTTTTCTAATGCATGGTTATGTGTAGTCAAAAAAAATCTACATTGTTGTACTGCAGGCTTTGGCTTTGTACTCCAATTTTAAATGTTACATCTGCTCCCTTACCTTGCTTAATATCAGAATAAAGTATCAGAATTTTACCAGATGGATTCTATTGCATCATTCTAGGAGACACCACAACTCAGCAGTTCTCACGATAAAGGCGAGAGTTTGTATGGCAGAAAGTAAATGCGAACCAGCCCTTCTTTGGGTTAACCCAAACCCATGTAACCCGTTAGCCCTTTTAACTCACAAAACGCGATTGTAAGAGGTCGTAACCCACTTGTAAAAATGGCTAAGCCGCAATATTTTTATACCTTGCCAATGCCAATTTGACGCTGCAATGAGTAAGCAATTCCCTAAGAACTTCATATTTCGTAAGCCCCTGTTGGGAGCTCTTTACTACTGGCTGCTATGCCTTGGCTTTGTGCTGCTGTATATGCCTTTGGGTTCACATTCGTCAATGCATTTGGGGTATGCGGCCACAATGGCTGTATATACATTTGTGGCATCGGTTGCGGTACTGGTTGCATCGGTGGGGCTTGGCTACTTGCACTTTTTTAGCGGCACCTGGACCATTGCCAAGGAGTTTGTGGCCATAGTGCTGGTGCTAACCTTTATGGGAGCAGCGGTGTACGCCATTGGCTTTGCGCTTGAGCCCAGCAGTAATAGGCTTAACCTGTTCACCTTTGCCAACTCTTTTGGGCGTAGCTTCCTAATAGGTTTGGTTCCTTTTGCCCTTTTCACGGTGCTGGGGCGGCGTGTGGCTACACCCGTTATCCTCGATTCCGATGAGCACATCACCATACAATCGCAGCTAAAAAAGGAGGTGCTGCGCATTGTTCCATCGCAGCTGCTGTACGCCGAGTCCGATGGCAACTACATCAACTTTTACCTGCTTAGCGCCGAAGGAGTAAAGCGGCACAGCATACGCAACTCCATAAGCAATGTGGAGCAGCAGCTGCAATCGCTGCCCTACATGGTGCGCACCCATCGGGCATTTATTGTAAACCTTAACCATGTAACAGGCAAGCAGGGCAACTCCGCAGGGTATCGGTTATCGGTTAGGGGAGTAGATGCCGAGGTGCCCGTTTCCCGTCAAAGGGTTGATGTTTTCGATTCGCTGTACAGTCAGTTCCCTAGTTAACCTATCCATTCGTCACACTTTTTTGCCGTTGGTACTCGTGGTTATCTAGCTATTTGCCACTGGTAACAAATCCTTGCATTGTATCCCATCTGTTTGGTTGTGAGCGGGCTTCTTCATCACTTTGTGACTCAAATCTCAAAACCGATGATACCTATGAAGCGCCCATCTTCCATATCAAAATCAGCCATTGCGCTCTTTATTATTGTTGCCGCTACGCAGCTGTCGTGGGGGCAGCTGCTGCGCATTAGCGGAACCCTAGCGTGTGCCAGTAGCGGCAGTGCGCTACCCTTTGCAACCGTTGCGCTGCACTCGTTACCCGATTCGGCTCTTATCACCGGCACAACAACCAGCGCGCAGGGCGACTTTGCCCTTTCGGGGCAATGGCGCCGGGGGCACTACCTGCTAAAGGTGTCGTATGTGGGCTATAACCCTTTCCTGAAAGAGGTTTATGTTGATGCCGATTTGGATATGGGTTCCATTCTTCTGTCCCAATCATCCTTTGCTCTGGATGAGCTAGTGATAAGCGGCGAGAGGGTAAAGGCCAAGGTTAGCGGCAGCAAAACAACCTATAATATTGGAAGCGCTACCCTGCAATCATCGCTAAATGGTGTTGATGTGCTAAGTAGTATCCCCAGCGTACACGTTGATTTTATGCAGAACGTAACCCTTGAGGGAGGCAAAAACCTAGTGCTGCTGGTTGATGGTAAGGAGCGTGATATTAGCTACCTGCGCCAGATTGATGCCAAGCAGCTGGAGCGTGTTGAGGTACAGGCGCTGCCCGATTCTCGTTACGGCTCTGAGAATGGCGGGGTTATTAGCGTTGTGCTAAAGGAGCGCCAAACGGGATTTGCTGGCAATGTTTACGGCGAGTTGCCCACCGCAAGCACTGAGGTTTACCTTTTTCCCAGCTACTCCTTTATCTATGGGAGTAGGCGGCTGGCGCTCCACACATCGTACAATGGCGAGCTAACGCGAATGCGCATTACTGAGGTTAAGCACCGCGCATCGGAGGGGTATGCGCAGCACCACCTGCAACGGGTAATGCAGCGGGGGTGGTCGCATAGGTTTGGCTATGGCGCCGATTACCTCCTCAACCGCCGCACCACGCTGAGCTACTATGGCTATATCCGCCGTTTCTCGCAGGAGCACGATGGTACCGCCGAGGTTAACATCCAAAGCGCAAGCAGTGGGAGCACCACATGGCTTGCCTCTAAGGACGATACCGATATCAACACCCTTGCCTTCGGCTCCATTTACTACAAGCAGCTGGTGGGCGATAAGGGTGAGCTTACGGCTCATCTAAGCCACTACTACCTTAATGCCCAAAGTTCAACCGCGTTTATCTCGTCCAGCACCACGGGTAACGTTATTAGCACCCAAAAACCGTTGCAGAACAGCCTATCATTAAAGGTTGATTATATGCAGCCCATGCAGCGGGGCCTTCTGTTTAGTGCAGGAGCAAAGCTGATGTATAGGGGGATGGAGGATAGGCTTTTGCCCCACTTTATGCACACCGAGGGCAGCATTGCTGCCTACTCCCAAGCCGATTACTCCACCAGCACCCTAACGGCTAGTGCAGGACTGCGGTACGAGCACTATTTGCTAAGTTCCAGCAATAATAAGGCATCGCAAAGCAATCACCTAATGCCTAGTGCAACCATAAGCTATAAGCTGGCGCCCAAGCACACCATTAGCTTGGCCTACAGGCAATGGGTAGTTGCACCAACCGTTTACCAGCTAAGCCCAGCGGCTTACTCCCCCGATTTAAACACCACTCAAACAGGCAATCCGCAGCTAGGTAACGAGAGCCACTTTAAGCTAACCGCAGGCTACTCCGTACAAATGGGGAAAAGCCTAGTTACAGCGCAGCTGTTTGCCCACGCAACGCAAAATGCCATTGGCTACCTATACTCCGTTGATGCTAATAGCAAGCTAATGGGACAGGCAAACAACTTGGGGGCAATTGAGCGGCTGGGAGCGCAGCTAACGGGTGCCATAAGGATAACCAAATCCATTTCAGTTAGCCCTTTTGTTAAGGTTTACAGCGCAGTTGTAGCGCCTAACTCACTTGCAACGAGCAGGGGCGTAGGTACCCAAAGCGTAATGGTGCTGGAGTCTGGGTTATCGGCAACGGCAGCCCTTGGGCGCAGCATGGCGCTATCGGTTGCGTTCCAGTACAACACCCCACAGCCCACTGTGCAAACCGAAACCTTTAGCGATGCCCTTTACTTTATATCCCTTACCAAAACCTTTAGGCAACGGTACATGCTTGGCATAACCACAGCCATTCCATTTACCAAATCGTTCACTTACTTTGGCGCTAATACCCTTGGTAATGGGTTTAGGAGCCATAGCGAGGGCGTAATAGCCATGTCGGCCATCCCCTTGTGGCTAAAGTTCTCCTACAGCTTTAGCTCTGGTAAAACGGTATCGCAGCTAAATAGGGATAATGAGCCCTTTGATGCGCTACCACGCAAGGGGTTTTAGGCTCATTCCTATTACCATTTAGCCGCAGGGCTCCCCTGCGGCTAGATTAAAAATGCGCTCAATTATACTGATTACTAACGGTTTTGATTTTTGCCTATAGGAAATACGTTATGCCACTTTCTCTTAGTTTTAATCCCACTTATAGTTCACTACCCACAACCCCATGCAGGGATTTTAATTGCAATTGGTTGCTGGGTATAACAACCTACACAAATTTTTACTAGGTTTGGATTAGCATAACCGTTGTTGTAACTATTCTTTTTGTTTTGGGTGGATGGGTGTGATGGGGGTGTATGTATAGGTAAGATATGCCCAATTTGAAAACTCTTTTAAACTTTACTATATGAAAAAAATTATAATTATTGTGTTTTCGATTATTGCAATTAGAACTTATGGACAGACTCAAACAGTAGGATTTCAATTCGGTCTTAATTTATCAAATATAACTGCAAGAGAACATTTTGAAGATACGAAATACCGAAAGGCTATTTCAACAGGAATTAAATATGAATTCCTCTTTTCAAACAAATACTCATTAGGATTAGATGTATTATACAGCCAACAAGGATTTAATGAAAACATCGGTTATGCTATAGCGGATGAGTTTGGAGATATAATTACAGTTAAACCCGATGAAAAAACTAAATATATGTATGATTATCTGCTTGTTCCTTTAAAAGTCGGATACTCATTTGGAAATACACTTAAAATAAGCCCAAAATTTGGATTATGCCCAGCAATACTTTTAGATGCAAAGATGATTTTACCTGCGGTTAATGAGAACGGAATCAAAATCGATGAGCAAACATTTGAGCATAAAAATGTGAACAAGTTCGATGTGAGCGGACAATTAGAAATAGAAATAAAATATCCAATTAATAAAATGGAACTATTTACATCTGCCTTGTATAGAAAAAGTTTGACAAAATTCTCCAATGACAACTATTTTAAAGAAAGCAAAATGATGCATTTTGGTTTTAGTTTTTCTATCGGATTGGCGTATAGAATAAACTAAAAACTCGCCATAATATATAGGAGTCTGAGCGGTCGGCACGACCCAGCGATGACTCTCGGTTGAGCTACATCCCGTTAGGACTACAACCTGCTG
>JAFGDZ010000076.1 GCA_016931855.1 Bacteroidales bacterium
TGCCTACCCGAGGGGGCCTGTGGCGCCTCTAGCCCTAGCGGCGCTGCTTGAGCCCTTAGCCGGATTGTACCAACACGGTATGCTACGCAGGGATATGCGCAGGGGTTGGGTTGTTATGATAAAGTTGCACTGGCGTATGTCCCCGCTAGGCAATGGTAGGTTTTCTTAGGGTTGACTATTTGAACTATAATAGCTGTAGCGCATTGATTAGCCTATTAGTACTGTATGGCTCTGATTGTTGGGGTAAACTTATAGTAGTCTGTTTTTTGTGGTATATAGCATAGTGGGTATATTTTAATAGGCTCCTGTAATGACTATCTGTATGACTTAAGCGATGTGCGATAAGTTCTTATTGATTCAATTAAAAAAGCCGTACTGAACCTTATGTTCGGATACGGCTTCTTATTTTATGTTTGACTAAAACAGCTTGGTTAAACTAGTTCTTGCTTACAATATTTCCCGCTTCATCAAGTATTTCTATTCTGGGGCTGTTTTCGCTATCTACGTAAATTCTTATTCTAGGGCGTCCTGTGCTGTCGTTTATAAATAGCCCCACATCGCTATTCATCTTTTTACCAACAAACATTCTATCTTCGGGGAGTAGCCCTTGTGCTTTCATTTTTAGTATGGCTTCCCGCTGTTCGTTCTTATCGCTTATTGCTTTAACTGCTTCAAATGCCTGTTCACGTTGATCATACGTATTCTCTTTTGGATATTCCCAGAATTGCAATCCGTATGTTCTTGTTTTTCTTTTGGTATCTTCAACATAACGAAGTTGCATTACTTGATCGTCTCTAAACTGATCTACCGAGAGTACTAGCCCTGCTTCGTTATCATTACCATCGTACACTAGTCCTCCGCACTCATCCCCAACGGCATTGAAGAAAATTAGCCCTGGCTGCCTATCTCTTTGGGGTAATGCTTTTCCGTTTATTATCCCCGAATGTTGTCGCTGGCTATTGCTAATAACAAGTTTTAAATCGCCATTGCTCTCTACCACGTTGATTCTTTCAACGGTTATTTCGTTGAATTGAGTATCTGGATCTTTTACGATTACCCATGCAATAGTTAGTATTAATGCTACTGTTAGCATTCCTGAATAAACCATTAAAAAGGTAATCTGCTTTTGAGTTTTGTTAACCATGCTTGAAGTTTGTGATGTAGTATTTGACTTGTTAATGAATTGTTGCTATAGGTGTATTATTTGGAACTTTGTTCTTCTGGGCATGTTTCATGCATATCGGTCATTCCACAAGGTGTATGCAAAAGTAGTTGAAATGATTTTTTAGTATCCCTGTTTACTCGCATTAATTGCGAAAGTACAATTAAAACAGCCTAGCACCTTTTATCTGTGGTATTTGTGGGTAATATCTCTATTCATCTGTAATAACTGATTTACGGGTAAGTTTCTTATTGAACTTGTGATGCATGCTAACGGAGAAGGTGAGAGAGAGTGTGTGTGACTGATATGATTGTTATTGTTTTGAGTGACACATAATCTACTGCCTTTCAAAGGTAATTTTAGCTAACAGCATAGCACGACGTACGTTATAATACGTTTTTTCTTACATTTGTGGGCTATGAAAAATATGAGACGACATATATTCAACATATCGTACCTGCTTATTCTTGTGCTGCTTAG
The DNA here is from genome assembly GCA_016931855.1 of Bacteroidales bacterium. Classification (GTDB taxonomy): domain Bacteria; phylum Bacteroidota; class Bacteroidia; order Bacteroidales; family Tenuifilaceae; genus UBA5206. The sequence continues at coordinate 1,643 of JAFGDZ010000076.1, forward strand.
CTTAAATGGCTTTGCACAGCTACCTAAGCCAGGCAAAGGGAAGCCGCTTAAGGGAGGGGTAAATAAGGGGAATATTCCCAATAACGTGGGAAAAGATTCAACTGCGGTAGCTGATAGCACGGTATCGTATGTTGGGGAACTATACAACGGTAAGTACAAGATGATTACCGCTAATAGAAACGTACTACAGAAAGTTTCCGGCCTTGCTATAGGTGATAGGATTGTATCGTGGAAGTTTAACCCATCAACACTGGATTTCGATCCAGTGTCGGGGATTGACACAGCGCTGTACTTTAATCACTTATTCTATCCAAATCAGCGTAATTTTGAGACAGTTACATTTTTGGGAAACCTGGGATCCCCCATGCAAACCGACTACTTTTTTAACCGTAACTTTGATTACTCGTTTCTTTTTGATAGGTATTACCGTGGATACATGCATAATGCAGCAGAGATGCGGCAGTATCATTTGCTAGCGCCATTTACCAACGTAACCTATTCGATGGGGGGGAAACGGAAAACGGCAGAGCAAACATTATCGGCATTACATACTCAGAACGTTAATAAGTTCTTCAACTTTGGGGTGAAGTATAACTTTGCCGGTACTAAGGGTATCTATCAAACTCAGGAAACTAGGAATAACAGCTTCTCCGTGTTTGCAAGTTATTTTAGGAATAGATTTACTTTTCAGGGAGCATTCTCTTATAACCATATTAAGAATCAAGAGAATGGGGGATTGGTGTTAGATAGCAAAATCACAGGTGAAGAATTGATAGAGGCTCGTATAATTCCTTATTATCTATCTACAGCAAGTGTTGAGTTACGGCAGCGTTCTTTCTCTGGGTTAGTTGGGTATGATATTGCCAACTTCTGGGCTCGTAGTATCAATGCCAAGGGCGATACGGTAATGGTACGTAAACCTCTGCTTACCGTTAAGGCACTTTTTAATGCAGAGCGCAATACCCGTACTTTTCTGGATACAAAGCCTTATAATTCAGATTTAACTGATCAGTACTACGATAACTACTACATTAGCACTAGCCGTACACACGACTCGGTAAGGTTATTCACATACGAAGCCATGCTTGTTGGTGAGCTAAATCAGGTGGTGCGTAAGCCAGGAGTGCCTGGTCTTCGCGTTTGGATTGGTTACCAGGGTGGGGATATGTACAATTTTAACCGTAACGACTTTTTATATACCAACGAGAACGAAACGCTTAGTACAACCCATTTTGGTGTAAGTACCTATAGTCGCTCCGATTACTTATCGTACTCTGGTGCTGTAAGGCTCTACCTAAGCGGGTATCGTTCTGGCGACAAGGAGATCTATGGTGAGCTTAGATTCTCTCCATGGAAAAGCCCCGATATGCCTTACATAAAGGGTAAGGCTCGCTTTATGCACAAGGAGCCCAATGTGTTTGTTGACAGCTACTTCTCAAACCATGCCAGGTGGGAAACCAACTTTAGCAAGGAGCAGTTTACACAGTTGGGTGGCTCAATTGGTGCCGAGAGGTGGCACTTTGAGGCGGGCGTTAATCTAATGCAGCTTAATAACTATATATACTTTAACGAGTTAGCTCTACCCGAACAATCGTCGTCGTTTGCTGTAACCTCGGCATACGCGCAAAAGGACTTTGTACTGGGTGGGTTTCATTTCTTAAATAAGGTAATTTGGCAGTCGTCAACCAGCGATGTTGTTAGCTTGCCCTCGTTTATCGCTTTTAGCTCAATATACTTTGAGTATCCGCTTGTGGCCAATGTTTTAACCGGACAACTGGGGGTAAGTGGTAGCTATAGAACCAAGTTTTATGCCGATGCTTACGCACCCGCCATAGGGCAGTTTTATCAACAGCGCGAAAAGGAACTGGGGAACTACCCTTTTGTTGATGCGTTTGTAAACCTGCGCTGGAAGCGTACTCTGTTATTCTTTAAGTACGAGCACTTGAATCAGGGTTTATTTGACAATCAGTATTTTACTGCATACCATTACCCTGCAAACTACCGGATCTTTAAGTTTGGTCTTTCGTGGATGTTTTATGACTAACCATCAAAATTAATGTTGGGCTAGCCAACTTTTACCTACTTTTGTCCCCTTATTATTAACCAAAAGAACAAAGAATGGGAAATTTTATCTTGCAAAGGATAAAATGGGTGTTTTTTTTGGGCTTTGTAATGTTGTTTTCCTGCGATTTCCGTGTGGAACCTATTTTTCGATCGGATGATGTGAATAGGGATCTGGAAGATATTATCGCTAAGGGTAAACTTGTGGCTGTTACCGACTTTAACACTACAAACTACTTTATTTACAAGGGAAAACCAATGGGTTACCAGTACGAAATGCTGCAATACCTTGCAGCGCAGCTAAACGTAAAGTTAGAACTGGTAGCCGAAAATAATCTTGAGAAAGCCTTTCAAATGTTGGAAAAGGGTGAGGTTGATTTAATCGCCAATAACCTTACCATCACCTCTAAACGCAAGGAGAAGTACAGCTTTACTGTACCTCATGGACAAACCCGACAAGTTTTAGTGCAACGTAAGCTGTCAGAACCATCTGACACCATGCTTATTGCTAATCCGCTTGACTTAGGCGGAAAGATTATTTACGTTCAGGAGGGCTCTGCTTCGGCACAGCGACTTCGTAATCTTTCCGACGAGATTGGGACACCCATTGTTATTGTTGAGATGCCTAACTATCAGGCCGATCAGCTTATTGAACTTGTTGCAAATGGCGATATTGATTACACCGTTTGCGATGAGGATATTGCCCTTGTTAACGCTGCTATTCATGGGAATGTGGATGCTTCAACGGCTGTAAGCTTCCCTCAGAATGTGGCTTGGGCTGTTAGACCTGGCGCCAACAAGCTGCTTGCTGAACTTGATACTTGGCTTAGCACGTTCACAAAAACAGCCGAGTACAGGCTAATTTACCGCAGGTATTATGATAATCCACGCATTGCAACCATGTTCCAGAGTGGGTTCTTGTATGTTCGCAAAGGTAAAATATCTATTTACGATGAGGATATTAAGTCGCAGAGCTCCCAGATTGACTGGGATTGGCGACTTTTGGCATCGCTAATTTATCAGGAATCACGCTTTAATCACAATGTGGTATCGCATAAGGGGGCCTATGGTTTAATGCAGTTTATGCCAGCTACATCCGATTACTGGGGCATTGACCGTGATGCCGACCCCTACTCGCAGCTAAAGGCTGGTGTTAAGTACCTTAAGTGGCTTGATGAGAAGTTTATCATAAATAACGTTGATTCATCTGAGCGGGTAAAGTTTATCCTTGCCGCATACAATGCGGGTATTGGCCATGTGTTTGATGCGCGTAACCTTGCTCGAAAGTATGGTAAGAATCCCGATGTATGGGAAGGTAACGTTGATTACTTCCTGCTTAACAAATCAAAACCAGAATACTACAAGGATTCTGTTGTTAGGTTTGGGTACTGCCGTGGCGAGGAGACCTATAACTACGTAAAAGAGGTTATGGATAGGTACGACCACTACCGTAATATCATTCGTCCATAGTACAATCACTAAAGAGCTCTAGTAGCTCCGACATAATCATTGCTGTAGCTCCCCATATCTGTTCCTTATCTACTTTGTAGTAGGGTGCGGATATGGGGATGCTGTTTATGGCAATGGTTTTAACGGAATGGTTTTCTACCTGCTTTAGGTCGCATAGTTTGGCGTGAATAGTGTACTCAACCTCTTGTAGGCTAAGGCTTAGCTTAGGCTTTTGGGCAAGTAATCCCACAACGGGTTGAACCCATATATTGCTAACCGGGATAAAGAGCGGGGTAAGTTGTCCAATAACAGTAACTAAGCTAGGGTTTATACCCACCTCCTCCTCGGCTTCGCGAAGTGCCGTATCAACCAAATCCTTATCAAAAGGTTCTACTTTCCCGCCAGGGAAGGCTACTTGTCCGCTGTGCGCACCATTGTAAACGGGGCGCTTTATTAAGATTGTCTCTGCCCGATTATTGTTTGGGTATATTGATATTAGTACTGCGCTTTGCCTTGGCATCTCGTTTGGCTTAACAAAGGAGAGCAGCTCCGATCGGCTGGATGGAGCCATTTTTATTTGCGCCAATTCTCCTGGTAGGGGTTGCGTAAGTGCGTGCTGTATTTGCGTAACAATCTTGCTGAAACAATCCATAAATGCTATTTCCTAACCTTTTTAATAAACTCTTCCACCTCGGGAACACCACCCTGATATACGAGGTAACCGTTGTAAGGTTCCTTTTTGGTTATCTCATCGTTGATTGGGGTAAGCATTAGGCGTTTCACCTCTTCGCGGTCGGTGGTTTGGCCTAGTGCCCAGCCCAGCTTAATGTAGGCGGTTTCGGGGAGCATGTTCTCTGCAGGTATAATGCCTGCGGCCATAAGGTCGCGACCCGTATCGTAAACGTACATGTGGGCGTATCCCCAAAGGGTTTGTACGCTCATGTAAATATGTACGCCCTTCTCCGTTGCGCGCCTAATAGCGGGGTAAAGCGGCTTGTTTATGTGCCCAAGTCCCGTTCCGGCTATGATGATACCCTTATAGCCATTATCAACCAAAGAATCGATAATATCGGGCTGCATGTTGGGGTAGTAGTAAACAATGGTAACCTTCTCCTCAAAGTAGGGCAGTATGTTTACCTTACGATCCTTACGCCTGTGGTTGTAATTCTCGATAATGGGCTTTACGCCATTAATGCGGCTAACCGTTGCAAGCGGTGTGTTGCCTATGGTGCGGAAGGTGGAGCGGTACGATGAGTGCATCTTGCGCACCCTTGTGCCGCGGTGCAGGAATCCGTACTCATCGGATGTTGGGCCAAACATGCACACCATAACCTCGGCAATGTCGGAGTGGCCTGCTGTGTAGGCTGCGTGTATTAGGTTAAGGGCGGCGTCGCTACTTGGCCTGTCCGATGAGCGCTGCGAGCCCACCAGCACAATGGGTACAGGCGGGTTCTGAACCATAAAGGTTAGCGCTGCAGCGGTGTGGCTAAGGGTATCGGTGCCGTGACCAATTATAATACCATCAATCCCGTTCTCAATCTCCTTCCCAATGGCAATGGCAAGCGCCTTGTACTGCTCTGGCTCCATGTTCTCACTGAATACAGCAAAGAGCTTTTCTGTTGATAGGTTGCAGATATCGGCCAGCTCGGGAACGGCTCCGTAGAGTTCGCCGGGCGAGAAGGCGGGAATAACGGCACCTGTTCTGTAGTCGAGGCGCGAGGCAATGGTTCCCCCAGTACCCAGCAGCTTAACAAATGGCTGCCCCTCCTTGTAAGGGAACTCCTTTTCGGGTATTTTGTAGGTTGCTTTTGAGTAGCCAACCTCTTTCATGCTGTTGATGGTTACAATATCGATACCCACGTTGTACCCCGTATCAACCTTAATTACAATATGCTGGTCGTCGTCGTTCTCGGCGCGGGGTAGCACGGTGCCCCTAAACTCGCCACGCGTGGTGTCGATAATGGTTTTACCCCACACCCTAACGTTAAACTTTTTGAGAACCTCTAAGGCTTTGCCTTTATATCCTTGAAAAATATCTTCCATTTCTGTTGATTTTAGCGCTAATTATTCTCTACGTTTTTGTTGATGCTGTTTCGGAGCTCGCTTAGGCTGATATTACCAAGTGCCTGCTTATGTAGCTGACCCATAACCCAGTTCTGAGTGGTAACAGGTGTGGGTTTGTTGCAAATGGTTATCTCCTTAAACTTCTCAACCAGATAGTTTACGGGTGCTAGCAGCTCATCCTTGCTACGGCGCTTGAAGCCAATGCTGGTGAGTACCGATTCAAAGTCCATGTTTGGATGACGGTAAACCACGGGTAGCATTAGCTTTGCCAGCGATTTGTCTAGCTTATTCGCAGCAAGGAACTTGAACATATCAACTATACGTGAGTGGCTAAAATCGGGATGGGCGGGTACTTGTCCTTCAACAAACTTAAGCCTATGCCCTAGGAATATTCCCGCAAATTGCCCTGTAAGCCCAAGGTTAACCAGCGATTCAATAACGGGAAGTAGGTTCTTTTTGAGTAGGTAGCTGTGCGTATCGGCAGGGATGTTCCACTCCTTCATCTGCTTGTAGCGCTCGGCAACATCGGTGGGGATATTCTTGCTAAGGCGCTGTATGTAGTCGTTGGCCAGTGGGATGGGAGCCGAGTCGGTATCGGGATACATGCGGTCGGCACCGGGCAGCACCCTCTCAAATAGCGTTGTGCCATTGGGGAGCGGGCGGCGTGTTTCGCGCGGAACGCCCTCAAAGGCCATTTGGCAGCGCTCGGTTATAGTATCCTTTGCGGTGGGGATATCCTCCTTTGGTCCCCAGAACACCACAATGGCATCGTTCTCATCGGCCTTTAAAAGGCTTTCTAGTATAGCAGTATCGTTGCCCAATAGTGGCGCATCAATATCCTCGGGGCTGGTAATGTTTGGTTTTTCGATACAGGCAATAACCTTTAGCCTATCGGTTAGCTCGCTAATAAAGCACTTGCCGGGCTGCGTAAAGTGCGATATTAACCCGCCAAAGTGGGGCAGAAGGGCTGCAACCACAACGTAACCCTGCTCGTGCATGGCAAGTAGGGTTTCGTTCTCAATCCCAAGCTCCTTTGGGTCAATCTCCTTATAGGTGGTGCTCCAGCTGTTGGGGTTGGAAAGCCTGCTTAGTAGCACCTTCCTAATATTCAGCAATGCCCACTGACGGAAAGCCTCAATGTGCGATAGCTCCGGAATCCATCGGTTATGCGATACGCCCTTAATCTCGATACGGGTACCGCCCTTGCAGCTAACGTTCACATCCTCGCGGGCAGCACCCATTCCGGTGCGCACCTTTCCCGTGCTGCGGTTAAGAAAGCGGATATATTCGGCAGCCTCGCGAAGCTCATCGGGGGTAAGGCACTCGGGGTGCGTTACTGTTTCAATTAGGGGCATCCCTAGGCGGTCGGTTTTGTAGATACGCTTGTGGCCAATGTCCGATATCTCTCGGCACGAATCCTCCTCAATGCTTAGCTGAATAAGGCCTATGCGCTTGTTGCTAATCTGTATTTCGCCCTCTACTCCCAGAATGGCTGTACGCTGAAATCCAGTTGGGATGCTACCATCTAGGTACTGCTTACGGGTAATATGCACCTCGCCCACAATGTTGAGCTTGCTTAGCAGCGATATTTCAAGAGCATACTCAAGTGCCTCACGGTTGATGGGGAACGGAGGGGTATCGTCAATCTCGTAGGTGCAGGTGGTGGCGTTGTTAAGGCGGTAGGTAATCTCCTTTTTGGTTTTGAACTCCATAAGGGCGGTGCCATCGTACTCGCCCAGCTCGCTAAGGGTAGGGCGCATGTGGCGGATAACCTCGGCGTGGTAGTTATTGTTGCTGTGAAAAACGCCTGCAGGGCAGCGGCAAAAGAGCTTCTCTTTGGTTTTTAGCTGCTGGTGAACCTCCAGCCCCGACATAAATCCGATACGCTGGTAATCGCTCTCCTTGGCATCCTTTCGGTCAACGTAGCCAATTGCTTTGCGGGTGGCTAGGTAGTTCTTTCGGGGGTCCACTCTTTTGGTAGAGGAAGGGCTTTTTTTCATTCTATTGAGGAAATTAGTTATAGAAAAGTTTGGGTTCCCCTAAATTAGTTTTGTTGCGATGAAATACAAAGGTAGTGCGCTAATATTTTGAATATTAGTGATTGGGGGTGAGGCTAAGAGACGCCAATGGAACACAGATAACGCGGATTTTGATAGATATCCACAGCAAAAGGATTAACTTGTAGAGGCGATGTGAGGTAAGTGAAAGGTGCACAAAAACACCCCACTAGCAAGAAGGGTACACAAAGCTTGGTAAAACATGGAAATTCTGGCTCTATTGGGCCAAACCCACTAATCGAACTTAATGGTTTTTTCGGGACTGATTCTGGAAATTATCATGGAAGGAACCACAAGCATTGCAAGAGTTACAGCAAAGGTTCCAAGGTTTAGCAGCGCAATATGCAAAAGGTTAATGTTTATGGGCACTGTGTCTAAGTAGTAATTTTCGGGATCGAGGCCAATTACTCCGTACCGATGCTGAATGTAGCACAGCGCTACGCCCACCACATTACCCCAAAACAACCCTTTGCCAATGATGTAGGCCGATTGGTACATAAATATCTTCCTAATAATTCCATTCCCAGCGCCAAGAGCTTTTAGTACGCCAATCATGTTGGTGCGCTCAAGAATCATAATAAGTAGCGCCGATATCATGTTAATGCCTGCAACAATTAGCATTAGCAGTATAAGGATTATCAGGTTTAGATTTTGAAGACCAAGCCAGTCGAAGGTCTGCGGGTACTTGTCTATAATATTGTAAACGCGCAGCTTAGAGCCATCCTCAAAAAAGCGAAGGCCTGCAATATCATCAATGGCAAGGGTTAAATCTTCAAGGTTGTCAAAATCATCAATAAAAATCTCAAAACCAGTTATTTGGTCGTCGTCCCAGCCATTAATGCTGCGGATGTGCCGTAAATCGCCAATAACAAAAAGGTTATCGAGTTCGCCCATTTGGGTGTTGTATATACCATTAACCGTGAACCTACGAACCCGTGGGGGCTGCTGCACAAAGTACATATCAACCTTATCGCCAACCTTTAGCTTAAGTAGCGATGCAACGTTTTGTGATATAATTATTTGGTTTGATACCGTGGAGTCGTTAAGCTCAATAATTGAACCCTCTACTAGGCTTTTCTTTATGAAGCTCCAGTCAAAATCGCTGGCAATACCCTTAAGCACAACGCCATGAATATCGGTACCTGTTTTTAGCATGCCTGGTTTTACAGCAAACTGCTGTATGTGCTCAATGCCATCAATGGCTTGTATTTGGGGCAGAAAGTCCTGGTTGTTACTTATGGGATTGGTTTCGAAGGAGGTGTTGCCATCAAAGTTCACAATTTGGATATGACTGGCAAAGCCAATGGTTTTCTGACTAATCTCGCGCTTAAACCCGGTGAGCACCGATATGCCAATAATCATAATGGCCAGGCTTAGCCCAATGGCTACTGCCGATATTCGTGCGAAGGGCTTGGATAGGTTTTTTGACCCATTCTGCTTGCCCGATAATCGCTTTGCTATAAAGTGCTCAACGTTCACTGATTTTCTGTTTATTGTTGGGTTTGCGTTACTTTCGGCCAAAATCGGCGGGAATTTCGCCCCAAGCCTCGGTGTGCCACTTAAGAATTTGGTTTGGCCACTGGTTGTTCTTAAGCCACAGTTCGGCTCTATCTACCAGTTCAAATAGCTGCTTGTTGGCCTCGGTGCGCTCCTGTTCGGTGTTGGCTCGCTTAATGCGTACCCATTTCATGGCGGTAACGCTATCGGTGTACAGGGGCAGGTTGCTATTGTGTTTTTGTAAAAAGGCTAACCCATGCACAATGGCTAGGAACTCTCCAATGTTATTGGTTCCCTCATCAAAGGGGCCTTGGTGAAATAGGAGCTTACCCGTTTTGGCATCAACCCCTTGATATTCCATACGGCCAGTGCGGGAGTTGCAGGCCGCATCAACAGCAATACTAGGGAATACGGGCTTTCCAATTAGCGAAAGCTGCTCCTTGCTCAGCTCCTTTTTGGGTGTGGGTTTGCCTATGTACTTGTGGTAATCGCTGTTAAAAGCCTCAAGAGCCATTTCATAAGAGGGAAATGCTTTGTAAATGGCGCCATTAACGCCATCAACCTGTTTTAGGCAGTCGGCCCATTTGGTGTAAACCCCAGGCTTTTTGCCAACCCAAACTGTATAAAAATTCTTTTTTGCCATGATTCAAAATCTGGGCTAAAGATAGGTTTTACGCTATGCTTGTGCAACAATCGGCTAGTAGAGCTAATCCTTTTGTGCAACAATTCTTATAACCTTTGCTAAGCCCTGATGCAGTGGCCCCTCGTTAAGTTCGGTTTCAGCAATTGCAAAGTGGGTAATGGTAAGCCCCTCAAAATCCTGTTTCAGATCTTCTGGGTCGGGGAGTAGCTCTTCAACCTTTGGCCCGCCGCTGGTACGGGGTAGCTGCTCTGGGTGGAAGCACTCAAGTATAACATGTCCGCCTGGGTTAAGCCAGCTAGCCAGTTTTTTGTGAAAAGCCTTGCGGCTCTCCCTATCCATGTGGAAGGAAATAAGCCCAATGGCATCGAATTTCCAGTAGGGGCGAAAGTTTTCGGCATCGGTAAGGTTGTACATCACCCTTACCTTTTCCCTAGCGCTCCATTTAAGCGCTTTGTTAAGCGCCTCAACGCTGTAGTCGAACGCCAACGGGCGCCATCCCTGTTTGGCCGCCCAAATGGCATTACGCCCTTCGCCCTCGCCGGGTAAAAGGAGGTAGCCTGGGGTTAGCTTTTCAAGCTCCTGCTTCAGGAATTGGTTTGGCTCTAGTCCGTATGCTATATCCAGCTCGGCGTAGCGGTTGTTCCAGGTTTCTCTTGTCGACATGGCTATTCAAAGTCTGGGTAAAGTAAGTACTTGTTTCTAGTGGATTTAAAGGTGGCTATATCTGCCGCCCATGTAGCCCTAATGGATTCGGCATCCATTCCGCTCTCAATTTGTTGCCTTAGCACGGGTGTTCCTGCAAGAGTATTGAAAAAGCTATTAAAAAAGGTGCTCTTGTCGTGCGATAGGTTGTAGGCAAAAATAAGCCATTCAAGGTTTATTGATTTTAGGTTGATAAAGTAGGACTCGTTGTACATCCGTAAATCAACCCCATAGCAAACCTTTCCCTTGTGCGGTGGATTTTTGCTTACGCCCGCTATGCTTTTGGGTGTGAACTTGAAGGTTTTATCGGGGAACTTAGGGTGCCCAAACACCTGAAAGGGGAAGCTGGTGCCCCGCCCAATGCTGTACGATGTACCCTCAAATAGCCCTAGCGATGGGTATAGGTACACCGATGTTTGGTTGGGCAAATTTGGCGATGGTTTTACTGGTAATTGGTATGTGGCGCTGTGCGAATAACCTGCACAGGGAATAACGCTTAAGGTGCAGGTAACACCATTGCTTAGCCACTTTTCGCCATTAATCATTTGGGCAAACTCACCAATGGTTAGGCCGTGTACAAGGGGCACTGGGTGCATTCCCACAAACGACCGCTTGGTAGTATCGAGCATGGGGCCATCAACAAAAAATCCATTGGGGTTTGGCCTATCCAGAACAACTAGAGCCACGTTATTCTCTGCGCATGCCTCCATAACGTAGTGCATGGTTGATATGTAGGTGTAATACCTAACGCCAACATCCTGCAGGTCGAAAACTATAACATCAATATCCTTTAAATCCTTGGCAAGAGGTTTTTTCTTATTTCCGTAAAGTGATATAACGGGTAACCCAGTAATGGAATCAATATGATTATTTATAAGCGCACCAGCCTCTTCTTGACCCCGGAAACCGTGCTCGGGGCTAAATATCTTCTTAATATTTACTTTTAGAGATAAAAGGGTGTCAACCAAATGCTTCCCAACCACTAGTGATGAGTGATTGGCAACAATGGCAATGCGTTTTCCAGTAAGAAGTGGGAGGTAGGCCTCTGTTTGCTGGGCGCCTGTGCGTATTAGCGAGTTTTGCCCAATGGCAATTAGCGGAGCTAAGAGTGATGCTGCAAGCAGTATTTTTATGTAAAGTGTTGCTTTCAATTTCGTAAGTTGATTTGCACCAAGATAGGAATAATTAGCGTAACGTTAAAAATCGTGGATCAAAAGAGATCATCGCTAGGGCTTTAACGCTAAACGCAGAGCATAATTATGTGGGTTTTGTTGGTATCATAAAGCAAAAAACCTCCCTGAGGAAGGAGGTTTTTTGTTGATATTTAGATCGATTTACAGCGTACGACCAGGGTAAACCTTTAGGGCTTGCTCTAGGCACTCCATTGCGCCCCTTAAATCGTCGATGTTAAGAACGTAAGCAATCCTCACCTCGTTTGCACCAAGGCCTGGAGTAGCGTAGAATCCTGTTGCTGGAGCAACCATAACGGTTTTGTTGTTGTACTCAAAATCCTCAAGAAGCCACTGTGCAAACCTATCGGAATTATCAATAGGAAGCTTAACTACGGTGTAGAATGCACCTTTTGGGGTTGGGCAGTAAACGCCTTCCATGCGGTTTAGGGCTTCAACCATAAAGTTTCTACGATCGATGTACTCATTGTAAACACCATCAAAGTAATCCTTTGGAGTGTTAAGAGCAGCCTCGGCAGCAATTTGTCCGTACGATGGTGGGCAAAGTCTTGCCTGAGCAAAGCGAAGCGCAATGTTTATAACCTCTTTATTCTTGGTAATAAGCGCACCAATTCTAACGCCGCACATGCTGTAACGCTTAGATACGGAGTCCATTAGAATCACGTTATTCTCTAGGCCAGGAAGTTGCATAGCAGAGAAGTGGCTGTTGCCATCGTAGCAGAACTCACGGTAAACCTCATCGGAGAAAAGGTATAAGTCATGTTTCTTAACAAGAGAGGCAAGTTGCTCTAGCTCCTCTTGTGAGTATAGGTAACCAGTTGGGTTGTTAGGGTTACAAATAACAATACCCTTGGTTTTTGGGGTGATAATCTTCTCAAACTCAGAAATTGCAGGTAGTGCAAAATCATTCTTAATTGATGAGGTGATAGGTTTTACCACAACACCAGCCTGAGTAGCAAAACCGTTGTAGTTTGCGTAGAAAGGCTCAGGAATAATAACCTCATCACCAGGGTTTAGGCAGGTCATAAAGGCTATGGTAATAGCCTCAGAGCCACCAGTGGTAATAAGCATATCGTTGTGGGTAATATCAATCCCAATGGTTTTGTAGTACGCAGCAAGACCCTTACGGTAGCTCTCGTTACCAGCAGAGTGGCTATACTCAATAACCTGTAAAGGGTTGTTCTTTATGGCGTCTAGTGCTACCTGAGGGGTTGGAATATCGGGTTGGCCAATGTTTAGGTGGTAAACCTTTCTTCCTTTTTGTTTTGCAGTTTCGGCATATGGCACCAGCTTTCTGATTGGAGATGCTGGCATTGCGCTACCTTTCTGGGAAATTTGTGGCATGACCTTTAATGTTTTGGTATATTACTATTTGAGCTGTTGTAATAACATTCTACAAAAAGCCTGTTAAGAAACCGCTTTTGTGTAGGTTTGATAGTTCTGTTTGCCATTGGTTTAACACCAGGGACTGAGAACAATTAACCGTTCAAAAGTAACTTAAAATGTTGTAAAAAAACATGTTTTAGAATAGAACCTAAACACCATTGGGGCTACCCCAATGGTGTTTACAAAAAAAGACTTTAGTGCCCTCTTTTTAATTAATGTATGGTTTAGCTTACTACTCAGGCTCGGTGAGGGTTGCGCTAATTTTCTGGGTAATCTCCCTTCCGTCCGACAGTATAAGCGTTACAGAGAAGCTGTACTCACCCGCATTTTGGGGTGCTTCCATTAACCTGCAACGAATAATAGGGCCTCTATAATCCCCTACAATAGGGGCAGGACGATTAAGGTACTCTGGAATTGCAATATATTCATACTCATTAGCCTGAATCCAATTATCTTCAACTTTAAACAGTGTAGTTACTTCCGAACCTGCGGGAAGCGTACTGCTAAAAGCTGTTTCAGTAACAATTCTCAACGATACGATGCTGTCCTTAGGGTAAAGAATAGGCATGCATTCATCTTTTTGTCCAAAACTTTGTAAAGAGGCTTGTTTCTGGGGGTAAGGCTCATTCAAAGGCATAATATCAGTATGTAATGCTATGCCATAAGAATCCTTGTGAATGGAGCTGTCTGTATATATTCTCCAATGGTCAGGACTGTAAGCCATGTTATACAAAATAAGTCCATCAACGGAATAGTAGTATTTCTCTGGGAAGCAGTCTGCCCCAGGGCCATTGCATCCGCTAAGCGTAAATCCTATTAGTACGGATGCGGCTAGTGTATAAATTGCTCGTAATGTTTTCATTTTGTTTTTGCGTTGGTTTTCAATTATTAAGTTTCAAAACAGGGAAACCATTTTCAATTCTTTTGGGAAATCTGCTATTTAACGCTTAGGTTCACGCTTGAGTATAGGGCGAGCAAGTCGTCAATTAGGCTATCGCTAAAATTTGTGGGCTTTTTTGCTTTAAGCTGGCTTTTTAGGGAGGAAAGCCCATACGATTCTAGCAATATATTATCCTGAATATACTGTAGCGTATAACCATGGGAAGCCATAACCCTATCGTTTGGTACATTAGGGTTATCAACTCCTCCTTGATTAGAATCATCAATTAGGTCAATAAATATTGGCGTATATCCGCCGCTGTTTGCAACACCCCAGTTCTGATACCCAACTTCATGGTCGTAATCAACATCGTAGTACGTTTTATAGTAGTTTTTTGTGTAAATATGCTCTATGGCCGTAGCCCAGCTCTCTGCAATCCAGCCCTCACATCTCTGGATGTGCATATTGTGCCCCAAGTTCCAGTGGCTTATATGACCAAGCTCATGAACGGTAGTTCCAAAAATTCGGTTAGACTCCTTCAGGTTTCCGCTATTCGTATATCTACCATAAATAAATATGTTGGACAGCCCTATCAGGCTTATAAGGTCTCCTCTTGATAGTCCTGTCCCCCTTTCGTCTAAGTATGATATTTTTAACTTGTTAGATGCTGCATTTGGTGGTTTTATTCCGAATGGATTTTCGTAGAACATGTGATGCGCAGCTAGGTGTATATGTGCAAACTGTTTAGATTTTCCCCAGTCAATGTTAAGGTACCATCTGGTAGATTTTCCGCTTTCGTTGTACCACGCTTGGAATAGTTTCCCATCTCTAATATCATAGTGAGCTCGTTCCCATTTTATGCCAAAATTCACCTTGTATAAAAAACGGGCATCAACAGTAAATTCGCCATTGTCATCTGTTATTCCTACGCCAATATGGGTTGTCCATCGGGCCTGCACCCGCGCTCCCCTTAACGGAACCAGTCTTTTTGCTTCATCATCTTGTACCATTATCCTTCCCGAGGGTCTGTACCGTTTAAAAATACCTTTTTGTCCTGTTCCCTCCTCTGGGATGTAGTTACTACAGCCTGTCAACCTAAAGGATTCTCTTTCTACTTCATCGAAAAAAGATGAGTAACTACTATTCTTTAGTTCATCGCCATCTTCACTATTGTTTGGGAGCACTACCTGATAAATAATTTCATGCTGAATGTTTGGAAGAGGATAGTCCAAAGGTAATACTGCATACTGCCAGGTAATAGCATCTTCTGGAAGTTCAGGGTCATGATAGTAGCACCCATTCATTTCTACTTCGTAGTTTAAAGGGAAGTCAAAAAACATTACGGACGTATCGCTCTTTAATAGGTTCAATTCATCCTCGTTTTTAGGAAGGAAGCGCAGGTAGTTATGCGTCGGGCTGATTTTAATGTCGGATTTTAATCCTTTGGATTTTAGACTGCAATATGCTGATTGCATGTTATGGATTGCGTATGGGTCATTAATTTCTTTTCCAAGTATAAGTTTCTCTTCTTTTTCTTTGGGTTGTATTTGGGAGTTAGGCTTATCTTGTATATTTTTTTCGCAACCCCAAATTAATATACAAATAATTGGAAGTAAGAAGCTCTTTTTCATGGTTATGATTTTTAAGATTAGATTATAATGCAATGTAGTAACTATTTTTTTGTAAGTGACCTGATTTATTCTATCGTATAAAAAAATAACAATTCATTAACAGTAAGTTATGATTTTGTTCTTACTGCTCAAATTAACTCCTAAGGACTTGGCGCAGCCAAACACTTTTGATGTGTAATAATGCAAAATAGAGCAGGAGAAAAAACTCCCACTCTATTTCTAAACTCAATTATAAGTTGTTGTTTGGATCCTATAACCCTAACCCTATCCCAACCTTAAAGCCAAATGCATTGGTTGTAAAATCGGGAGTTGAGCTGCGATGATTTTTATTTGCATTAATTAATCCCATACGGTAGTACACTTCCATAGAAATGGCGTAGCCACCTGCGCTAAAATCTATACCTGCACCAGGGGTAAAGGCTGCGGTAAACTGATTAAAGGCACTGGATACATCATCGGTGTATGTATTAAGCATGGGGGTAACGCCAATAATTTTGTAGCTTTCAATAACGGCATTAGTTTGTATGTTGTATGCCATTGCGCAACCTACAGCTAAAAACGGCCTAACGGCACCATTCATACCAGGAAGTCCAAGCTTTGCAGCAATGGGAACCTCTAGTGTGTGTGATTTTATTGTAAGGTGATTTACTGCTCCCGATACAATTAGTGGAGAGCTAGAAGAGTAAACCCAGTTAGGATTTACGCTATTACCTCCGTATTGTGTGTAGAGTAAATCTGCTGACACAGAAAGCCATTGGGATAGCTGGTATTGGGCAAAACCGCCAACAACAGGGCTTATTGTTGGAAGTGTACGGGCTTGTCCGCTTACGGCAAGATGGTTGCTTGCAAAACCCACCCGAGCTCCAACAACAAGCGACGACTCGTTCTGCGCCAGAACACTCTGCCCTCCAATAAGCAGAAGGGGGCACAGAACAAAGGCTATTCGCTTGGCTAGTGAAGTAATTCTCATGTAGCTGTTTGTTTAGTATTGTTAGTTCAGCACAGTGTGCTTGTATAAAGCAGGAAAGGTGTTAATGTACTTGCCCCTTCGCCTGATACTAATTCTATAGATAATCAGAATAAGCCTGCCCCTTGCTAGCAGCAGGCTTATTACTGTGGATAGCAATTAGTCAACCTTCTGGGTACGAGAACCTGTACCCATGTAGAAATCAACAATAGTGGCAGTGCCAGGTTTTACGGAGAAGATGCCCCCCTTAAACTCTGGGAATTTACCAGAAATTACAGCACCAGGAGCAGTTGCATGTGTAGTAGCAGGGAAGTTCTTGCTAGTATAACCTTTACCTCCATCGATAATTGTTACGCTGGTAACCTTACCGGCAGAAATAACAGCTTTTGCCTTAGCTCCGCTACCAACACCTTCAACTGCAGGTAGTATGGTAACCTCAGGTACAGATGTGTACCCTTCGCCAGCATCGTCAATATTAACGCTGGTAATTGAGCCTTGAGCGTTAACCCTAACAGATCCCTTAGCAACTAGTGCTCTTTGTGGAATAACTAGCTTAACAGCTGGTGCCGATGTGTAGCCAGTACCGCTATTGGTAATGTCGATACGAACAATACTACCACCTTCGCCTACAACGGCAGTAGCAGCAGCACCGCTACCAAAACCATCGGCAGGAACAAACTCCACAACTGGAACAGCAGTGTAGCCAGCGCCTTGGTTGGTGATGTTAACTGCATATATGCTTCCAGTTTTAGCAACGGCCGAAGCAGCAGCACCAGTAGTTTTAGTAGAAATGCTGATGGAAGGTGCAGCGGTATAATCCATTCCTGCATCTTCAATATCGAAACCAGTTACCTTATCGTCGGTTATAATAGCCTTTACGCGGGCTTGCTTTGCGCTGGCACCGCCACCACTTACAGCTACATTAGGTGCAGCAGTATAGCCTTGGCCTGGGTTGGTAAGCACTATGCGGTTAAGAACTCCATTGCCTAAATTGGCAAAAGCAGTAGCCTTTGTGATTTCCATACCATCACCAGTAATTATAACTTGAGGTGCTGTTAGGTATCCGCTTCCAGGATTGGTTACGGTTATGGCTTGAACCTTGTACTGAACCTCGGCAACAGCGGTTGCTCCAGAGCCTTCGCCGCCTGTAATTTGTACAGTAGGGGTGCTAGTGAAGCCAACGCCTGCGTTGTTAATTGTAATGCCGGTTAGTGGGCAGCTAAGGGTATATGATGTACCACTAATAGGTATGCCATCGAAAGTAATTACATTAACATAGTTGGCAGAATATAGGAAGCCGCTACCTCCATCAGTTACCACTACCTTATCAATTTGTTTCTCAATAGTTACAGGATCTACAGTTGCTGATGCGCCTGAACCGCTTCCTCCAGAAATAGTAACTGTAGGTGCAGTTGTGTAGCCATTACCGCCATGTACAATAGTGATGTTGGTAACGCTACCACTGCTAATTGTGGCGTATGCCGAAGCACCAGAGCCACCACCACCAGATATAGTAACTGTTGGCGCAGATACGTAACCAGTACCACCGTTGCTTAGGTTGATAGAGGTTAATCTTCCGCCAGTTTTAAGTGTAGCTGTAGCAGTAGCGCCGTTAGGAAGTCCAACGGTTGGGGTAACAACGTACCACCTATCAGCGTCTTTAGGCACATCTATAGTTTTAATTTGCCCTGCGCCTAGTTGTGCAGTTGCCATTGCTCCAGTACCATTGCCACCACTAATGGTAACAGTTGGTACCGACGAGAAGCCCGTTCCAGTGGCGGTTACATTAATCTTTTTTAAAGAGCCATTCATAACGGTATTGGCAACAGCACCAGCGCCATAGCCATCGGTGCTTTTGAAGGTAACAACTGGAGCTTTGGTATAACCATAGCCAGTATTTCCAATTACAATGCTTTTTACTCCGTAGGCAATTTCAGCAGCAGCAGCAGCATTCTTTCCTAAATCCTCAAAGGTTATAGATGGGTTGCTGTACTTTTTACCAGCATTGGTAACTTCAACCTTGGTAACATAACCATCGGCCGATATGGTTGCAACTGCAGTTGCTCCAGTTCCAGTAACATCGGTTATATTTACTTTAGGAGCTTGGGTATAACCAGCGCCAGCGTTGCTAATAACGATGTTTTCAATCTCGCCCTGCGAAAGAACTGCAGTTGCAGAAGCAGCTGAAGTAGGTGCAGCAGCGGCAATACCATCAGGCTCACCAAACAATACGTATGCAGGGAGTACGGTTGGAATAGTAGATACAGAAGTTCCTCCAATAGATGAGAAAATGGTACGTACCTTTTGAACCCCAGTAACCTCTTTGTCATTAACCTTATTTGCAAGAAGGCTTTGTTCTAGCGCGATATCGTCAATTTCTGGTCTAAAAGGAAGCCCTTTTGCTGTGGTAGGCACAGTAATGGTGTACTCTCCATTGGCATCGGTTGTGGCGCGCATTACTGCAGAACCATAGGTCATTGAAATAATTTGACCCATACCATTATCTCCAGTTTGGTTGTTGAACATACCAGTGAACTGTGGATCATCAGTATTAAGCACCATCGCCACGTTTATATTGGCGGCAGGCTCTGGGCTATTATTGGTAAGGTCGGAGTCAATGGTTACTTTCCCTTTTATAGTAGAAGTGCTTTCTCCTGTTAGCGCAAAAACTGGAACTTGGGTTGCTGCGTTGCGCATTCCTTCTTCGCCTAAGTTATAGCTATCCTGACCTTCGGGGCTTAGGCTAGCTACAAAACTCATAGGAGTGTATCCGTCAAGGTTTACGTCAACAGCAACTTTGCCAATGCGTAGGTCTGGGAATACTACCATACCTTGCTCATTAGTAGTTTCAGTTTTTACAATTCCCCACTGGCTAATGGTAACGCTTACTCCTGCTAAACCGTTTCCAGCTTTACTTCCAACAGAAGCGTCGGTTCCATTAATAATGTGAATGGTGTAGTTAACAATTCCTCCTGCTTTTTTTAGAGAGTCGCGAAGGCGTTCTATCTCAGTTTGAGCATTAAGGGAATCTTCTTCAGTAAACTTATCTTCGCACGAAGATGCTGCTCCTAGAAGAAACAGTCCAATTACCATTAATTTAAGGTAGTTTTTCATTTTGTTTCCGTTGCTTTTGGTTAATTAATAATGGGGTTTTATGCCCTTCCCCATTGTAAGGGTTTATGTTAGCGAATACCTTTTTTAGTCTAATAACTTGGATTAAAATGATAGGATACTCAAAAACAGATCGAAATTAGTTAATGGGATTTAGTTATACGCAGATGTCACCCTGCTGCTTAACAACTTGTCAAGCAGCAGGCTGCTGTATCCCTTTAAAATAAAGGGGTACTCGAATTCTAAAATGGAAGTGTCAATGTAGGAACGATGTTCCGGGCTTATTAATACGGTTATTTACCATGCGATTTAACACAAGTGTTAATCAATCAGGGTGGTAGGGTATTGGCGGAGGCCTCCCTTGGAATAAGTGTGTGTTGTCAGGGGTTGAGAGGGATTGCTTTGTTTAAAATGCTTGATTACTAGAGGGGTAACGTATGGTAATTGGTCGTTTGTTAAGGCCTGTCACGGGTTTGACATATTATTCGTTAACGTGCATTTTAGTTCCTTTAATGGATATTTTGGAGTGACAAAAGTATCCTCTCAATTTTTACCCCAATATCACTTATTTGCGATTCATAAGCATTGCTATCCTCTTCAATAGCTCTAATAATGTATTCGTAGTGTATAATTCTAAGTAGAGCATACTCCTGTAAAAGTTGGTTTTGCCTAACTAGTTCTGCGGGGAGGTTTTCTGTAGCGCTCAGCCTTTCAACAATATCTCTATTCTTTTTCCATAGCTCAAGGCCAATATTTAGCTCCCTAAGCAGTCGTTGGTCACTCGTTCCTTCGGCAAGGGAAAAAACCTGTAGGGCTTTTTTCTCGTTGCGGGTAAAAATTTCTATTTCATTATCATACATCTCTGTATCAAAACTGTAGCTAGGCGTAGTTAAGTATATAGCTCCAAATACACCCGCAAAAAGCACAGCAATGGATAGCGCACCAATGCCTGCACCTCTCCACGATGAGTAGAATTGTCCTCCCTTTTGCTTGTGGGCTTCCAGCTCTTCGCCCTGCAGCCTCTCTACAATAAGGTAAACTATTAGGGAGTAAATAAGTGGGAACAGAATGTTTGGAACCTTATCAATAATTCCTTCAGGTAGCATAAAAACCGCGGCAAGAATTATAATAGTTGTTAAAATGCCAATAATAAGAGAATTAACGGCTTGCCTTCTTTTGTTAAGTGTTTTGAAGTTATGATAAATTAGAACGCCTGCTGCTAAGGGGCCTCCTACAACTGTTGCAACCGAAATGGCTTTTTGCGAATAGAATTTTACCTGATTATCCATCTGTTATCAAAAAAATTAGCTCATATAATGATTTTCCAATGTAGCTAAATGTTTTTTTCTATAAAAGCAATTGGTGAATACCAATTGTTGGTTTTGATTAATTGCTCAAGAATTAGGGCAAACCAGATTTATTTATGATTTGCCCTATAGTGCAGCTTAGCGTAAGTGGCTATAGCCACCGGCAGTACTGCACGGAGACCCTTAGAACTCCGAGGCCGTATTTGATGCTACGTGAAAAGTTAATTGACGATGATTCGCTAAAGTACTTTGTGGGGCACGATATTTCGGCAATGCTATATCCTTTACTGGCGATTTGGGCCAGCATCTCGTTATCGAACACAAAATCGTTTGAGTTGTACTCATAGTCTATGCTCTTTAGCACCTCTTTAGAGAAAGCCCTATACCCTGTATGGTACTCGCTAAGCTTTTGGTTGAGCATTAGGTTCTGAAAAAGAGTAAGGCATCTGTTGGCAACATACTTATACCGGGGCATTCCTCCTTTTATGCATGATTTGCCTAGTATGCGCGATCCAAGAACAACAGGGTACACCCCGTTTGCAATAACATAGCACATTGATTCTATTAACCTGGGTGTATATTGGTAGTCGGGATGAAGCATTATTACTATGTCTGCGCCTAGTTCAAGTGCTTTGTTGTAGCAGGTTTTTTGGTTTGCGCCGTAGCCTAGGTTTTCATTATGCGGAATTATATGTTTTATCCCTAAGTTGTATGCAACCTTAAGGGTTTGGTCTGTACTTGCGTCATCAACAAGAACTACCTCATCAACAACCTCAAATGGTATTTCGCTATAGGTTGTAGCCAAGGTTCTCTCGGCATTGTATGCAGGTAGAACAACTACCACCTTTTTGTTTCTTATCATGATATATAGATTTTTACGTTTTACATGTTACGCTGAGCGCCCAATTCAACCCCCTTTTGCATTAACCGCTGGGCTTCTGGTTTTCTCATATTGGCATAGCAAACGCCAAGGTTATACCAGTAGTTGCCGTTGGCGGGATAGAGCTTGGTAAGGGTTTGGAAGCAGGCTGCTGCTTGCTGATGATTTTCTAGCAGAGCATAGTTTGCGCCCGCCAGCTCCAGCAGTTCAGGGCTGCTGCTTACTACCTTTAAGCCTTGTAATAAATACTTAAGGCTTTTATCGTACTGCTTTTGGGAGAAGTAGAGCTGCCCTATGCTGTACAGTGCGTTTGGATTATCGGGGTAAATCATTAGCCCCGATAGCAGCCTCTGCTCAGCCTCTTTAGTAGAAGAAGGATCATTATTAATGTGCAAACGGAAGAGGTATGCGGGTTCACTGTTGCCTTCGGTGCGCAGGTACTCTATGCTTAAAGGATATTTCTGAAGTAATATTTTAAGTGTGTTCCTAACGGTTTGTATAATAGATCCACTATTAGCGGTAGGGTCTGTTCTTAAGCTTCCTACCACAACGTACGCAATGCCCTCCTTGTTTAGATTCGCTTGCAGCGTATCTGGGTGTTTCGATGGTATTTTGTAAATACCCTTGAAGGATCTGTTTGCGTATATCTCGGCCATGTTGGGCTTGCGACAGGCCACTACTTCGCTGGGTGATACGTGTTTGCCAACCCAGCTGCAAAGCTTTAGGTAGTTTTGCCAATCGGGGCTAAACCCACAGTATTTATCCCCACTAAGGTTTTCTTTAAGGGTCATGAGGTCAACGGAGTGCAGGCTGCTTTTAAGATTTGTAATAGCGCAAAGCGATATGAGTACTATTAGCAACGGTTTACGAAATACTCTTGCTATGCTTGATCTTATCAGCGTATCGGCACCATATCCCAGGAAGATAGTTAGTAGTGGAAGGTAAACCAGCATTAATCGTCCCTGGTTCCATGATACCTGTTGGGTAACAAAAGTCCCCGCAATGGTAATGGCAAGGTAAAGTCCTAGTAACAGGATGCTCCTTTGCTTCTGGCGAATGGCAATTACTAGCGTGGTTACAAAAAGCGCAATAAGGATAAGTGTAACCATTACCGATGGTTGGCTGATTTGAACTACCCCTCCTGTGAAAAACTCAACCAAATGCTTGCTAATATATTGCAATGCGTTTTGCCAGAATCTTATAAATAGCCCTACCGCATTTTCGGTTCCTTGATCTGGATGATAAAAATCCTTGTATAGCATGGCTTTGAGCTGACTCTCAAAACCAATGTTCTGTGCGCGCCATGCCACCCTCTTGTACAGGGAGAAGGGCACCTGAAACAGCAGGAGTGCAAGCAGCGTGTAAGTTCCTTTCTTAAACGATTGGGTGCATATAAAGTACAGCAGTACTGCAATTGTGGCCCCATGGCCAATGTTGCGTGTTAATCCTAGAAGGAACAAGGTTAACCCGAGTAGAGCAAAGCTAATTGTGTGTTCCCTGTTTAAGCCACCTGTAAGGTCAAGTGTATCAACCCTAAAGAAAGCCCAAAAGGTTAGCGCTTGCATCAGAATAAAAAGTGGTTCGCTGTACGTTGTGCTTGCAAGTAAATGGGTTTGCGTGTTTAGCGCACCTAGAATTACGGCCCACAGCCAAATCCAAGGGTTTACTCTGCTCTTCCAAACATACCCGGTAAGGTATATCCCTAGTGCAGTAAGCGCAATAGATATCAGCTTAAATAGAATAATATTAATACCAAAGGCTAGTATTAGCGGACTTAGCACCAATGGGTATAACGCGCCATGCCATGCGGGAAACGATTTCTGATTTACAAAGTTCCTAGCGGCAATTATATACCAAGAGTCATCTCCTCCAGTGCTAATTGTAACCCTAAAATTCAGCAAGGCTAGTATAATGAATAGGATTGTTGACACTAAAAGGATCCCGTTCTTCTTATCCTTTAAAACTTGTAGCATATACTATGTTTGTATTTAGATGTACTATTAGCCCTGACGAGTATTCTCTGTAATTTGATGCGTAGTAATCCTTTTTCCTGCATTTTTTAGGAGTAGATAGGGGAGGGATAATCGCGCTATATCCAATATTTTTCAGAAATTGCTCCTTGGTGCTACTAGTTTATTGGGTATATTACACCACTTTTTACCTTTGTAATAGGGTATGGTGGCTTGCTTTTTGTAAAAAGCCAAAACCTTGGTTGTATAATGTGAACTAAAAGACCATCTAAATTTCAATACGATGAAAAGATTTTACCTCCTTTTTGTAGCGGTATCAATGATTGTTGCTTTTTCCTCGTGCGCATCAAAAAAGTATGCAAAACGCGGAAGCAAGTACGAGCAAGCCGGTATGTTTGAGCAGGCTGCCGATATGTATTACCAATCGCTAGTGGCTAAATCATCTAACATCGATGCGCGCATTGGCTTGCAGCGAAATGGCGAACGAGTGCTTGACGACAAGGGCTTTAGAATATCGCAGGCCTATATGGATGGAGACGATAAACGCACCGTTCTGGCGTACCTTGACGCTCGCGATTACCGCGATAAGCTGTCGGCCGTTGGGGTTAAGCTCGAAATTCCCTCTAGGGCAGCCGAGCAGTACAACGAGGTAAAGCCCCGCTACTTGGAGAAAACCTATGGCGAGGCGCAGCTGCTTTTGGAGGAAGAGAAATTTGCGCTAGCCGAGGAGAAGTTTAAGGAGATTAAACGCATTGACCCAAGCTACCAAAGTGTTGATGCGCTTATGGGCGTGGCTAAATGGGAGCCTGTTTACAGAGAGGGGAAAGGGTACTTTGAGAAGGGGCTATACCGTAAATCGTACTATACTTTCGATAAAATTCTAAAGAGCCAATCGGCATATAAAGATGCAGAGGTGCTTAAGAGCGAGGCTTTACAAAGGGGCGTTCTTACCGTTGCCATCACCACGTTTAAAAACAAAACCCGATCTCCAGAGGCAACAGGTCTTCTTACTGGATACATCAAAAAATCGTTGGTCGATTTGAATAACCCTTTTGTAAAGGTTGTTGATGTTCAGAATGCCAATCAGCTTGTTGAGCAGCAGAAGCGGGCGTTAGAGCAGGGGGGCAGCATTAAGGTTGGGCAGCTGCTGGCCGCAAAAGCATTGCTAAATGGGAGCATTACCTCCTTTGCCAACCAGGCTGGGAAGCTTCTAAGGCAGGAAAAAACAGGGTATCTTAAAATTGTAACCAAGAAAAAGGTTCCTGGTAGCCTTGAGGAGAAGGTTGAGGTAACATACAAAAAGGTGCGTTACCTTGAGGTTAAACGCGTTAATAGGGTGGACTGCTCATTTAGCTACGAGCTAACTTCTACAGAAACGGGCGCGCTGCTTGTTTCCGATGCAATGAACCTAATGGCTAGCGATGGCGTGCACTACGCCGAGTTCGATGGCGACCACAAAAAGCTAGTGCCAGGCTACTGGGTTTATATAGATAAGGCCAATCCAAAGGATAAGGTAAACGATAACCCCACGGCTGTGAGCGAGCTTAAATCGCTGCTTGCCGCAAAGCGAACCGTTAAAGAGGTTAATGTGCTTAAGGAGGAGGTTGCGCTAATGGTGGCCGAGCGAGTTTCGCAGCGTATTAATAACTACAACCCAGAAGAGCAGTAGCATGAATCGGTTTACTTCGTTTTGTTTAGTTGTTTTTGCCGCGCTATTCATTTCCGGATGCGGCGCTTCTAAAAGGGCGCAGCAGGAGCAGCAGAATCCAAAGCCAGAATGGATAATGGGGCGCCCTTCTTCTAGTATTTACTATGTTGGCGTTGGCTTTTCTGCTAAGTCGGCAAATGTAAGCCAGTACCAAAAGCAGGCGCGCGAGGCGGCTCTTTCCGATCTGGCTGGCGAAATATCCGTATCAATATCGGCAAAATCAGTACTATATACCTTTGAGCATAAGGATAAGGTGCATAGCGACCTTAGCTCAACCATCCGGGCAAAGGTTCAGCAGGATTTGGAGGGCTACGAGCTGGTTGACACATGGGAGGATAAGCTGGGCTACTGGGTTTACTACCGCCTATCAAAAAGCGAATACCAGCGCATTAAAGAGGCTAAGAAGAACAGCGCTTTGAGCAAGGCTACCGACCTATTTACCCGTGGCGCTGAGTTCTCGGAGCAGCGCAATACCAAGGATGCGCTGCTATTCACCTTTAAATCGTTAGATGCAGTTAAGGATTACCTAGCCGAGCCCCTTGAGGTTCAGATTAATGGCAAGGAGATCCTGCTTGGGAACGAGGCGTTTTCTATTGCCAACAAGGCGCTTTCCGATATTCGTATTGTATCTTCCAAAAATAGAATTAGCGCAAAAAGGGGAATGGGCGTTGCAGAGAGAGAGCTAACATTTAGGGTTGTATCGGCCAGCGGGAAACCCGTACAGGGCATTCCGGTTACCGGATCCTACTCAGAAAGGGCTATTCGCAACAACAGGGCAACCTCCGATGCCAATGGTTACGTCTCTTTTGCCATTCCCATGGTAAAATCAACAAAGGCTCAGGAATCGTTTAGGGTTGATGTTGATGTTAACGCCTTACTTTCCGAGGCTACCACCGATTTTCTGGTACGAAAGGTAATTTTTACCATTCCTGTAACCAGCCATACCGTTACTGTTGATGTGGTTCGCCCATCAGTATGGATTGCATCGCACGAAACCAATTTGGGCGAGCTATCGCGAAGCAACACCATGGAGACATCGCTACGTAAGCGCATTGTTTCCTCTGGTTTTGTAGTGGCAACCTCGCGCGAAAGCGCCGATTTTATTCTTGAGCTACAAGGGAATACCGTGAGTAAGGGCCAAACCAGTAGCTTTTACCAAGTGGCTTTAAACCTAGTGGTAAAGCTGGTTAAACAGAATGGAACGGAGCTGTACGTGAAGCAAATTAATGACATTAGCGGCTCGCATCTCGATTGGGAAAGGGCAGGGCAGGAGGCCTACAACGAGGCAGCCAAGCGCCTTAGCTCATACATCTTTACGGAGATTGAAGAGGCCATGTTTAAGTAGCTACTTTTGGGCAGCTATACCAATTGCGATAAATAGCCGCCACATCACACAAAAAAACTCGGAGGTTAATCCGAGTTTTTTTTGTGTCGTAGTGTAGTTGACTATAAGTTAACTGCCACAACCTCTTTAATCTCAGGAACGTCGCGTTTAATTGCCTGCTCAACGCCGTTCTTTAGGGTCATAAGGCTGTAAGGGCAGCTACCGCAAGCACCCAATAGTCTAACCTTTACGGTTAGGTCGTCGGTAATCTCAACTAGAGAAATGTCGCCACCATCGTTCTGAAGAAATGGCCTAACAATCTCAATTGCAGCGCTAACCTTTTTGGTGATTTCGTCTTTGTTAATCATTGGAGTTGTTTATTACTTGTGTTTTACTGTTACTTTCTCTGTTTTTGGAGCAGTTGCGTTACGTTTGTCAACCTCTGCCATAACCTTACGGGCAAGGTCGTTAAATGCATCGGCAAGTGGTCCTGCTTGTGTAGCCACGGGTGTGCCAAAATCGCCACCCTCACGAATGCTCTGCACAATGGGAATTTGGCCTAGTAGAGGCAGTCGCATGCGCTCGGCCAACTTTTTGCAGCCATCCTTACCAAAAATGTAGTACTTGTTGTTTGGCAGCTCCTCAGGGGTAAACCACGCCATGTTCTCAATAAGTCCAAGAACTGGTACGTTAATCTTTTTCCCAGTAAACATGCTAATTCCCTTAATGGCATCGGCAAGGGCAACATCTTGCGGTGTGCTAACAATTATCACACCTGTTAACGAAAGCTCCTGTACAAGGGTTAGGTGAATATCGCTGGTTCCTGGGGGCATATCAATAAAAAGGAAGTCCAGCTCGCCCCATGCTCCTTGGTGTATTAGCTGTTTTAGGGCGCTGGTAGCCATTGGGCCACGCCAAACCAATGCGTTGTTGGGGTCAACAAAAAAGCCTACCGATAAAATCTTTACCCCGTAGCTCTCTGCTGGCTCAATAAGCTCCAAATCGCCCTGCTTAATCATTGTAGGGCGAGCCGTTTCAAGGTTAAACATCTTGGGCATCGATGGCCCATAAATATCGGCATCAATAAGTCCAACTTTGGCGCCTGTTTTGGCCACTGCAACGGCTAGGTTTGCCGCTACAGTAGATTTTCCTACACCACCTTTCCCTGAAGCTATGGCAACAATGTTTTTAACCTTTGTTACCGATGCTGTGGTTTTTAGTGGCGACTCTACAGGCTTTGCCACAGGGGCAACGGCTAATATGTTAACAGCAATGCTGGCTCCAAACCTTTCGGCAATAATCCGTGTACAAGCCTTTTTTACTGAGCTCGCAAAGGGATCGTTTGCTTTTAGTAGATTTAATGAGAAGGTAATGCTGTTCTCGCTTATGTTGATATCCTGTACCATTCCTAACGAAACGATATCGGATCCTGCCTCAGGGTGCTTAACTTCCTTAAGCACATCGAGAAGCTGTTCATTACTTAGAGGCATTTATATTTGGTTTAAATTAACGCACAAAAGTATTGCTTATTTCTTACATATAAAAGTGTATAACGCTATAGGGTAAACAGGGAATATTTACTAATGTTCAGGGTGTAATGGCAAAATATTATGTGTGTTCTGTGCGCATAGGCGGAGCTTATTAGCCTTTTCACCTATCTTGATTTGCTATCAGCGGGGCGTCTAAATTTTAGTATCCAGCTCCTTTACCGGATCCCAGAACAGACGCTCAAAGTCCACAATCCTATTCTCGGTAATGGTTACGCCCTCGCTCTCCAGTAGCTCACGCATGGTGTTAGAGCCGGAAAAATGGTGCTTCCCGGTTAGCAGTCCG
This sequence comes from Bacteroidales bacterium, assembly GCA_016931855.1. GTDB lineage: Bacteria > Bacteroidota > Bacteroidia > Bacteroidales > Tenuifilaceae > UBA5206. Next base: position 30,303 of record JAFGDZ010000076.1, read on the forward strand.
TTTCGGTTAACCACCCGGTGGGCTGGAATCCACTCGTTAAGAGTATGGCAACCATTTAGTGCCCAGCCCACCATTCTAGCCGACTGGGCCGAGCCTAAGTAGCGGGCAATAGCCCCATACGAGGTTACCCTTCCCTTGGGTATAAGCTTGGTAACATCGTAAACCTGCTGAAAAAAGCCAGGGTTACTCTTCCGATGGGGGCTCTTGGATTGGGTCAACTCTATTCAGCTCAAAATTTAGGTAGGTAATGGTTTTGCTTTGCTCCAAAAACTGTTGCTCGTAAAAGGTTTTAATGCTAAGGAATGGATTGGACAGGTTGGAGTTGTACAAGTCGTTTGTGCAGTAGTTTACCTTTAGGCTGTTGTGTTCCAGTACGCTTTTAGTGTACTCATGAAGCTCCTGGCTATCGGTTTTTAGGTGCACTACACCGCCTGGTTTAAGGAGCTGTTTGTACCTGTTAAGAAATCGCGATGAGGTTAAGCGCTTTAGCGCCCGTGCCGATTTAAGCTGTGGGTCGGGGAAGGTTATCCAAATCTCGCTTACCTCGCCTGGCTCAAAAAACGAAAGGATATTCTCTATTCTATTGCGGATAAATGCCACATTACCAAGGTTTTCTTCTACGGCAGTTTTTGCACCACGCCAAAGCCTGGCACCCTTTATATCAAAACCAATGTAGTTTTTATCTGGATTAACCCTTGCCATGCCAACCGTGTACTCCCCTTTTCCGCAGCCCAGCTCAATCACAATGGGATTGCTGTTTTTAAAGTACTCTGCATGCCACTTGCCTTTCATGTGGTAATCAATGCCAAAAACCTCGCTAAACGAGGGTTGAAATATATTTCCAAAGGTTTCGTTTTCCGCAAAACGAATAAGTTTATTCTTTCCCACCTATTTTACAGATGTTAGTGTTTAAACGTAAGATTACTTGGTGCTTGATATGCGTTGTGTGCTACCGGCGTGTGCTGCGGCTATTGCTGAACGGTTTCAATTCTAAGCCCTACATTAACAATTCCAGGTAGCTTATCAACCCGCATGGCCTGTTCAACCTCAAAAGTGTATGCTCCCGCTACAGGAAACCGCACCATTCTTTTGTACAGTATTTGGTTGTCCTTTATTTTACCAATGCCCTTTCCAAGCCACTTGCCATAAGAGTTGGCTAGGATACACTCTAGCGTATCCCTTATTACTGCTCCGTTTGGAGCAGTTGTGGTTACAAATAGGTAAAGGTTGCTATTTGGATAATCGGTAGTATTGCGCAAGTTAACGTACAGGTTGTTTGCCAATGTGGTATCGGTTATATCAACTTCAAAACGGGCAATGTTTTTCCTGTTCCAAACCTCGTTTTCTGTACTTATGTTCTGGTCGAAAACCCCATTAGAGTCGCAAGCACTAGCAATGAGTGCAATGAAACATGCTAGTGCAATAATTTTAACCGTTTGCATTTCCTGTACTATTTCCTGGTCTGCGTTTTGGCTTACGTTTCTTACTCTTCTTTTTAAGAATGCCCTTTTCGTCGAAACGGGTTAGGCTTTCCTCCTCAATAACGTTAGAAAATCCAAGCTCTGAGCGGGTAGTTGATTTTTCCTTTACGGCCTCAACTAGCTTGTCAACCTTTTGTCCGCGCTTGTTAATCTGGAGTATCTCCTTAACCCTATCAACGGGAATTTCAGTAATGTTGAATGCCGATGAAGGGTCGCTACTATACCACATAAGCCGCTTAAAGATATCGGTTTTAAGGTGGTAGAAGGTTCCTTCTTTGGTTTCCAGCGGGATATTGGTATGCGGAAAGTCTTTACGGGCATCAATGTAGCAGTCTAGCTCGTAGTTAAGGCAGCACTTTAGCTTGCCGCACTGTCCTGCTAGTTTTTGTGGGTTAAGCGATATTTCCTGAGCCCTAGCTGAGTTGGTGGTAACCGAGTTGAAGTTGGTTATCCAGCTTGAGCAGCACAGCTCTCTTCCGCAGGAGCCTATGCCCCCAATGCGTCCAGCCTCTTGCCTTGCACCAATCTGGCGCATCTCAATCCTAATCTTAAATTCTTCGGCCAGAATCTTTATCAGCTCCCTAAAGTCAACGCGCTCATCGGCAATGTAGTAGAAAATGGCCTTAGTTCTGTCGCCTTGGTACTCCACGTCGCCAATCTTCATGTTAAGGTTAAGGCGCTCGGCAATTTTACGTGCCTTAAGCATCGTTTCGTGCTCAAGGTTCATGGAGTCCATCCACTTCTCAATATCAACAGGCTTTGCCTTGCGGTAAATCTTCTTAATATCGGGTTGCTCTGGGTCTAGCCCAACCTTTTTCATTTGTCGAGAAACCAGCCAGCCGGTTAACGATACCACGCCAATATCGTGACCTGGCGAGGCCTCCACGGCAACAACATCGCCTTTTTTAAGGCTAAGGTTGTTTGCGTTCTTGTAGTATCCTTTGCGAGTGTTCTTAAACTGAACCTCAACTATATCGTAGTTTTGTAGCGTCTTCGGAAGGTCTCCAATCCAATCGAAAGCGTTTAGCTTAGAGCAACCATCGTTTTGGCAATGGCTATACTCCGTTGCTTCGTTTTCTCTTACTATTACCCCTCGAGAGCAGCAGCTCCTGTCCATAGCGTTATGTGGTAAGTGTTTGCAAGTTTGCAAATTTAGTTAAAATGATTTGATTGTGGGTATGCGCATACTCTTTTTAGAATATGTGTACTCCCTAAATCATGTGCTGTAGGTATTTGGCCTTTAAAATTTGAGTGGATAAGTGTAATTCGTATCCTATTATTTGGTGCCATTTACCTTTTTGGCATGCCCTAAGGTAAGGTTTTTATGGGAAACATAACCTTGAGCAGCTTAAGTACGGTATCGGTAAAAATGATTTGCCCATTGCCATTCCTGGCAATGTCGTTAATGGCCGAGTTAAGCAGCGGGTAAACTTGCATAGCCCTATCGGGGGGCATTTGGGGGGCAAAGCGTTCGCCAAACTGGAGCTCTTCGCCAGCAAGGTAGGCAATGTCGTCCATTTTTGAGTTAAGCACCATGCTCTCGCGCGTTAACCGTAGTGCCTCGGTAAGTAGCTCCTTTTGCCGCTCGCGGTTTAGCGCAGCAGCCTTCTCAACCCACTCAAGGGCACCGGGAACGTCGCGCTGAAAGCATAGCCGCATTATGTCCCTAAACATCAAAAAGTAGATACTGTCGTTGTCGCCCTTGGCTAAGTTTTGGGCAATGGCGTAGTTCCCATTGGCTACTCGGCTGTACTCCTGGGCCTTTGCTGGGCTCAGCTGGTAGCGCTCAATTAGCGCCGACGAAACGCTCTCGCGGGTTAGCGGGGCAAAGCGGATTAGCTGGCAACGGCTAAGAATGGTTTTTATTACAAGGTTAGGATCCTCGCTAACCAGTATAAATAGCGTATTAAGGGGTGGCTCCTCTATTAGCTTAAGCAAACGGTTCGATGCGTTTACGTTCATCCGCTCGGGCAGCCAAATAATCATGGTTTTGTACTCGGACTCAAAGCTCTTTAGGCTGATTTTTTTAATTACCTCAGAACTTTCGCTTACGCTTATTATGCCCTGTTTGTTATCAAGCCCAATAGACTCGTACCACTCGGCCTCAGTAAAGTAGGGGTTCTCCAGCAAGCATTCACGCCATTTGCTTAGGTGGTCGCCGCTGGATTTTGATACCTTGTCGTCAGCCGACTCCTTTTTCGACTCGTTTACAGGGAATGCAAAGTGCAGGTCTGGGTGAATTATCTTGGCGTACTTCTTACATGAGGGGCATGTGCCGCACGAGTCGTTCTGCGTGGGGTTCTGGCAGCAAACCATTTGGGCAAAGGCAATGGCCATAGCCAGCTTTCCAGTACCCGCAGGCCCTGTAAAAATTATGGCGTGGGGTATGCGCTTCTCCTTGTACGCTTTTGTTAACCGTTGCTTAACATCGGGTTGCCCAACTATATCTTTAAACTGCATTGGTGTCGTGTTTTTTTGCTAATGAGCAAAGGTATAAAAAAGGAGATAATTACCTGTGTGTTCCGGTTATCGCTCAAACGTTTGCGGCGATTTTTGCTTATAGAACAGGCACCAATCGCTTATTTTCCTACTTTTGTTTTGAACTAAATTAATACGTACTAGCCATGATAAATTTTGATACTTACAGCTTTGCTGGCAAAAAGGCTATTGTTAGGGTGGATTTTAATGTGCCGCTTAACAGCGATTTTAAGGTTACAGACGATACTCGCATTGTTGGTGCGGCTTCTACCATAAAAAAGATTACTAGCGATGGTGGTTCTGCCATTCTAATGTCTCACCTTGGGCGCCCAAAGGGCGGGCCAGAGGATAAGTTCTCTTTGCGTCATATTGTTGCCCACCTGTCTAAGGTGCTTGGGCAGGAGGTGTTGTTTGCCTCCGATTGCATTGGCGCTCCTGCAAAGGAGATGGCTGCTGCATTAAAGCCAGGTCAGGTTCTGCTGCTCGAGAATCTTCGCTTTTACAAGGAGGAGGAGAAGGGCGACGAGGCCTTTGCTAAGGCGCTTGCCTCACTTGCCGATGTTTACGTTAACGACGCCTTTGGTACGGCGCATAGGGCCCATGCCTCTACAACAATAGTTGCCAAGTTCTTTGAGGGCAAAAGCATGTTTGGATACCTTATTAATGGCGAGCTAAAGGCTATGGACAAGGTTCTTAACTCAACCGATAAGCCTGTAACAGCGGTAATGGGAGGCGCTAAGGTGTCGGATAAGATTCTTATCATGGAAAACCTTTTAAGCAGTGTTAACAACCTAATTATTGGTGGCGGAATGACCTACACCTTCATTAAGGCGCAGGGCGGAAGTATTGGTAAGTCTATTTGCGAGGAGGATAAGCTAGACCTTGCTCTTGATATCCTTGCAAAGGCAAAGGCAAAAGGCGTAAACGTTTACCTTCCCATTGATGCTGTTAATGCCGATGCCTTTGACGCTAACGCCAACACCCAAATTTGCGAGGCCAACCAAACTCCTGACGGTTGGATGGGGCTTGATGTTGGCCCCAAAACTGTTGAGCTGTTCTCTAAGGTTATTGAGGAGTCAAAAATTATTCTTTGGAATGGCCCAATGGGCGTTTTTGAGATGGATAAGTTTGCAAAGGGTACAACCGAGGTTGCACTGGCTGTTGCTCGTGCCACAGAGAAGGGGGCGTTTAGCCTAGTTGGTGGTGGCGACTCCGTTGCAGCGGTAAACAAGAATAAGCTATCCGATAAAATATCATACGTATCAACCGGCGGTGGCGCCATGCTTGAGTACATGGAGGGGAAGGAACTTCCGGGTATTAAGGCTATACGTAGATAGGCATTAGCCATTAAAAAAGCCGCAGCGAATTCTCGTTGCGGCTTTTTTTGTACTGCTAGCGCAGCTATAAAATAAAAAAGCCTTGGGTTATCCAAGGCTTTGTAGTAGCGGGGACAGGACTCGAACCTGTGGCCTTTGGGTTATGAGCCCAACGAGCTACCAACTGCTCCACCCCGCAATCTAGTATGTTTGGTTTGTTACCGTCATTCCTTAATTGCGGTGCAAATATAGGGGGTGTAATTGGATTATGCAAATGGTTAATGAAAAAAACTTTTATAGTTTCTTTCAACGTACTGATGTATAGGGAATAAAAAATGTATTTTTTTTAAGCAAAGGCCAATTGCGCTCACATAAAAGGCCAATTTCTTTAAAACATCAACCTAAAACAGGCAGGCTAATGGTGAAAAAGGACAGCTAATGTTCCCTTTTATTACTGGGTGCTTCTTTAAAAAACAGCTATCTTTGGGCAATTCATATTGGAAAAATGGCTGAAAATAAGAAGAAGAGATACATAAGCAAGCTAAAAAGCAAGTATCGCCTTAGTATTTATAACGATCAAACTTTTGAGGAGGTTTGGGTTATGCGCTTATCGCGCTTAAATGTTATTGCCCTTTTTGGTGGTACCGCACTATTTATAATTGCAATGGTAACTATACTTATTGCGTTTACTCCAATTCGTGAGTTCATTCCAGGATACCCCGATGGGAATACGCGTCGTACCATTGTTCATAATGCACTTAGAGCCGACTCGCTAGAGCGACAAATTGCGCAGTGGGACATCTACCTAAAGCACCTAAAGGTTGTTATTAATGGCGGGGAGCTACAGCAGTTTGGCGAGGTTAAGGACACTGTGGCTCGTAATAAGGATATCAAGTTTACCCGTTCGGCCGAAGATTCGTTACTCCGGGCACAAATAGAGGAGGAAGAGCTGTACAACCTGTCGGTATTTGAAGACAAGCGAGGGGGGGGGAGCGACTTTTCTAGCAAGCTCTTCATTGCCCCAGTTAAAGGGGTGGTAACTAACTCCTTTGATGAGAAGCAGGGGCATTTTGGGACCGATTTGGTTGCCTCTCCCAACGAGGTGGTTGTTGCTGTTGCCGATGGCGTTGTTACCCTTTCGTCGTGGACTCTCGATACAGGCTTTGTTATTCAGCTTCAGCACGATGGGAACCTGCTGTCGGTGTACAAGCATAATAGCAAGCTGCTTAAGAAGCAGGGCGCTAGGGTTAAAGCAGGGGAGGCTATTGCCATTATCGGAAACTCTGGAGAACTTAGTACTGGCCCGCATCTGCATTTTGAGATGTGGTATAACGGTACACCCGTAAACTCCGAGAAGTACATCGTTTTTTAGGCCTTTTGTGCCTTAAGTTATACCGTAATACTTTACTGTGAAAAGGAAAATTGCCATTTTGGGTTCTACTGGTTCTATTGGAACCCAAGCGTTAGACGTTATCTCAAACAACCCCGATCTTTTTCAGGTTGAGGTTCTTACCGCAAACAACAGAGTTGACCTACTTATAGATCAGGCTAAAAAATTTGAGCCTAATGCCGTTGTAATTGCCAATACTGCTAATTATCAGCTTGTAAAAGATGCTTTATCCCATCTCGATATAAAAGTTTACACGGGTAACGATGCTATTGCGCAAATTGTGCAAATGGATAGCATCGATATGGTGCTTACCGCAATGGTTGGGTACTCTGGCTTGGAGCCAACCGTAAATGCCATAAAGGCCAAAAAGGCCATAGCCTTGGCCAACAAGGAAACCCTTGTTGTTGCTGGTGAGCTGGTTATGGGCTTGGCCAACGAGTATAGAACGCCAATTATCCCTGTTGATTCTGAGCATTCTGCTGTATTCCAGTGCTTGGTTGGAGAACCTAGCCCTGTTGATAAGGTTATACTTACCGCATCGGGTGGCCCCTTTAGGGGTTACAACAAAACCCAGCTGGAAAGTGTTACTAGAGCCGATGCCCTTAACCACCCAAACTGGTGTATGGGAGCAAAAATCACCATAGACTCGGCAACTCTTATGAACAAGGGATTTGAGGTAATTGAGGCGGGTTGGCTTTTTGGCCTGAGCCCAGAGCAAATTGAGGTGGTGGTGCACCCGCAATCCATTATCCACTCCATGGTTCAGTTTGAGGATGGCTCTGTAAAGGCGCAGCTTGGGTTACCCGATATGCGCTTACCCATACAGTACGCATTCTCGTTCCCGCATAGAATAAAGAACGACTTTCAGAAGTTTAGCTTTGCAAACCACCCAAACCTAACCTTTGAGCAGCCCAATACCGAGCTGTTCCCTTGCCTTTCCCTTGCTTGGGAGGCCATGGCAGCAGGCGGAAACACGCCCTGCGTGCTAAATGCCGCAAACGAGGTGGTGGTTGATGCATTCCTAAACGACAGGATACGCTTTGTGCAAATACCCCAAATTATTGAGCAAACCCTTGGACGGGTATCGTACCAGGCAAAACCATCGCTTAGCGATTACAAGGAAATCGATGCCGAAGCTCGTGCCATTGCTTTGGAATATGTAAATAACGCAACCCTTTAGCCATTATGGAAATACTAGTAAAAGCCGGACAATTCTTTTTAAGCCTGTCCATTCTTATTGTTCTTCATGAGTTTGGGCACTTTGCCTTTGCCAAGCTTTTCAAAACAAGGGTTGAGAAGTTTTACCTATTCTTTAACCCTTGGTTCTCCCTTTTCAAGTTTAAAAAGGGCGATACGGAGTACGGCATGGGGTGGCTACCTCTTGGTGGGTACGTTAAAATATCGGGAATGATTGATGAGTCCATGGACAAGGAGCAGATGAAACAGCCTGCCCAACCATGGGAGTTCCGGGCCAAACCAGCATGGCAGCGTATGCTAATAATGGCTGGTGGGGTAATGGTTAACTTTGTTCTTGCTCTATTCATCTACAGCATGGTGCTTTATACTTGGGGCGACCAGTACCTTGCCACCCGCGATGTAAAGTATGGTGTTACCTGCGACTCCCTAGCATTGGAACTAGGCTTTAGGAATGGCGATAAGATTATTTCTGTTGATGGACGCGAAGTGGAAAAGTTCCACCAAATTGTGCCTGAGCTGCTGCTTGAGGATGCTGGGTGGATAATGGTTGAGCGCAATGGCGAGCAGCTAAAAATTGATATCCCCGATACGGTTATTCACAGGCTCATTAAAACCCCGCTACTATTTGCCCCTCGTACCCCATTTGTTGTTGAGGCGGTTGTTGAGGGTTCTGCTGCCGAAAGGGCTGGCGTTAAACCTTTGGATTCCCTTGTGGCCATTAATGGAGTACGCGCCATTTTTTTCGATGAGTTTCGCTCGGCCATTTCACAATCCAAAGGCGATACCGTTAGCTTTGCCGTGGTTCGTAGCGGCCAGCAGGTGGAGCTCTCGGTTGTAGTTCCAGAAACGGGACAAATAGGCGTTTATACCATGCGCAACTGGGCGCGATACTTCAACATACGGAACCAGGAGTACTCGTTTGTGGAGGCAATTCCTGCTGGTATAGATAGGGGCGTTAGCACCCTATCGGGATACGTTAAGCAGCTTAGGTTGATATTTAAGCCTGGAACAAAGGCCTATGAGTCGGTTGGAGGGTTTATTACCATTGGCAGCATTTTTCCAGGAACATGGAACTGGCGCGATTTCTGGAGCCTTACCGCATTCCTTTCCATTGTACTTGCCTTTATGAACTTTTTGCCTATTCCTGCACTAGATGGAGGCCATTTTGTTTTCTTGGTGTACGAGATGGTTACAGGCCGTAAGCCTAGCGATAAGTTTTTGGAGTACGTTCAAATTGCCGGGATGATAATCCTGTTCTCACTCCTAATTTTTGCTAACCTTAACGATGTAATTAAACTTTTTAGGTAGCAGCACTTCTTAGTATTTGATGTTTATGTACCTTTAATGCTGTTTGTAAAGGGCAATACATCGGGACTTAAACTTGTGTTAAACACATAATACGGTACGGTTATGACTAGTGCATTTGTAATTGCAGGGGCTATTGGCGGATGGGAACTCATTGTTGTAGTGGTTATTGTGCTGCTCCTTTTTGGCGGGCGTAAAATTCCTGAGCTAATGCGTGGCCTTGGTCAGGGTATTGGCGAGTTTAAAAAGGGAATGCGCGATGGCGACGAGAACGACAAAAAAGAATCTAAGGATAACAAGTAAAGCTTAAGTAGTTGTTTAATAAATACCTATCCGTATGTGCTAAACTGGCGGTGCTGATGTATGCATTCTGCCAGTTTCATTTTATAGCCTATTCTGGTGTAGTAAATCCGCCTACAGCCAAGGATAGAATTGTTGAGGCTATGGACAGCCTTAAGTATCTTGGCGTATTCCCCGATTCGCTAAACGTTATAGCTAAACAAACGGATAACCTGCCCGACCTTGCCTACGAGTATAAGCTAGCAGCCATTGATGCCTATTCGCCTATAGATTTTGATTACAACCAGCACGTGCGCCGCTATATTAGCATTTACGCCACCGAGCGCCCAGGGCAAGTTTCACAAATGCTGGGCCTATCAAAATACTACTTTCCCCTTTTCGATGAGTACCTAGATAAGTACCAGCTACCATTGGAGCTTAAGTACCTATCGGTAGTAGAGTCGGCACTAAACCCTTTAGCCGTTAGCACAAGCGGTGCGGTTGGCCTTTGGCAGTTTAAAATCAACTCGGGCAAGATGTTCGATTTGGAGGTTAACTCCTATGTTGATGACCGCATGGATCCCGATAAGTCAACTGAGGCTGCATGTAAGTATCTACTCTACCTTTACCGTATTTTTAACGATTGGCACTTAGCCCTTGCCGCATACAATACTGGGCCTGGAGCGGTTAGGAATGCCATTCAGCGTTCGGGTGGAGAAACTAACTTCTGGAAGCTTTACCCGCATTTGCCAGAGGTTGCCCAGAATTATGTTTCGGCATTTATTGCTGCTGCCTATATCATGAACAACTATGCCGATCATGGTATTGAACCAGCAGAACCAATTGTAAACTATATGGAAACCGATACCGTTGCCGTACGAAAACCCTTATCGCTAAGGGTTGTTTCGCAAAGGCTAAATATTGGTATCGATCTACTTCGGTTCCTTAACCCAACCTTTAGGCGCGACTATGTTCCTGCCGGAGAGCGTATCTACTACCTTCGTCTGCCTAGTGGGCTCACAAAATCGTTTATTGGACAGGAAGAGAGCCTATACGCCCAGCCCGAAAGCAAGAAGAGCTACCACGATGTTGTGCAAAACGCAGGCTCAATACAGAACAAGGTTAAAATATACCATAGGGTTAGGAGCGGTGAGTATCTTCATAAAATATCCATGAAGTATGGCTGTACAACCGACGATTTAATTGCCTGGAACCCCAACTCGGGCACAGAGCTTTCTGTTGGACAAATTCTTACCGTTTGGGTAGATAAGTTTACCTATAATAGGCTCAGCAAATCCATGGAGATTGATAGTATTCCTGCAAATTAGGTACGAGCAACTAGAGAGGGAATAGATCAGGAGAACCATACTGACCATTTTATTGGGATATACTCCACTGTGTTTGGTTCTCTATATATTAAACCTTAATTTTGGGTTACCTTTTATGGAATTTCTATGTAACGATACTCTACTAGGTAGAAAACCATTCCCAAGTAGTAAATAAAATCGACATAAGATGAAAAAAATAGTAGTAATTGTTGGTATTCTGGCTCTTGCATTGGCAACAATAAGCTCATGCAAAAAGGGTAGCCAGGGCAAACGTTCCTTTCTACCCAATGTAACGGGTAGGGCAGGTGAGGTTTTAGTGGTGCTTCCACGCGATTTAAAGAACGATACCATTACTGGAACCTTTAGGGCAATTCTTGGCGATGACTACCCTTTCCTTCCTCAGTCGGAACCTATGTTTGATATGATTTTTGTACCCAGCGAGAACTTTGGCGATATATTTAGGTCGCATCGGAACATTGTGTACACCAAGGTTGACAAGTCCGTTACAAAGTCTCAAATTACCGTACAACGCGATGTTTGGGCTTCGCCACAAACGGTTATCTCCTTCTCAAGCCCAACGTATGATAGCCTTCGCCTATTTGTTGCTGCACAAAAAGATAACTTTATAAAGTACCTAGAGCAGGCTGAGCGCGATAGAATAGTTCAGAATGCAATACAGTACGAGGCAACGGGTACTAGAGAGTATTTAAAGAGGAAGTTTGGCGTATCGATGTACCTTCCCAAGGGTTATAGAGTTAATCTTGATACTACAAATTTTGCATGGATTAGCCATGAAACACCAGAGATTAGTCAGGGTGTTCTTGTGTACGAGTTCCCTTACACCGATGAGAATACCTTTACCTCTGAGTACCTAGTTGAGCGCCGAAACGAGTTTGTTGGCAAGTTTATTCCTGGGCCTACAACTGGTAGCTACATGATTACTAGCACCTTTTTCCCTCCTCAGTACACCCCTATGATGTACAAAAACAGGTACTTTGGGCAACTACGTGGGTTGTGGGATGTACACAAGCACCCAATGGGAGGGCCGTTTGTTAGTCTTGTTACTTTGGACGAGGCCAAGAGTAGAATTATTGTTGTTGAAGGGTTTGTTTACGCACCGGGAAAGGATAAGCGTAATTACCTAAGGCAATTGGAGGCGTTGCTATTTACCTTTGCATTAGAACGCGCCGATACAAAGAAGTAGTAAGCCTTATAATAGCATATAAACCAAAACGCCTTGAGAAAACTCTCAAGGCGTTTTGGTTTATGCTTGCGTGTAGTGCGCTTAATCGTCTAAGTCGGCAGAACTTGCTGAAGATGATGACGCAGCCCTAATTACGCCGCGCTTCGAGTTCCTGACAAAGGTCACAATCTCATCCCTCTCAGGCGAATGCGGAACCTCCAGCTCTATCTTTTCAAGTGCTTGCGATACATTTAGCCCCATATTGTAAAGTATGCGATAGATTTCATGAATCTGGGCAACTTTCTCGGGAGAGAAGTTTCTTCTACGTAGCCCAATAGAGTTTAGCCCAGCAAAAATCAATGGCTCTCGTCCTGCGGTTACGTATGGAGGAACGTCTTTGTTAACTTTTGATCCACCCTGAATTATTACATGAGAGCCAATATGTTCAAACTGGTGCACTAGAATACCTCCAGAAAGAATCGCAAAATCATCAATTTCAACCTCTCCTGCTAGCTGGGTGCTATTGCCTAGTATTATTCTGTCGCCAAGAACACAATCGTGGGCAACATGAACGTATGCCATTAGCAAACAACCGCTACCAACTTTTGTAAATCCGCGCGAAGCGGTACCTCTGTTAACGGTTACAAACTCGCGTAGCGTAGTATTATCGCCAATAATTGCAGTGGTTTTTTCGCCCTTGAACTTTAGATCCTGAGGGATACCAGATACTACTGCACCAGAGTGAACGTTACAGTTTTTACCAATGCGGGCACCATCAAGAATGCTTACATTAGGTCCAATATAAGTGCCTTCTCCAATTTCAACATCACCAGCAATGTAAGCAAAGGGTTCAACTACAACACCGTTGCCTAGCTTTGCATTGGGATGAACATATGCTAAAGGGGATACGCTCATACTTACTTTGTTTTTATGATTTGTGCCATTAATTCGCCTTCCATAACAAGTTGGTCGCCAACAAATGCTTGTCCGTACATGTTAGCTATTCCCCTACGAATAGGCTCAATAAGTTCCATCCTAAATATAAGGGTATCGCCAGGAACTACTTTTCGCTTAAACTTAACCCTGTCAATTTTAAGGAAGTAGGTTGAGTAGTTCTCTGGGTCGGGAACGGTGTTTAGAACAAGGATTCCTCCAACTTGTGCCATTGCTTCAATCTGAAGAACGCCAGGCATTACAGGCTCATTGGGGAAGTGCCCAACAAAAAAGCCCTCGTTCATGGTAACGTTCTTTAAACCTACCACAGATGTTTCGTCCATGCTAAGGATTTTGTCAACAAGGAGGAATGGCGGACGGTGCGGTAGCACGTTCTGAATTTGCAGAATGTTAAGCAACGGCTGTGCGTTGGGGTTAACCACAGGAATATTGGGTTTATTGGCCTCTTTGCGCGCCTGCTTGCGAATTATTTTAGCAAATTCGGTATTTGCGTGATGTCCGGGACGAACGCCAATAATCTTCCCTTTAATTCTACGACCAACAAGAGCTAGGTCGCCCACCATATCAAGCAGCTTATGCCTTGCTGGTTCGTTGGAGAAGTGTAGGTCAAGGTTATTTAGGATGCCCTCTGGCTTCATCTGGATGTGAGGCTTGTTAAATAGGTCGGCAATTCTATCCAGCTCTCCCTGTGCAACCTCTTTCTCCATAATCACAATGGCATTCTCTAAATCGCCACCTTTTATCAGGTTATTCTTTAGAAGGAACTCTAGCTCATGGAAGAAAACAAAGGTGCGGCAAGGAGAAATCTCCTTAGTAAAATCGTTAAGCGAGTCTAACTTTGCGTACTGATGCCCAAGTATTCTTGAGTTATAGTCAATTAGCACATCAAGGCTAAAGGTCTCATCGGGGTACGCAATTATCTCGATGTTATTCTTAGGATCGGTGTAAACAATCTTCTCCTTAATAACATAGAACTCTCTGTTTGCATCCTGCTCAACGGTTCCCGTTTTATTGATGGCCTCAACAAAGTACCTTGAGCTACCATCCATAATGGGCATCTCAGGGCCATCAACCTGAATAACAGCGTTGTCAACGCCGCAGCCAATAAGAGCAGCCATAACATGCTCTATGGTGCTAACTTTTGCCCCGTTCTGCTCAATGGTTGTTCCACGAGAGGTGTCAACAACATTATCGGCAATTGCTTCAATAATTGGTTGTTCAGGAAGGTCAACTCGCTGAAAAACAAAACCAGTGGACACCTCAGAAGGGTTAATTATTAAGGTAACATCAACCCCTGTATGGAGACCTTTGCCTTTAAGCACAACTGGTTGGGCAAGTGTTCTCTGTTTCTCTAATGACATATTTACTCTGTTCTTCTTATTAACATACAAAAGGGAATGCTGTGGATAAGCATTCCCATTAAGCTATTCAGATATAGCGTCTAAGCGTCTTCTTATACTATCAATCTCTTTTCGAATTTCGGGGAAATTCCTGAAAAGAACAAACGATCGATGGAACTGTCCTGCGCTCATGGCCGGTGAGCCAATTAGCACTTCCCCTGGTTTCTTTACTGAGTTTGAGATACCCGTTTGGGCCGATAGTTTAACCCCTTCGGCAATTGAGATGTGACCAATTATGCCAACCTGACCGCCAAACATGCAGTTTTTGCCAATTTTTGTGGATCCTGCAATGCCTGTTTGGGCTGCTATAACGGTGTTTTCTCCAATGTCAACGTTATGGGCTATTTGAATTAGGTTATCCAGCTTAGCTCCTTTACGTATTATTGTTGAGCCCATGGTTGCCCTATCAATGGTGGTGTTTGCGCCAATCTCAACATTGTCCTCAAGAACCACGTTGCCTATTTGTGGTATTTTGTGGTAGCTGCCATCGGGTTGCGGAGCAAAGCCAAATCCATCGGAACCAATAACTGCTCCGGCGTGTAATACGCAGCTGCTGCCAACTACGCACTCATCGTAAACCTTAACGCCTGCATAAATTATGGTGTTGTCGCCAACTTTTGCGTTGTCGCCAATGTATGAGTTAGGGTATATTTTGGTGTTTTTGCCTATAGTTACGTTCTCGCCAATGTAAACAAAGGCTCCAATGTAAGCGTCCTGGCCAATTGTTGCCGATGGCTCTATAGCAGCCTGCTTGTGAACACCTGTTTTTGCTCCTTTTGCTTGGTTTACCAACTCTAGCAGCTTGGCAAACGACTCGTAAGCATTGGGAACTCTAATTAACGTACAGCTAACCTCCTGTTCTAGCACCAAGTCGTTATTTACTAGCACAACCGACGATTGAGTTTCGTAAATATACTTCTCATACTTTGGGTTAGAGAGGAATGAGAGGGCACCAGGCTTTCCCTCCTCTATTTTTGCAACTGTATTTACTTTGATATCAGGATTGCCTTCAACTTGTCCTCCAAGAAATGTTGCAATCGCCTGGGCAGAAAATTCCATATTTAGCTGAAATTTAAATTTGCGACAAAACTAACTATTTATATTAATTTACTCTAAGCTCTTTGGGGTAGCAAAAGAAATATTTTTTGACTTCCTTCGATAAAACCTGTGTATTCAGCATGTCCGATGCTTCTGTAATTTCTACTAATTCGCCATTATTGTACAGAATTTTTATTGATTCGTCCGACGAGCAGTAGGCATTGTTACTTACAGAGTCGGAGTAAACAAAGTAATCTACATGCTTTGCTATGCTGGGGTTATGCTTGGCCACCTCGCTTTTAATGTGCTCAATTCTGGTTGCATCAAAGGCGGCGTTTCTGTATTCTATTTTAAGAAGCCTCCTGTTAATAAGCATTTTGGCTAGTGCCGATAGCACTGGGTCGCTATTGGTTACCCACTGCTTAACTGCTACCATAATATCGTTATCGTCAATATTAGCAAAATGCAGAAGCGCTTCGGGTGTTGCAGATTCTCCCTCCTTGGCAAAAAAATCGGCCTCAGTAACATTTTGGGATAGGAAGTAAAGTAGGGATGGTGTGCCAAAAAGCGGATGGTTGCTCTGTGCCAGCTCCCGGGCTCGTTGCATAAGGCGTATTAGCATTTGGTCTGCCACAACCACTGTTTTGTGCAGGTAAACCTGCCAGTACATTAGCCTGCGGGCAATTAGGAACTTCTCTATGGAGTAAATGCCCTTTGCCTCAACCACCAGCTCGTCGTTTTTTGTATCCAGCATCTTAATAATTCTCTCAGATCCAATTGTTCCCTCGGTTACGCCAGAGAAAAAGCTGTCGCGGCGCAGGTAGTCCAGCCTATCCATGTCTAGCTGGCTGGATACCAGCTGGTGAAGGAATCGCTTATGGTAGGTATCCTCAAACACACTTATAGCTAGGGTTAGCTTACCATCCATTTGCTTGTTTAGCTCTGCCATAAAGCTGCGGCTAATAGTCTCGTGGTTTACATTATGGGCAATGCTGTACTCCAGTGAGTGGGAAAAAGGGCCGTGCCCAATGTCGTGTAGCAGAATGGCCACGGTTGCAGCTTCGGCTTCTTGGTCGGTAATGTGGTGTCCCTTGGAGCGCAGCACCGTGATAGCCGAGGTCATTAAGTGAACGGCTCCCAGCGCATGCTGAAAGCGGGTATGGTTGGCGCCAGGATAAACCAAGTACGTTAGACCCAGCTGCCTAATATTGCGAAGGCGCTGGAAAAACGGATGCTCTATAAGGTCGAAAACAAGTGGGTGCTGGATGTTTATAAAGCCATGCACCGGATCGTTTACAATTTTCTTCTTGTTGGTTAAATCCATGGCAAACAATTAATAGGGGGGTAAATATACGATATTACTTTCCGCAAAAGGAAGCGTCCAAAGTGCGCGTAGGGCATATCTGCTTCTGTAACGTTGTGTAAGCAATATAACAGCAAGAATAATAAAAGGTTGGTGTAAGTAACGCACGTGCTCCTAAAAACGTTAAAAATCGTTATAATAGTATGCGCAATGTCCTATTGCTCTTTTTTCTCTGTTAAAAAGAGTTACTTTGCCTCCAATTCCTGCTGGTTTTTTGCTTAGAGTGGATAAATGAGTCCGTTTAGAGCTTCTTACACAAGAAAAGTAAGGTAAGTTTAATTTGGCAATCCATCGTTATGCTCATAGTTTAATAATGCAAAGGGCTTTATTTTTAGTGCCTTTCAGTGCATTTTCCTCTTGGCTCAGCGTTTTTTTATTGGATTGTTTACAGCCCCTTTATACCTTATTTAAACTATTTCCTTAATTTTCAGACAAATATTTTTGACAAAAAAACTTTTTTTCCTACTTTTGCATCGGCAAAGGCGCAAAAAGTGCAGGGGACAGTGTCCCCTGTTTTGTTACCCGGACATATCAGTATGATACAGAAAGAAAAAATTGAAAGTTTAGTAGAGCAGCACATTGCTGGAACCGACATGTTTATTGTTGAGGTTGCAGTGAGTGTGGCTAATCACATTTCGGTGGTGCTTGACGCAGACTCAAGCATAACCATCGACAAGTGCGTTGAAATAAGCCGGCTAATAGAGGGAAGTCTCGACCGCGAAGCGGAGGACTTTGACCTAGAGGTATCGTCGGCTGGCTTAGGACTACCACTAGTATTAACTAGGCAGTACATTAAAAGCATCGGACAGGATGTTGAGGTGCTTCTGCTTAGCGGAGTAAAGCAAAAGGGCACGCTGGTATCGGCCAATGAGGAGGGTTTTGTGATAGAGGAAACCAAGAAGATGCTAGTGGAGGGTAAAAAGCGCAAGCAAGATGTTACCCTTACGCACCAGTTTGCCTACAACGAAGTGAAAACAACAAGAATAGTAATCGCATTCCGATAAGTATTGTAAATTTTAGGTACAATGGAAAACCTGAATCTGATCGACACATTTGCCGAGTTTAAAGAGCTAAAAAACATTGATAGGCCCACTATGATGAGTGTGCTTGAGGATGTTTTTAGGAGCATGCTAATAAAGATGCACGGCTCCGATGATAACTATGATATTATCATCAATATCGACAAGGGCGACTTTGAAATATGGCGAAATCGCGAGGTGGTTGAAGACGGCATGGTAGATGATCCTAACAGGCAGATTTCCCTCTCGGAAGCTAAACGCATTGACGACGACTACGAAGTAGGTGAGGAAGTAACCGACGAGGTTAAGCTTATCGACTTTGGGCGCCGCGCCATTCTTGCCCTAAGGCAAAACCTTACGGCACGCATTCTTGAACTTGAGAAGAACAACGTTTACAACAAGTACAAGGATCGTATTGGCGACATTATTACTGGAGAGGTTTACCAGGTTTGGAAAAAGGAGATTCTTGTTCTCGACGATGAGAACAACGAGCTTATCCTTCCCAAAACGGAGCAAATTCCTTCCGACTACTTCCGCAAGGGCGACGCAATACGTGCCGTTGTGGTAAGGGTTGAAATGCGCAACAACTCTCCGCTAATCATCCTATCCAGAACATCGCCCGTATTCCTTGAGCGCCTATTTGAACTTGAAGTACCCGAGATTTTTGATGGCCTAATCACCATCAAGAACATTGTGCGTATGCCTGGCGAACGCGCCAAGGTGGCAGTAGAGTCTTACGACGAGAGAATTGACCCAGTTGGAGCATGTGTTGGTATGAAGGGTAGCCGTATTCACGGTATCGTTCGCGAGTTACGCAATGAGAACATTGACGTAATTAACTACACTACTAACCTCCAGCTTTACATTACCCGTGCACTTAGCCCTGCAAAAATATCATCAATAAAAATTGATGAGGTGGGCAAGCGTGCCGACGTTTACCTTAAGCCCAACGAGGTGTCGTTGGCCATTGGTAAAGGCGGGTTTAACATTAAGCTGGCAAGCCAGCTTACCGGCTATGAGATTGACGTTTACCGCGAAACCGATGTAGAGGACGAGGAAGATGTTAACCTAGATGAATTCTCTGACGAGATTGATAGCTGGATTATTGATACACTAAAGGGTGTTGGATGCGACACAGCCAAAAGCGTACTCGAAATTCCGTTTAGCGAGCTAGTTAAACGAACCGATTTAGAGGACGAGACTGTTCGTGAGGTGCTTAGAATTTTGAAATCGGAATTTGAATAGTAAACCCTTTAGCTTAGATTTGCACCTGTATTTTTTAACAACGCAACGGTAATTACCTGGTATGGCAAAAGAGGAAAAAGCATTAAGACTAAGTAAACTGGCTCGGGAGTTCAATCTGGGAATCTCTACTATTGTGGAGTTCCTTCATAAGAAGGGGCACGACATTCCTAGCGATCCTAACTCAAAGGTTACACCCGACCTTTACAACCTTTTAGCCAAAGAATTTGGAGCTGAGGTGAACCTGAAAAAGGAGAGCCAAAAGGTTAGTCTGAAAATTCTTCGGGAGAAGAAAGAGGCCATCTCTATTGATGATGTCGAGAAAGAGCAGCCCGATGACGATACATCGGATGCCGACGACGAAGTTTTAGTAAAGAACGTGAAGCCTAGCAGCAAGCCTGTTGAGGTTGTTACGGAAACCCCTACCATTGACATAAAGGTTAAGGGGAAAATTGACCTTGATGCGCTTTCGGGCAAAAAGCCTGAGCCTAAGAAAGAGGCTGTTCCCGTTGAACCCGTTGAGCCTGCTGCTGAAAAAGAGCAGCCAGCGAAGGAAGAGCCAAAACCTGTTGCCGAAAAACCTGCTGAGCCCGCCAAGCCAGAAAAAGAGGTTGAACAAGAAAAGCCAGAAGCCAAACCCGTTGTAGAAGAACAGGAAGCCAAAGAGGAAATTTCCAGCAAAAACGCAGAGCATATCAAAACGAATGTACATGTTGAACCGCCCAAAGTTGTGGGTAAGGTCGATTTAGAGAACATCTCGAGTAAGCAGAAGCACGAGAAAAAGCATCCTGAGAAGAAGGATGCCGAAAAGAAGGATAAGCCTAAAGAGGAAATCCGTTTACGTAAGGCCGACAAGCCTGCAGAAGAGCCTAAAGCGCGTCCAGCTGCGCAGCAGCCTCCCGTTGAAAAGGAGCCTGTTGAGCCTGTGGCCAACGATGAGGTAATCTTCCGTCAAAACGTACAAAAACTTTCTGGGCCTACCGTTGTTGGTAAAATAGACCTTGAAGCCCTGGAGCCCAAGCGTAAGCCAGTTGCTTCGTCGTCTGCCGATAGCAACGATAAGAACAATAAGAAGAAGCGCCGCAAGCGCATTAAGAAGGACAACCAGCGCGTTGCAATTCCTGCTCCCGAGCAGAAATCTCAGATACCGCGTCCGACTGCACCTATTACCGACCCTAACCTCAAGAAGAAAGTTGGAGGCAAGAAAAAGAAACTTGTTAAACAAGAGGTTAGCGAAGAGGATGTACAAAAGCAAATTAAGGAAACCCTTGCTCGCTTAACATCAAAAGGAGCAAAATCTAAGGGTTCTAAATATCGTAGAGAGAAGCGTGACATGGTAAGCGCCCGTCAGATGGAAGAGATGGAGCGTAGAGAAGAGGAAAAGAAAATCCTTAAAGTTACCGAGTTCGTTTCTGTGAGCGAGCTCTCTAGTATGATTGATGTTCCTGCTACCGATGTAATTGAGGTGTGCATGAACCTTGGCCTTATGGTATCAATCAACCAGCGCCTTGATGCTGAAACCATGGCTCTTGTGGCCGACGAGTTTGGCTACAAGGTTGAGTTTGTTAGCGTTGAGCTACAGGAGGCCATAGGTCAGGACGAGATTGACAATCCTGAAGATCTTGAGTTCCGTCCACCTATTGTTACCGTAATGGGGCACGTTGACCATGGTAAAACCTCGCTGCTCGACTATGTTCGCCACGCAAACGTAATTGCCGGTGAGGCAGGCGGTATTACCCAGCACATTGGAGCTTACAACGTGGCTCTTGATAGCGGTAAAACCATTACCTTCCTTGACACCCCTGGTCACGAGGCGTTTACCGCTATGCGTGCCCGTGGTGCTAAAATTACCGACGTGGCAATTATTGTGGTTGCTGCCGACGATAACGTGATGCCCCAAACCATTGAGGCTATTAACCACGCTAGCGCCGCTGGTGTACCTATTGTGTTTGCCATTAATAAGATTGATAAGAGCGGAGCTAATCCTGAGAGGATTAAGGAAGAACTTGCGAATATGAACTACCTTGTTGAGGATTGGGGTGGTAAGTACCAAAGTCAGGAGATATCGGCCAAGCAGGGTCTTAACATCGATAAGCTGCTAGAGAAGGTACTTCTTGAAGCAGAGCTACTAGACCTTAAGGCTAATCCTAACAAGAAAGCCAAAGGAACGGTTATTGAATCGTCGCTTGATAAGGGTAGGGGCTACACAGCAACTGTTCTTGTTCAGGCAGGAACGCTTCGTCAGGGCGACATTATGCTTGCCGGAACGTTCTTTGGTCACGTAAAGGCCATGTTCAACGAGCGTGGAACCCGCATTAAGGAGGCAGGTCCCGCAATGCCTGTTCAGGTTGTTGGCTTGAACGGTGCACCTCAGGCTGGTGATTACTTTAACATAATGGACACCGACCGCGAGGCGAAGGAGATTGCCAACAAGCGCGAGCAGCTTCAGCGTATGCAAGGTCTTAGAGCGCAAAAGCATATTACGCTTGATGAGATTGGCCGTCGTATTGCCATTGGAAACTTCCAGGAACTTAATATTATTGTTAAGGGTGACGTGGACGGCTCGGTTGAGGCGCTTTCCGACTCACTTATCAAGCTATCTACAACTGGGTTCCAGGTTAACGTAATACATAAGGCTGTAGGACAAATTTCTGAATCGGACATTCTACTTGCTGCAGCATCAAACGCTATTGTGGTAGGGTTCCAGGTTCGCCCATCGGCAGGTGCTCGTAAGCTGGCCGAGAAAGAGGAGATTGACATCCGTTTATACTCAATTATCTACGACGCCATTAACGAGATTAAGGCTGCAATGGAGGGTATGCTTTCTCCTGAGCTTAAGGAGGAGATTCTGGGTACTGCCGAGATTATTGAAGCCTTTAAAATTACAAAGGTAGGAACCATTGCCGGGTGTATTGTTCGTGAGGGTAAGATTAACCGCAACAACAAGGTGCGCGTAATTCGCGATGGCATTGTGGTTTACACCGGCGACTTGGGCTCGTTAAAACGCTTTAAGGACGATGTTAAAGAGGTTCTGTCTGGTTTCGATTGCGGGTTGAATATCAACAACTTTAACGACATTAAGATTGGCGATATGGTTGAAGCCTTCCACGAAGTTGAGGTAAAACGTAAGCTATAACTACATTATACTACTGAATAGAAAGGGGTGCCTAAAATTTAGGCACCCCTTTCTGTTTGTGCTTTTTTCTGCTAACTTATGTTGTTTTATGCAGCAGTAGGCTATATTTGCACATTACCTTTTTTTGATTAATCTTCACAGGTAACCCAAAACACCAATGACATTACCCGAGGGTAAATACTCCATTGAGGAGGTTAACTGGTTCAGAAATGTTTTCGATACTTACTACGAGAGCATTCGGAGCTTTGCCTATTTTAAAACGGGTGATGTGGACCTTGCCGACGACATTGTGCAGGAAACCTTTCTAAAGCTATGGGATAAGAGGCAAACGGTTAGGAACGAAACCGTAAAGGCGCTCCTATACACCATTGCATCTAACACTATAACAACCCATTTTAGGCACAAAAAGGTAACCTATAAGTTTGAACTTGCTGCCAATGACTATGAAAGACCCGAGGAGGCCGATGCACAGCTTAGGCAGAGAGAGCTTAACGATGCGCTGCAAGCTACAATTGCTGGGCTACCCGATAAGTTTAGGGTAGTTTTTTTAATGAGTAGAATAGAAGGGCTAACCTACCCCGAGATTGCGGAACGCCTTGATTTGAGTGTTAAGGCTATTGAGAAGCGAATGTCGGAGGCCATTAAGTATATAAAGGAACGTTTCCCGTATAAGATATGAGCGAGGATAAAAAGCATATAACCCCTAAATTCTCGGAGCAAGAAATAGACTCCGCCCTTGATCTGCTCTCGCAGCTCAGGCTACCACAAGGGAATAAGTCCAAAGCCGATGCTTGGGACTCGCTCTTCTCTTCGATTGATGAAACCCAAGCCGATGAGATTGTGAGTTCCCCTGCCATAAAAAGGCTATGGCGTATTGCTGTTGCAGCCAGCGTTGTAGTTTTGCTTGGTATGGCATTGTTTCTATACTTTGCTTCCAATGTTAGCTTATCGGCAGTTGAAGCACAGCATTTGACTACACTTCTTCCCGATGGCAGTAGTGTTACCCTAAACGCAGGCAGTACCATCTCCTACCGGAGGTATGGATGGCACAGCCATAGGAATGTTTCGCTTACTGGCGAGGCCATGTTTAGTGTGAAGAAGGGAAAAACCTTTACCGTTGAGGTAAACGGCTATTCGGTTCAAGTTTTAGGTACTGTATTCAATGTGCGCTATAGGGATAATTTACTCGATGTAAAATGTTACGAAGGTGTGGTTGCCGTGTCGCAGGGTGCCGATAATCCTGTTGTGGTTACTGCAGGGCAATCGGTTAGTGTTACCAAAGGGAGTGCAATTCCTAGCCCAACACCTCTTACCGAATCGGTGGAGAGCAATTGGACTACAGGCGACTTTTACTTTGATAAATCGCCGCTACCCCATGTTTTTGCTGAGATAGAAAGGCAGTTTGGTGTTAGCATACAACCAGCTAACGGTATAGCAAGCAGAACATATTCTGGGTATTTTAGCAAAAGCAGCCTGCCCATTGCGCTGGAGATGGTTTGTGTGCCCATGGGATTGTCGTGGAGCATCACCGCCGATAGTACTATTGTGCTGGTTAATCCTCAGGATACCTTGCAGTAGGGTAATTACTCGGCTAAGCGTATAGCACTAAAAGGAATAATCCGTAAAGATGACGTTGTTAATCCGATACACTCTTTTGTGGGTATGCCTACTCTTTTTAGGGAGCGGAGCCTACTCCCAGTCTGTTGTAACAATAGAATCAGGTGGAAAACCTCTGGCCGAAGTGCTAACAAACCTCTCAAAAGAGCATGGAGTAAAGTTTGCTTTCGATTACTCTTTGTCATCAAAAATTATTATAAAGCAGAGCTATAGCGGGAATTCTCTTACCGATGCTGTAACGCAAATGCTTGAGGAGACTCCCCTTGAGTGCATTGTTTTAAATGGGGTTTACGTTATTCGCCCTAAAAAGGGCAAAGCGCCTACAGCAGATAGTCGAACCATGGTTTCTGGTGTAGTAAAAGCAAAAGGTTCTGGCGAAGCATTGCCCTACGCTACAGTGGCAGTCCAATCGGCAAAAAAGCATACCGAATCTAACCCCGATGGATTTTTTGCTATAGCTCCCGAAACCCAGGACTCCATTACGATTAGGGTAACATCACTGGGCTATGAGCCCATAGAGCTAAAAGTGGCTCCTGTATTTGAGGGTGGGATGCTGGTGGTTGAGCTCAATGCCGTTTCTAAGCAGTCTGGTTCCAGCCAGCTAAAGAGGGCTAGCAACCTGTGGGAAAGCAACGAAACCACCTCTGCCATAGTATGGAACTCTGCTAGGCAAGGCTCGGTACCAACCATTCTTTATGCCGATATTACCGCCCCATTGCAGACAATGCCGGGAATTGATGGAACTGCAGAGTCTCTTGCGGGAATTGCCGTTCGTCGTTCGGCTGCCGATAAGAATGCATTCATCTACGATGGTTTTCGGGTTTACCATATCGATCACCTTTTTGGTTCATTCTCCAGCTTTAACGCAAAGGCCATTAAGGATATCCGCGTACAAAAGGGCGGATTTGATTCCCGCTGGGGTGGAGCATCTTCGGCAATTACAGAGATATCGGGAAAAACAGGTAACACAACAAGCTTTAAAGTAGATGCAGGGCTAGATCTTCTAAACGCCGATTTGCTACTAGAAGGGCCTCTGGGTGCTAAGTCCTCATTTGTTGTAGCCCTGCGTCGTTCTTTTACCGACAGGGTTAAAAGTTCCCTTTACTACTCCCTTTTCGAGGATGCTCGTTACGATATCAGCTCAACGCTCAAAAACAGCCCTGGCTTTACATCGGGAGATATTGGTGAGCCCAACTTTCACTTTTACGATATTAATGCAAAGCTAAGCTACAAACCCACGCTTAAGGACAACCTTTCGGTATCCGTTTACAAAGGGTACGATGCGCTTAGCTACCGTTTTAACGGAACAGCAAAAACCATTAACGAGGAGTCCGATTGGGGAAATAGCGGTGTAGGTACACGGTGGTCGCGGCAATGGAGCCAGCGGGTGTCAACAGTGGCTACGGTGGGGGCATCAAGGTATAGCTTGGATTACAATCATGTTGATACGGCTTTTCGGAAGCGGCAAAACTTTAACATTATCGATACCATTAGGCGTACATCAACAATCGATAACTCGCTAAGCGATTTTTCCGCATCGCTTACCTCGTCCATCACCCTAGCAAAGGGGAATGTGCTTGAGGTAGGGGTGTTGGGCAATGGCGTTAACATCAACTCGTCCGAAGCGTTTTCCCATTATATAGAGCAGGTTAAGATAACCGATACAACTCGGCTGCAAACGGGTTCAGCCAACCTGTTAACGGGTTATGCTCAGTATAAGCTGGGATATGGCGTGATACATGCTCTTCGAATTGGTGGGCGCGCCAATTACTATGGAACAACCGATAGGTTTTACCTTGAGCCAAGGGTACAGCTTGTTCTATCCCCAGTGGATTCATTCTTTGTTAAGGCTTTTGCCGGAAAGTACTATCAGTTTGTGAACAGGGTTTACCGCAGCGGTGCCAACGGTTTTAGAAGCACCTATGTTGCTGCTAATGGCCACACGTTCCCTGTGGTTGAATCAAACCACTTCTCCATGGGGATTAAGTGGGCTGCAGCAAATAGTTTTACCATTGATGTTGAGGGGTTTGTTAAGAATACGGAGGGGCTTGCCATTGTACAGTCTGTGTATAAGAGGTCTGGTAGCGAACTTGTAGAAACCCAGCGATTATACAACTTGCAAAATAGGGTTAAGGGTGTTGATGTACTCATATCCAAGTCCTACTCGTTTGGTGAGTCATGGCTGTCGTACACCCTTAGCAGGAGCGAGAACCAAGCCGATAATATTAACAGGGGAAACTGGTACACTGCTCTAGCCCATCAGCTGCATGAGCTTAAGCTGGCATCATCGGTTCGGTTTGCAGGGTTTGGCCTATCGGCCATTTGGACCTACGGCTCTGGCCGACCATGGGATGAGCTACTTTTTACATCTACCTATCAGCTGAATCCTAGCTATGTTAAGAACTCGCAGCTGCTACCATCATACCATAAACTGGATATAGGCGTTAGCTACACTATTAAGGTAAACACGCAAACCCTTAAGATTGGAGCAAACCTATTTAACGTGTATAATAGGCAGAATATCTTACAAAAGAGCTACGAACTAGTCGATAACCCAATGCAAGAGATAGCGCAGGGAAACTCCCCTGTAGTTTACAACGATATGGTGGGTCGTGGCTTTACCCCTACGTTTTACTTAAATTACGTTTTTTAGCGTACTTCCTATTCAAAGTCTTTCTCAGTATTAGCTTATTGGGAATTAGTCTCCACTTAACACTATTATGTATAGCGCTTTACCATCCTGTTTGCATTGTAAAAGTGCAGCATACAAAGGGTTGGCTCTTATCCTTTTAAAAAGAACTTAAACAAACAATTTTTCTCCAAGGTATTTGTGCTTTTGATTTTTGAGAGGTGATGCTTTGCATTTTTATGTGCCACATTAAATATGATGTAAAACGGCTGATTTTTTTTCGAAAAAGAGGTAGGGTGTTTCTAGGTGTGGTAGTATTATATACAAACCACAAGCTTAACCATCGTGACTCATAAGGGCGAACATATAAGAACAACCAATCATGTTAACCTTATGATACCACAATACAGGGTACCAAAGGGAAAAGGGAAAGAGGTGGTTTGGAATTCGATCTTTGAAAAAATTGAGCACAAGCATCAGCGTAAACATGTTTTTGGAGCAACAGCCTTTTTGCGTATTGCAGCGGTTTTAGTGGGTGCAATTCTAGTTGCAGGGTATAGTGGAGCCATGATTTTAGGTAATGTAGTGCACTACAGTCCCAAGGGAATCCATGCTCAAGTTGTTCTTCCCGATGCAAGTAGGGTAACCCTAAATGCCGATACACGGGTGGAGTACAACAAGTACCTGTGGTACTTCTCGCGAAAGCTAACCCTTACTGGCGAAGCGCTTTTTAAAGTAACCAAGGGTAAAACCTTTACAGTTGTTACTGGCGATGTTACCACAACAGTTCTAGGAACTACTTTTAATGTGTACGCAAGAAACAACGAGGTTACTGTTAGCTGCGTAGAGGGTAGCGTTGAGGTTAATAATGCCAAAAGCGCCACTAAGGTTGTTCTAAAACCCTCGCATAGTATTGCAATAAAAAGTGCAGCCGTTGTAGAGAAGCAACTTGAGCCCGTAAACCAAATGGCCGTTTGGGTTGAAGGCGAGTTTACCTTCCATAACGAAAGTCTTAGCCTAGTGGCTAGCGAGATTGAACGCCAGTTCAACGTTGCAATTACCCTGAACATTAGTGAGGAGCGGTTCTACACAGGTGTATTTTACAATAGGAACCTAGACGAAGCGCTTGACCTGGTGTGTGTGCCAATGAATTTAAAGTGGACAAGACAAAACAATGAGATTGAGATTTTTGAGGAATCAGCTTTTAACTAACCAAAAATGAAAGCCATGAAACGATTAGCCATGATTTTAACTTCAGCAGCACTAGTTGGCGCATTCTCCCTAACATCATG
The DNA here is from genome assembly GCA_016931855.1 of Bacteroidales bacterium. GTDB lineage: Bacteria > Bacteroidota > Bacteroidia > Bacteroidales > Tenuifilaceae > UBA5206. The sequence goes on from JAFGDZ010000076.1 coordinate 57,950, forward strand.
CGATAAAACCGACGATGCTGAGAACCTGCTTACCGAGTTCTCTCAGGACGACGATGAGGTGGCCAGCTACTTTGAAGATGTTTATGAGGAAACAGAAGAGGTTACCAATCCCGAAACAGGTACAAAGTCGATGGAAGTGGAGCTTACAGGCTCTGGAACCCGTAATGTTGAAACAACTTTTAGTGGCGATACCATTATCCGTACCGTTACCTACAATAACTTTGTGAATGGCAACGCACAACGCCAGCGTACAAAGAATGGACGGGTTATAATGAAAACCATTCGTAACCAGTACCCAGGCGAGTACAAGCGCATTGTAACCATGAATAACTTTACCATAAATGGGAATAAAATTGAAGGAGAAAAGATTATTGTGCGTAGCGCTCAGAACCAGTATCAGTTCACAGTTACCCTAACCAATGGTAAAATTACCTTTACCGATGGCACACAGTACACCCGCGAGTTTACCCGCACCCGTACATGGGCAAGTGGCTACGCAACACCTTATTTTATTTGGGACGATGAGTTTGAGGTAAAGGGTGTATCAACAGGTGTTAACCGTAACGGGAAAACCTATATACACCAAATTACTACTCCCTTATACATTAAGAATGCCTGTCGTTGGATTGTGTCGGGTACAATAGACCTTGCCGTTGATGGGAAATTGGCAGCGATTGACTATGGCGATGGAACTTGCGATGCAATGGCAACCGTTACAATGAATGGCGAAACCGTAGAAATCAATCTACGTGCAGGTATGTAGCACTGGGTATTGTAAAAAAAAGGGTAGCTCGTATTTCACAGCGCTACCCTTTTTCTTTTGCTATTCAACCTAAACAGCGTTAGGCTTTGGGTGTAACTCGCTGCAAGTGAGTATTCGGCTAAACTCATTATCGGGTAAAAGAATCTTTTCGTAGCGTTGGTTTCGGAGCTTAGGCTCAAAGCCCGCATCGGCAATGGCTTTTTGAATGCCATACGCATCCATTTTATGCGTTGCCCCTGCCGATGATACAACGTTCTCCTCTATCATAATCGACCCAAAATCATCGGCGCCTGCATGTAAGCAAATTTGTGCAGTACTTTTACCTACTGTTAGCCACGATGCCTGAATGTGGGGGATGTTGGGCAGCATTATTCGGCTTATGGCTATGATTCTAACGTACTCGTCGGCTGTAGTTTTGTTGGCAACGCCCATTTGCTCCAGCATTGTCCCCTTATCCTGAAAAGGCCAAGGAATAAAGGCCATAAACCCAGGAGCGTAGGCTGGCTTTTTGGCTTGGAGGTTGCGCAGGGAAATAAGGTGCTCAATGCGCTCCTCAAGGGTTTCAACGTGGCCAAACATCATTGTTGCCGATGTTACAAGTCCTAGCTTATGGGCTTCCTCCATTACATCAAGCCATGTTTGCGCTGTGGCTTTCCCGGGGGATATTTGCTTGCGTACCCTGTCCGATAGTATCTCGGCACCAGCGCCAGGGAGGCTATCAAGTCCAGCATCAACAAGAGCCTCAAGCACTTCTCTTATGCTTTTTCTCTCTATGCGGGCAATATGCGCAACCTCTGGTGGGCCTAGCGCATGCAGCTTTATGTTGGGGAACGATTCCTTTAGCTCACTAAACAGGTTGGTATAAAACTCCAGCCCAAGTTTTGGGTGCAACCCACCCTGAAGCAGCAGCTGGTCGCCACCATACCGTTGTAGCTCCTTAATCTTAATTTTGTACTCGGCAACCGATGTAATATAGCCTGAGTCATCGTGAAGCTTGCAGTGAAAGTTGCAAAACTTGCAACCAGCTACGCACACGTTGGTAATATTTACGTTACGGTCTATTTGCCATGTAACCCAGTTCCCCGGAACAAGCCTTTTTCTAATCTCGTTGGCAACATGCATTAGCTCGGCCAGCGGAGCGTGTAGGTACAGCTCAAGCCCCTCTTCCTTGGTTAAAAACTCAGCATTTATTGCTTTGGAGTATAGGGTATGCAAATCGTGACTAGTATTCATCGCAATTTTTAATCAATTTTTTAGAAGCGCAAAGATACTAATTATTGCGGTAGCCATTGCCTTGGGTGCCGGGTTAAGCTAAAGGGATTAAAATCAGGAGCACAATCTTTTTAAGGTATAATTGGGTAGCCAAAAAAAGGAGAGGAGAACAGGCATGCAACAGCCTATTTTTTTTATCTTTACCCGATTAAAGAGGAACTGTGCAAAAATGGGTTATCTACTGCAATACTGTTGATATTTTGCTCCGATTCTCTGGTAAAACACCCTAAACAAGAAAAACTTACACCATGTTAGACGATAAAATTGTTGTTGGTATTACTCACGGCGATATAAACGGAATAGGCTACGAGGTTATTATTAAAACCCTTTCCGACTCTAGGATTAATGAGTTTTGCGTACCCGTACTATACGGCTCACCAAAGGTTGCGGCCTACCACCGTAAAGCGTTAAATGTAGATAATTTCACCTTTAACCAGATTAAGGACTCTACGGAGATAAATACCAAGCGCTCCAACATTATCAACTGTATGGATGAGAATGTTAGGGTGGAGCTTGGAAAATCGACCGAGTATGGTGGCTCTGGCGCATTAAGCTCACTGCAAATGGCTGTTGCCGATATTAAGGATCGTAAAATTGACGTTCTGGTTACCGCCCCAATCAACAAGCATAACATCCAGGGTGAGAATTTTGCTTTCCCTGGCCATACGGAGTTCTTAGCTAGCAGCTTTGATTCCGACGAGGTGTTAATGCTAATGATTAGCGAGGTAATGAAGGTTGGTGTGGTAACGGGGCACGTTCCAATATCGCAGGTGCCACAGCTTATAACCGTTGAGGCAATACTTAAAAAGCTACGAGTGCTAGACAAAGCGCTTCGCGAGGATTTTGCCATACGCCGTCCGCGCATTGCAGTGCTGGGGCTAAACCCACATGCAGGCGACCAGGGTGTTATTGGCGCCGAGGAGCAAAACATAATTATCCCAGCCATAAAGCAGGCAAATAACGAGGGGATTGTTGCCCTTGGCCCATATCCAGCCGATGGTTTCTTTGGCTCAGAGAACTTTGCTAAGTTTGATGCCATACTTGCCATGTATCACGATCAGGGGCTTGCACCGTTTAAGGCAATGTCGTTTGATACAGGCGTTAACTATACCGCGGGGCTCCCTGTAATAAGAACCTCGCCTGCACATGGAACCGCATACGAACTGGCAGGAAAGGGAGAGGCATCGCCAAACTCATTCCGTCAGGCGTTATACCTTGCTCTGGATTTGTTTAAGAACAGGCAGTCGTATGTCGAGCTAACTAAGAATCCACTGGAGAGCGTTGATCCGGAGAGGATATAGCAAGCCTAAGCGTACGGCAACACCCATAGCTTGGGTGGCTTTCTTGGCCACATCAATTCATCAGTACATACATAAATACTAAGTGCTCACATGTTTGAGTATATTAAAGGTTCTATAGCCGAGTTAAACCCAGCGTATGTGGTTATAGATGTAAATGGGTTGGGCTATTTAATTCAAATATCGCTTCAAACCTACTCTGCACTTGAGGGACAAGGGGAGGGGATGGTTTACCTTCATCATGTGGTTAGGGAAGACGCCGAGCTGCTTTACGGTTTTGCAACCCGTAATGAGCGCGAGGTTTTTCGCTTGCTTAATAGCGTATCTGGTGTTGGAGTGAACACGGCAAGGGTAATCCTTTCCTCGCTAAGCACACAGGAGGTAGAGCGAGCCATTATAACCGATGATGTTAATGCGCTTAAGCGCATTAAGGGCATTGGCCTTAAAACGGCTCAGCGTATTGTGGTTGATTTAAAGGACAAGGTGGGCAAAAGTAACGACCCAGCGCAAATATTTGGTGCGGCAAACAATACCATTCGCGACGAAGCGTTATCTGCTTTGGTGATGCTAGGTTTTGCCAAAGCCCCTGCTGTAAAACTCATAGAGCAGCTGCTTGCCGAGGGTGTAGCAACTACCGTAGAAGGGTTAATTAAAGAGTCTCTAAAACGATTGTAGAACAGAAGCAACTAAACTGGATTGAAGCGCTTTACTAAATACCTTACATCAGGAATTGCATTAGCCTCTTTAGGTCTTGCTTTTGGTGCAACTGGTGCATCGGAGAGATTTGCTAATGGTGATATCGATTTTTCTTTTTGGAGTAGCCCTGAGCCATTGGTTCAGGTGCAGGATACCAATAAGCTTAGGCTGCCTATTAAGCCCGACGACCCCTACGCAGCCCAGCCCACTGTTCAGTCGCCTCTATACCTTAATGCCCCATCAAATGTAACTACTACGGTTGAGTACGACCCCATTACCAAACAGTACGTTGTTTATGAGAAAATTGGCAATATAAACGTATCGGCACCTCGGGCAATTTCCGAAGCGGAGTTTAGGCAAATTCAGTTTAGCAGCTCCATGCGCAGCTACTGGACGGAGCGCAGGCAGGGTGAGTCTGGCGGACGGGCATCTGGGATTCTTCCCCGACTACAGGTTGGCGGTGAGGCCTTCGATAGAATTTTTGGAAGTAACACCATCGAAATTATACCACAGGGCTCGGCAGAGCTTGTGTTTGGCTTAACCAGCACAAAAACCGATAACCCAACCCTTTCCGAGGATTTACGGAAGAACACCACCTTCGATTTCCAATCGAAAATCCAGATGAACGTTACCGGTACCATTGGCGAGAAAATGCGGATGGACGTAAACTACGACACCGAGGCTACCTTCGATTTTGAGAATAACGTAAAGGTTGAGTACACCGGCTTTGAGGATGAGATTCTACAAAAGATTGAGGCGGGTAACGTTTCGCTTCCGCTGCCAGGAACCCTTATTACGGGTAGCCAGAGCCTTTTTGGCTTTAAAACCGAGATGAAATTTGGCCGGTTATCGGTAACCAGCATCTTCTCCCGCCAGAATGGGCAAACCCAGGTTATTGAGGTTAAGGGTGGAGCGCAGAGCAAGGAGTTTGAAATTAGCGCCGACGAGTACGAGGCCAACAAGCACTTCTTCCTAGCGCAGTACTTTAGGGAAACCTACGACCAGTCGCTACGCAACCTGCCCATTATTAACTCGGGTGTTAACATTACCCGTGTTGAGGTGTGGATAACCAACCGGCAGAGCAACTTTGATAACTCGCGTAACGTTGTGGCTTTTGTTGATTTGGCCGAGAACCAGCGCAATATTTTTGAGACCGATATCTTTTACCAAATCGAGTCGGGCGAGTACCCTTCCAATACGCGCAACAACCTTTATGAGCTTATGACCACTGGTGCTTACAGTGGTATTCGTAGCATTTCCGATGTTACTACCATTCTAGAACCCTTGTCGGCTCAGGGATTTTTAGGTGGAAAGGATTACGAAAAGGTTGAGAACGCCCGTAAGCTGGGCTCATCGGAGTACACCCTTAACGCACAGCTAGGTTACATCTCGCTTAATGCCGCACTTAATGCCGATGAGGTGCTTGCCGTTGCCTATGAGTACACCTTGGGAGGCCGAACCTTTAGGGTTGGGGAGCTCTCAACCGATGGGGTAAATGCACCAGAGGCCCTTGTTGTTAAGCTTATTAAAGGCACTAACCTTACCCCAACGCTTCCTACTTGGAAGCTGATGATGAAGAATATCTACAACATTGGAGCTTACCAGGTTAGTCAGGACGAGTTTTACCTTGATGTACTTTACCAGAACGATGCAACAGGTGCTGCCGTAAACTATATCCCCGAAGGGAATATTGCCAACAAGCCCTTAATAGCGGTACTAAACCTCGATAACCTAAATAGCCAGCAAGCCCCATCGCCCGATGGTGTTTTCGACTTTATACCAGGGGTAACCATAAATCCAGCCAACGGGCGGGTAATATTCCCCGTTCTTGAGCCATTTGGTAGGTATCTGGAGAACAAAATTGGTAGCCCAGCCACTGCCGCAAAGTACGTTTACAAGGAGCTGTATGACTCAACGCTAACCAAGGCACGTCAGGTTGCCGATAAGAACAAGTTTAAGCTTACAGGTAATTACCGCTCCTCATCAAGCTCAGAGATCTCGCTAAACGCCCCCAATGTGCCTCAGGGATCGGTAGTGGTAACTGCTGGCGGGATGAAACTTACCGAGAATGTTGACTATACAGTGGACTACACGCTGGGTACCGTAAAAATTATTAACCAAGGGTTAATGGAATCGGGTACGCCAATAAAAATATCGCTGGAGAGTAACGCCCTGTTCAACTTCCAAACTAAAACTCTTGTTGGATCGCACTTTGACTACCGCTTCTCCGATGATTTTAATATTGGAGCAACCATTCTAAACCTTACCGAACGCCCGTTAACCCAAAAGGTAAACTTTGGCAACGAGGCCATTAGCAATACCATTTGGGGGGTAAACACCTCGTATAAAACGGAGTCGCGACTACTAACAGCTGCCGTTGACCTTCTTCCATTCATCGAAACAAAGGAGAAGTCAACCATTACCTTCGATGCGGAGTTTGCCCACTTCCTACCCGGCCACTCTCGCTCCATAGGCAAGGATGGTACTGTTTATATTGATGATTTTGAGGCAAGCAAAACATCCATAGACCTTCGCACTTGGTCGGCTTGGACACTGGCCAGTACCCCACAGGGCCAAAACGACATGTTCCCCGAAGGAAACCTGAGCAACGACTTGGCTTATGGTTACAACCGTGCGCGTGCGGCGTGGTACACTATCGACCCGCTGTTCCTTAGAACCTCGTCGCTAACTCCTGGACATATACGTAGAGACGAGAATACCCGCAACAGCCACTTTGTTCGCGAGATTTACGAGAAGGAGATATTCCCCAATAAGAACACACCGCAGGGGTTACCTACAAATATCCCTGTACTAAACTTTGCATTTTATCCCGACGAGAAAGGGCCATACAACTTTGATGTTAACGCAGGCCCCGTATCGCGAGGTATTAGCGCCGAAGGCAAGCTTAACAACCCAGAAACCCGTTGGGGAGGTATTATGCGCTCGGTTCCAATGCCCGATTTTGAGGCGGCAAACATTGAGTACATCGAGTTCTGGATGATGGATCCGTTTGTTTACGATACCTTGCACACGGGTGGTGATCTGTTCTTTAACCTTGGTAACGTGTCGGAGGATATTTTGCGCGATGGTAAAAAGTCGTTCGAGAACGGCTTACCCACATCAGCAATAGTAAAAAATGTGGACACCACGGCGTGGGGACGCGTACCCATTGTGCAGTCGCTGGTTAACGCTTTTGATAACGACCCCCAAACCCGCCGATTCCAAGACGTTGGTCTCGATGGGTTGAGCAGCGAGGAGGAGGCATCGTTTTATAACGACTACCTAAACACCATTGTGGCAGCGTTTGGAGCCGGTTCCGATGCATACCAGCAAGCCATAAACGACCCCTCTAACGACGACTACCGCTACTACCGCTCAAGCATTTACGATGAGCTGGAAACGGGAATTCTCGACCGGTACAAAAAGTACAATAACCCCGAGGGCAACTCGCCTACAGCAGAGCAGTCGCCAGAGTCGTACACCACATCGGCAACCACAATTCCCGATGGCGAGGATATAAACAAGGATAACACCCTTAGCGATAACGAGGCGTACTACCAGTACCGCGTCTCGCTTAGGCACACGGATATGAAGGTGGGCCATAACTTTATTACCAACAAGGTTAAGTACACCCCAAACAACGGCGATGGCACATCGGTTAACTGGTACCAGTTTAAGGTTCCCATTCAGGAGTTTGAACGGGTGGTTGGCCCCATTCAGGACTTTAAGTCCATACGCTTTATGCGTATGTTTATGCGCGGCTTTACCGATACTACCATTCTGCGTTTTGCCACACTGGAGCTGGTTCGCGGCGAGTGGCGGAAGTACAACCTATCGCTTATACAGGGTCAGGAGGGGATGCCCGAGAACGACCTAGCCATTGGCTCTTTTGATATATCGGCAGTAAACATAGAGGAGAACGATGCGCGTACTCCCGTTAACTACGTACTGCCTCCAGGTGTTGATAGGGTTATAGACCCTAGTCAGCCACAGCTAACGGAGCTCAACGAGCAGTCCATGGAGCTCAAGATCTTAGACCTTGCCGATGGCGATGCCCGCGCAACCTTTAAAAACGTGAACCTTGATATTAGGCAGTACCGTTACCTTAAAATGGATGTACATGCCGAGGCAATTGAGGGCATGTCGCTTAACGACGACGAGGTAACCCTTTTTGTAAGGCTGGGAACCGACTATACCAACAACTACTATGAGTACGAGGTGCCGCTAAAGCTTACTCCATTTGGCTACTACTACAATAGCCGCGAATCGCACCGTGAGGTTGTTTGGCCCCGCGCAAATGTTGTTGATATTGACCTACAATCGTTGCCCGATTTAAAGCTGGTTCGTAACGACGAGATGCGGCGCGAGGGTTCAACCGTTTCGTACACCACCGTTTACTCAAAAACCGAGAATGGGAGAACCATTAAGCTTACGGGTAATCCTAACCTAAGTAATGTTAGGGTGATTATGGTTGGGGTAAGGAATCCAGGCCGATCGGTAACGCCCAACGACGATGGCATGCCAAAATCGGTAGTGGTTTGGGCAAATGAGCTGCGCCTAAGCCACTTTAACGATAAGGGCGGTTGGGCTGCTAATGCCCGCATGGCCGCAAAGCTTGCCGATTTGGGTATGGTTACCGTTGCGGGGAGCACCATTAAGCCAGGCTTTGGCTCTATAGAGAAGAAGGTGAATGAGCGTAGCACCAACGATTTTTACCAGTACGACGTGAGCTCAACCGTTGAGTTGGGTAGATTTTTCCCCGAGAAAAGCGGCGTAAAAATCCCCCTTTACGTTGGGTACAGCGAGTCGTTTGCTAACCCCGAGTACAACCCGCTGGATCCTGATGTGCCGCTAAAATCTGCCCTAGACAATGCCCGCAATAGCCGCGAGCGCGACTCCATTAAGCACATTGCTCAGGATTACAATCGCAGAAAGAGCATCAACTTTACCAATGTTAAGATAAATAAAACAGAGGGCACCCCTCGTGTTTGGGATATTTCAAACATATCTGTAAGCTACTCGTACAGCGAGCAGTTTTCCCGAAACATAAAAACCGAGCGCCGCATACAGCGCGATGTTAGAGGAGCCTTAACCTACAACTACAACGCTAGGCCAAAGAGCATTGTTCCCTTTAAAAAGGTAAAGTGGATGAATGCTCCATACCTTCGTATTGTTAAGGACTTTAACTTTAACTTGGTTCCCTCGCAGCTTTCGTTCAGAACAGATTTAAACAGAACCTACTTTGAGCAGCAGCTGCGTAACATCAACAATCCGCAAATACAGCTTATTCCTACCTATAGCAAGGATTTTGTTTGGAATAGGGTGTACGCCATGAACTGGGATATTGCCCAATCGCTAAAGTTCGACTTTACGGCAAGTAACGTGGCGCGTATTGATGAGCCCGATGGAATGGTTGACAGGCGCCGAGATCACGATCAGTACATGCACTGGCGCGACTCGGTGTTTAACAACATCCTCTCGTTTGGACGAAACACCATGTACAACCATCAGTTTAACCTTACGTACACCATTCCAATTAACAAGATCCCTCTGTTAAACTGGACCTCGGCAACGGCAAGGTATAGCGGAACGTACAGGTGGAATGCGGGGCCAATACTGGCCGACACTAGTAAGTTTGAGCCAGGGAATACCATTCAGAACTCAAATAACATACAGGTTAACGGACAGCTTAACCTGCTTAACCTTTACAATAAGGTAGGATACCTTAAGCGAGTCAACCAGAAATTTGACCAGCTGGCACGGGGCGGACAGCTTGAGCAGCGGAAGTTTGAGACTATTAAGTACGAGGAGAAGAACCTACGCCTAAAGGAGGGACTGCCCAAAACTATTTACCACCGTTTAGGTACCGAGGATGTTACTGTTAAGGTATTTGATGCCACAGGCAAAGAGGTTAAGGCCGAGGTTAACATTAGAAACGACCAGCGAGTTACCGTTCGCTCATCAGCCGATGTTGATGATGCCCGCATTGTGGTGGACGGGAAGGTGCTATCGCGCTCAAATCCGCTTAAGATAATTGGCGAAACATCGTTACGCATACTAATGGGCGTAAAGAATGTGGCCGTATCGTACACCGAGACAAATGGATCTACCCTTCCCGGCTACAAACCTGGAACAAACTACTTTGGTATGGACAGGCTTAGCGCAGCAGGCGCGCCGGGGTTCCCATTTGTTTTAGGCTGGCAGGATAGCGACTTTGCATGGCGTGCATCGGAAAATGGATGGCTATCCACCGACACTACGCTTAACGCTCCTTATGCTCTAACTCACAACGAGAACCTAACAATTCGTAGCACCATAGAGCCATTCCCTGGGCTGCGCATAGAGCTAAATGGAACCAGAACCTACGCAAAGAACCATAGCGAGCTCTATTTGGCAAACAAACAGGGCGCCTTTGGTGCGTACAACCCCCTATCTACAGGTAGTTTTAGTATTAGCGTTATTAGTATCGGGTCTGCATTTGAAACGTCGAATAGCGATAACGATTACCTGTCTGATGCCTTTGAACAGTTTAAGGCAAACCGTATAGTTATTGCACAGCGCTTAGCCAATGCAAGGGCAAACGGATCATCGCTGGGGTACGATCCTAATGTGATAGATCAGGAGAACTTCCCCGATGGTTACAGCTCCCTATCGCAGGAGGTGCTACTGCCCGCGTTTATTGCAGCCTACACTAATAAGCCTGCAAGTGGCATAGGACTAAGTGATTTTAGGAGCATTCCAATGCCAAACTGGCAAGTAACGTACGATGGATTAGCTAAGCTAAAGATGTTTAAGTCGTTCCTTAGAACGTTTAGCCTAACACACGGCTACCGTTCGGTTTACACCATAGGGGCGTTTACCAGTAACCTAGACTACTGGGCCGAGGAGGATGGCTTTAGCTATGTGCGCGATAAACAGGATATTAACTTCCTTCCCAAGCGCGAGATAGTGAACGTGTCCATTAGTGAGCAGTTTAGCCCGTTACTTGGTATGGATATGAACTGGCACAACAGCCTAACTACCCGTGCCGAGGTAAAGAGCAGCCGCTCCTTAGCGCTTAGCTTGGCCAACAACCAGCTATCGGAAATCAAGAGCTGGGAGTACATAATTGGAGCAGGGTACCGGTTTGAGAACGTGCCGCTTATTTTTGGTAGCTCGGCGGGTAAGCAGCGTACGCTAAAGAGCGATTTGCGCTTGCGGGTGGATTTGTCCATTAGGAACAACCAAACCATTATGCGCAAGCTGGTTGAGAATACAAACACCCCAATTGCCGGGCAACAGGTTATCACCCTAAAGAACTCTGCCGATTATGTGGTGAGCGATCAGGTTACCATTAGGCTATTCTTTGATAGGGTTATAAACAAGCCCCTTGTATCGCTAACATTCCCAACAGCTAATACCAGCTTTGGCTTTAGCGTTAGGTTTACAATGGTTCAGTAGCATGATGCTTAATAACAGGGTAGGCATTGAATTAAGAAATATGGTTTGTATATCATTGTATCGTATAAAATTGTAATTTTATGCGGTGATTCAGAAAAATACTAACTGTCAAAAAATTATAACCATGAACGTTCCTGCAAACCTTAAGTACACCAAAGATCACGAGTGGATTAAAGTAGAAGGTGGTGAAGCTGTAATTGGCGTTACCGATTTTGCTCAAGGTCAACTTGGCGATATCGTTTTTATTGAGATTGAAACCGAAGGCGAAACTCTTGACAGAGAAGAGGTTTTTGGTACTATTGAAGCTGTGAAAACTGTTTCTGACCTATTTATGCCAGTTGCAGGAGAGGTGCTAACCGTTAACCCAAAGCTAGCCGACCAGCCAGATGCAGTTAACAAAGATCCTTATGGCGATGGTTGGATGATCCGTGTTAAAATTACCGATGAGTCTCAGCTAAACGATCTTCTTAGCGCAGAGCAATACACTGAGCTAATTAACGCTTAGTAAACGTATTTGAGAATTATAGCAAAGGGATTGCATGTTTTGCAGTCCCTTTTTTTAGTACCAACAGTTAGTATGGGTGTGTTAGATTTTGTACATTTGATAATGCGTTGTAATCGCCATAATCTATAAAAAAGGAAAAATTAGTGCGGATAGAACATTGCAACAGGGATTACTAATAAAATAGAAACGTGAGTCGATTAAAAAAAATAGCGAAGCTCCTGCCAGTTGTCCTAGCCCTAACAATACTACTAATCCTACTAATAGACAGGCTTGTAGTGCAATCAACAAAGGTTTATTTGTACACATCGGTATCGGAGGTGCCTTACAGTAAGGTTGGATTACTCTTGGGTACATCAAAAAAACTTAGGAATGGAAATGTAAACCTGTTTTATAAGTATAGGATAGAGGCCGCTGTTGAGCTCTTTTTTGCAGGGAGCATTGATGTTATACTGGTAAGCGGCGATAACGGCTCTGTGCAGTACGATGAGCCTACTGATATAAAGAACGACCTTATGGAGCGAGGCGTTCCTGAGAATAAAATTGTGCTGGATTACGCCGGCTTTAACACATACGACTCTGTTGTGCGCTGTAAAGAAATTTTTGGACAGGCTAGTATTACGGTTATTTCCCAGCAGTTCCATAACGAGCGGGCAGTGTACATTGCCCGCCGCAAGGGAATGGAGGCCTTTGGCTATAACGCCAAGGATGTAAAGCAGTACGGCGGGTTTAGAACCCTTGTGCGCGAAAAGTTGGCTCGGGTAAAAATGGCTATGGATCTGGTTATATCCAGAAAACCGCATCATATGGGGGAGAAGATTGCTATAGAGTAGGCTGATTACCCCATTAACTTTGCACTAGGAATACAGCCCTGTTAGCACGCATCTAAACCGACTGAGGTTATACTCATTTAAAACAAGCTCCTTCCCTTTTGCGCCCATCTCTGCTCGTTTATTTGGATTACTATACAGGTCAAGAATGCAATTGGCTAAGCTTTGCTCGTTGTTGCTCTCAAACACTAGTCCGCACTGGCCTTGCTGTACAACATCGGCTTGTGGCTTACAGTTAGATACTACAATTGGCTTCTCAAAAAGGAGATACTGGAAAACCTTGTTGGCTATACCCGCTTCGTGCTGCTTGTTCTTTTCGATGGGGGAAAGACATATATCGCTAATGGCTATATATGATGGCAACAGGCTAATATCCTTCCACGGGTAATGGGTTATGCTATTTTCTACCTCTGGAGCCGAAATTTCCTTGTTAAACCGTTCAATTTCCGGCCCATCTACTGGGCCAATTAGCAAAAGGTGTATGTTAGGATGCTTCTTTAGGGCAATTTTTAGGGCATCTATGCAGGTATAAATACCTCGTCGCTCCGATATGCCGCCAAAGTAGAACAGAATGAACTTATCGTTTTTGGGAAATATGTTTGGGGTTATAGGGTAGCTTAGCAGCTCGTCGAGGTTAGGTACATTAGGATAAACAACAAGCATACTTTGCTCCAGATATGGGTATCTGCTGGTTAATTCATTAGCAAAGCTGGGGCTTAGGGTAATAATTTTGTGTGCATACCGTAGAAATCGTTCTTCATTCTTTTTCCACTTGTGTGGTTTAACAACAAGTCGCTTTGGAAAAGAGTTTGCCCACTTGTAGTTTAGAATTGCTTCAGGGTAGTTCTCGTGAAGATCTACAATGAGCTTTATACCAAACCGTTTGGCGGCTTTACCTGCCGAGAGAGCCATATATAAATCGTGAGCATGTATGCGCTCAATCCCTTGCTGCTTAATAAATCGCTCAATGTGTATTTGCCAAAACCAGTGGTAAAAAGGAATAGTGTTCACTAGGGCAAAGGCTGCATTTTTTATGCTCTTCCTTATGGGTATTCTAAATACCTCAATGCCATTTATTTTCTCATAAATAGGTTGAGTGCCAAACGTAAAGCACAGCACTTTAACTTTATGCCCTTCGTTTACAAGTAGTGTAGCCTCGTTGTTAACGCGAGGGTCTCCTGTAAACTCATTATCTACAATCATTCCAATAACCATAACATTTATCTTTTGGCAGGGTTAAAGCGTTTGTTTATAATTTTAATAAGTTCGGTTTTGTATAAAAGCCACATTCCCACAAAAATATAGGCTACAATTAGGGCTGCGGCAAGGTATGGGTTTATATTAAACCAAACCTTGAGTGTTTCTACTAGTGCGGAAAAGAGTATTATTGATAAGGGGTAAACCAGCACCTTTTTGTAATTCCATGCAATGGGTATATACCGTTGTTGCACAAAGTGGATAGCAATAACCTGAACCGAGAAGGAGAAGAGCAAAGCCACTATGGCTCCGTAAATTGATAATATGGGAATAAGAAGCCAGTTAAGTCCTATGTTAAGAACAAGAATGGCGGTATTGATTATAGAAAAAACCTTGGTTTTTTTGTTGAATAGCAGCGGAATGGAGAAAACCTGATACTGAGCGCGTAGTATATACCTTATAAAAACAATGGAAATAAGTGTAGCCGACAGCCTTAAGTCTGTTTCGTAAAATACAGATATAAAAACCATTACGGGAATTATGGCCAGTGCAATAATGGCAATGGCTTGCATTACGAACATGTTAGAAAGGGACTTAATGCTTTGCATATTCTCCTTTAGTCCCTTGTGCATCAGCTCAAATATCTCTGGTTGGGTTGCGCTTGATAATCCCTGAATTACCAGCTGTATGCCCAGAGCAAACTTCATGGCATTGTCGTAAATCCCTAGTTTTAGCGGGCTATCCATTAGAAAGAATCTATCGGCAAAACTCAGGCCCCAGCTAATAAGCTCATACTGAAAAAGGGGGGAGGCAAATTTGTAAATCTCAGCCCTAATGCTTTTGGTGTAATGGAGCCCGTGCGTGTACCAGCTATATGCGAGTATGGCTACTGAAACAATCGATCCGCCTATTGCTGTTCCGTAAACATACCCAATAAACGACATCTCAAAAAGGTAGATGCCCCCAACTTGGAAAATTGATCTAAATATTCCCGATGCAACATTAACCAGAATAAAGGATGATACCCTTTTTTCATTCCTGTATAGCGAAACAGCTGCCGTTATAATGGAGCGGTTTATTCCTGTTATAACCAGAGCAAAGCCATAGCGGCCAAAGTCCTGTAGTGTGGCGCTGGCAAATAGTTTACCAATAAAGGGGCTAATAATAAAGCATGTGCCAAGCAGTAGCGCACCCCTGATTAAAATTCCATTGTAAGTTGTAGATACTAGTTTATTATAACCGTCTTTTGTCTCTTTGTAGTCATAGTAAAAGCGAGAAATGCCGCTTCCCATGCTAAACAGAATTGCTATAAAAGCAAATGTGGTTATAGCCTCGGTTATGGCTAAGTGTCCAAAATCAACAGGTGTTAGCTTGTTGTTTCCCTCAATAATAGGATACACTACCAGCTGGAGTACATTTGGGAAAGCTGCAATTATTGTGTAAAGGAATGAAAGCTTAAAGTACTCCTTGTAGTTTACCATTTTGGGACGTCATTTTTATGACAAATGTAATTATTTTACATTCCTTAGCACGAAACTAACCCCTATTGCGTTATGCAAATTGCATTTTACTGAATTGGTTAGTATTTATTTCTTGTTTAGCTCTATCAAGATATTTTGAAATGTATTACTTTCACTTTTTTAAGTTTAAGCCGCATGAGCAATTTTCATTCACGTAGATATAACCTTACCCTAGAGTTCATTAACAAGCATTTTGGAAACAGGAAGGGCTTGCATGTTCTTGATTTAGGAACAAAGAACGCTTTTTCCGAGATAATGATAGAGCAGGGTTTTGCTGTAACAAACACGCAAGGCGAAGATTTGGATTTGCACTTTGAGCAAACCACCGCTAAAGCCAATGGTGCTGAGTTGGTTACCGCATTGGAGATTCTAGAGCATTTAGTATCGCCATTCCCTTTGCTAAGGGATCTACCTGCTAACCATCTTATTGCTACAATCCCATTACGTCTTTGGTTTGCGCCTGCTTACAAAAGCAAAACAGATAAGTGGGACAAGCACTACCACGAGTTTGAGGATTGGCAATTCGACATGCTGCTAGAGAAAGCTGGATGGACAATTGTGGATAGAGCCAAATGGACCTCGCCCATTCATAAACTTGGCATACGCCCCATTCTGCGCATGTTTACTCCCCGTTACTATGCGGTGTACGCTGTTAGGCGTTAACATTTAGACGTTAGACTATATTTAGTTACCACAATACCACTTTTATGGATTGGGTAGTTAACTGGCACTTTATAAAGTCTAACGTCTAACTATAGCTGTACTAGCTTAGCCTGTAGGCGCAATGCTATTTCCAGCCCTGCGCCTTAATGGTAATCTCGCTACCCTCGGGGGTTATTAGTGCTGCGCCGCTATCCTCACTGGTGATATGCCCAATTACCGAAACGCCCATATCCTCAACCTGCTTATGCATTGCAATGGGAACGGTGAATAGCAGCTCGTAGTCCTCGCCACCATTAAGCGCAGCCACAAGTGGGTCTATCTGTATCTCTTCCGATAGCCTGAACGTTTCCTGATCGATTGGGATTTTCTCTAGGTAAATGCGGCAGCCCACCTTTGAGCTCTTGCAAATATGTAGCAGCTCGCTAGCCAAACCATCGGAGATATCAATCATGGATGTTGGCTTAACGCTTGCTTTGGCTAGCATCTCAATGGCATCCTTACGCGCCTCGGGTTTAAGAATGCGCTGTATTAGGTAGTCGTACCCTTCCAGCTGTGGCTGGGCGTTGGGATCGGCCATAAAAACCTGCTTCTCGCGCTCAAGCAGCTGTAGCCCCATGTAGGCCGCACCAAGGTTGCCAGTAACGCAAATAAGATCGGTTTCCTTTGCCCCATCGCGGTAGCAAAGCAGCTTGTCGTCGGCCTCGCCAATGGCTGTAACGCTTATGGTAAGCCCAGTCATGGACGAGGTGGTATCGCCACCCACCAAATCAACCCCATACTTATCGCAGGCAAGGTAAATGCCAGAATACAGCTCCTCCACATCCTCAAGGCAGAACCGCTTTGATAGGCCAACAGATACGGTTACCTGTTTGGGTTGGGCGTTCATGGCGTAAACATCGCAAATATTTGTAACAATAGCCTTGTAGCCAAGGTGTTTAAGCGGAAAGTACGTTAAATCGAAATGGATACCCTCTAGCATTAAATCGGTGGTAACCACCATGCGTTTACCCTTGGGGTTTATTACGGCAGCATCGTCGCCAACACCCTTTACGGTTGATGGGTTCTTTGGCTGTGCGTTTGCTGTTATATGGTCTATTAAACCAAACTCGCCCAATTGGCCTAGCTCTGTTCTTTTCGATTCCGTACTCATGCTTGCTCTTTAATTTTTAGCAAAGATACTGCATGTTTTTATCAATCCTAATGGCCTGTGCTGTAAGGTTAATAGCAATAAAGAATGATTCTGTACAAGTGGTTTTAACGTTTTTTAAAACAAATTGCTAAGTTTAACGCCACTGTTTTTTATGTGAAGTAGATGTGTATCATCTTGTATTCTAATCTTATAAATATGATTTTTTCTAAAATGAGCTTACGAACACGTATGTTCGTTCTTCTAATTGGGGCATCGGTTATTGTTTACACCTTGGTTTTTGTATATCTGATAGTATCAATAAAAAAGGAAAATCTTTCTCAGGCTAAGAATTATGTGAATACCGTAATTAGGGAGTCGGCCAATAGTTTTCAGGATCAGATTGACAATGAGCTCTCGGTGGTTAAAACGCTAGCCGAAGGGTTTGAAGGAATTAACCACGGCACCGTTCAGCAACGATTGGCCATACAGAACACCATAGTGCAAAAGGTTTTTGAATCGCATAAAAACTTTAATTCCTTGTGGGTGCACTGGGATTTGCAGTACTTCGACCAGAGTGGCAGGAGCAAGGGACGCCTACGTAGCAAGTACTTTAGGGATGGTAGCGAAGTGCTGTACAAGCAGGATACCGCATCGTTTGAGAATCTCTCCGATAATAGCCTTTGGGTTACACAGGACGGCAATAGCAACACCATTCTGGAGCCCTACTTTTTTGCTTATCGCGAAACCGATAAAAAAGAGCACATGACCAGCCTTATTAGCCCAATTGTGGTTAATGGGAAGGTTATTGGTACTGTGGGTTGCGACATTGTGCTAACAGAACTTAGGCGCAGGGTAGATAAGCTTAAACCGTTCAAGAATAGCTACTCCTACCTGCTCTCCAATGGGGCAATTTACGTTACGCATCCCGATACTACGGTTATTGGCCAGTCCATGGCACAGATTAACCCCGACGAGGATGCCCTGCACGATATAACAGGAAAAATTAGGCGAGGCGAGGAGTTTTCCCTTTCGGCCACGCACTCCGAAACGGGTAAAGAGGTTGTTGCCTACTTTATGCCTGTAGAGATGGAGAACTCAGGAACGCCATGGTGCCTAGGTGTTATGGTAACGCTGGATGATGTTATGGAAACCTCGCGCAGCATGGTATCGTGGCTCATTGTTGTGGGCGTTGTGGGGCTTATCATTATCTCGGTGCTAACGGCATCGTTTGCCACCCAAATATCCGTTAGAATAAAGCGGGGCGTTGCCTTTGCCAAGGAGATAAGCGAGGGGAACCTTCAGGTGAGGATGAACGATGCATCGGGCGATGAGATAGGCGTGCTATCGCGCTCACTTACGGGAATGGCCGAGCGGTTAGACTCAATTTTTAAGGGCATACAGGAGGCCTCGGCCGAGATATCGGGAGCCGGTGAAACGCTGGAGAGCAGCTCGCAGCGGCTTATTGGCGCCTCGTCCGATTTGGTTGCCGCATCCAACGAGGTTAGCGGAGCTGTAGATCAGGTGGCCACCTCCATTGTAAGCAGCAACGCATCTGCGCTACAAGCCAAGGACATATCGGTTAAGGCGGTGGATACCATTAGGGAGGGCGAGGCCATATCGCAAAGGGCCATGGATGCCATGCGCAATGTGGCCGAGCGGATACAGGTGGTTAACGACATTGCATTCCAAACCAACATACTTGCGCTTAATGCTGCCGTTGAGGCTGCACGCGCGGGCGAGCACGGACGCGGTTTCTCCGTGGTTGCTGCTGAGGTACGTAAGCTGGCCGAGCGCTCCAAGGTTGCGGCCAACGAAATTGTTGCCCTATCAAAAACCAGCCTTACCACGGTGGAGCAGGTGCTAAGGGTTATGGCGGCACTTGCCGACGAGATATCCAAAACCGCCCACCACACCCAGAGCATTGCCGAGGCCAACGGTCAGCAGCAGGTGGAGTCGGAGCGCATACGCGAGTCCGTTAACCGTTTGTATCAAATTAGCCAGCAGAACAACCAGGCCTCCGACGAGGTGCTGCACTACTCCAAAGCTCTTACCGAGCTTGCGGGCAAGCTGGAGGAGATGGTATCGGTGTTTAGGTAGCGCACATGGCCAGCAATCTATTCCCTTAGCTAACTTATTGCTATATTTGAGCAGAACCAATAATAACCTTAAAAGCATAGCATAGTTATGAAAAGATTTCTATTGGTATTTGCGGCTCTAGCGCTTAGTTTTAGCTCATTCTCGCAGGTATTTAATACGGGACAAACCCTAAAACCAAAGGTTTTTAGTGTTGGCGTTGAGCCCGCAATGCTCATTAATGGCAGCTCCGAGTTCATGCTTTTCCTACATGGTGGCTATGGCATTAGGCGAGGAATAGATTTTGGCGTTAAAGTGGGCGTGCTTGGTCCAGAAAACTACTTTGGGGCCGATTTGGAGTTTGCTTTAGCCAAAAACATCTCGCTTGCTGTGGGTGCGCATGATTTTGGTGTTTTTGGACTGGATGGTACCCTAAACTTTACCATTCCAATAAGAAGTGGCATTCGCTTATACTCTGGCCTAGATTTGGACGTAAACTTCCCTACCAGCGATACCGACTTCCTGCTTTGGCTACCAGTTGGGTTAGAAATAGGCATGGGTAGTAATATGAGCTTTATTTTTGAGACAGAAATTGCGCTAACCGATCCTGCGTATAATGTAATTGGTGGCGGAGTAAACTTTTACTTTTAGCACATGCAGCATAGCACAAAAGAGCGGCTTAGGCCGCCTTTTTTGTTGCATCTGCTCTGGTTCCCCATTAGTACGCTTCTGCCGATAGCCTCACCTATCCGTTTCACATATATAACAAGGGGCACAGTCCCCGCTACCGCACGATTATATCGTGTGGCAACCTAGTAAAACAATTAGTTATATTGTTTTTGTAAATTTGAAAACCGCAGTGGCTAGAAGTTTTTTGCTGTTGCAAAAGCCA
>JAFGDZ010000077.1 GCA_016931855.1 Bacteroidales bacterium
CAGCCAACGGTAAGCGTACCGTTAAAAAGGTTGTGAAGGAGTAGTTAACCGCTACATTCTGCTAACGAAAGGGGCTGCCAGAAATGGAAGCCCCTTTTTATGGTCTATGGTCAATCTATTTCAAAAGTCTTAATACTTCATTAGAAAGGAGATAAGGTCGGTAGAGGAGTCTTCTATTTGTAATTTTTTCCTAAGTCTTTTTCTTGCAACCTCTATGGTGTTTTGTGGTTGGTGGGTTAGCGATGCTATGTCTTTAGTATTCATATTCATTTTTAAAAAGGCGCAAAGTTTTAAGTCATTTGCTGTTAAATTTGGGTATTCGTGGCTTAGATTTTTAGTGAAATCGGAGTGGACCTCTTTAAATCGCTGCTCAAATTCTTTAATAATGTGTTCGTTCATCTTGTTTCTGAGTTCAAATACAATTTGTTCAATTGCCTTAATATTTTCTTGTTTTACATTTGGTATAAGTTGCTCCAACTTCTTTATAGTGTTTTTTATTAGTTCGTTACGCTCGTAAAGATTCATGGTTATAATTACGGTCTCCTTATTTTTAAACTCAAGTTGTTCCTGTAATACCCTTGCCTCAAGTAGGGTCTTTTCTTTAAGTACTGCTGCGTGTTTATTTCTTGTTTTGTTGAGTGCTATTGTTACAGTTAGCACAAAGATTAGTGCAATAGCAGTAAATAGGAGTATAATTAGTTTAATGCGTGCAATTCTATTAATTTCATTTTTCTCGAAATTGTTACGCTGGCTGGCTTTATCTAAAAGGTACTGATATTCTAAATAGTTTATTTTGCTGGCATCGCTAATGTTTTGCAAGCTGTCTTTTATTGTAATATGCTGTTTAAGATAGAGTAAGGACTTATCTGCGTTTCCCTTCATTTCTTCCATGTAACTAAGAGATTCTGTTAGGTTTCTTATATCGTATGATAGGTTATTACGAACGGCAAGTTCATGACCCATTTCAAGAAAAAACTTGGCTTTAGCATGGTTGCCTTGCCAAAGCAAGAAATTCCCATAATTGGTATAAACTAAGCATCGGGTATTATCATCGTGGGCATTTGCAATAAAATCTAACGCTTTTATAAATGATTTTTTTGCCAGTGTGCTATCGTTGAAATGCTTATAGTATAGGTTGCCTAAATTATTGTATGCTATGGCTAAGTCAATTGTGTCTTTATTTTCTAGGGTGAGCATAATGCTGTAGTTATAGTATGCCTCTGCTTTTGTTGGATCATTAGTGGTTTCGTACAGATTTGCTAAATTGTTGTATATGTGACTAGTTCCTTCGTTGTTTTTTATGTTGATATAAATTGTTAAGCTACTATTGTAGCTGTTTAATGCTCGGGTGTAGTCGCCAACCATATAGTAAATATTCCCCATATAGTTATAAACCCAAGCAATGGAAAGTGAATCGTTAAGGGTTTCATCAAGGGGAAGCTTCTTTAAAAGGCTAATCATAGACTCTTTATATCTATGATTTAAGTAGTGGTTATAAGCCATTTTTCCGTATAGGTACGCTTCTTGCTGAATATCTTTATTTCTGTTTGCAATGGTAATGGCCTGTTCTAAGTAATTATTTGGTTTTTTGCTTTGCTGCAATTCGGTTTCGTTCCATTGTTTTGTAAGCCAGTTTATGCTGTCGGTATATGTTTGATGCTCTTTAGTTTGACCGTTTGCGGTATAGTTTACCTGACTTAGCAGAAGGAAAAGAATGTATATAATTGTATTTTGAGGAAAGAAAAGAAATAAACTCTGTTTTGTGAGTTTTCGTTTCATGGGGGTAGGTTTTAGTCTATTTGGGTTGCTCTAAAATAAAGTATGCAAAGGATTATCATCCTGATAAATATCATGTGCTTATTTCCCAAAAGTTTGTATTATTGCACTCAAATACTGCACAAAATGATTTTGACCCGTTCATATTACGCCTATTACTTTTACTTCTTTAGCAATAAAGGGGCTGGCAATAGTATGGACTAAAGTGATGTAACTTACAAACCATAATATTAAAGGCCCCGCACTGCGGGGCCTTTTTTTGTTAATACCATATTAGAACTATGCACACAGCAAGTGCTTTATTTTTTGGCTTTTACTACTACTATTTCTTCCAAGAGTACTCGGGAGCCAATACTGCTGTGTGAAAACCAAAACCAGAAGTTTAACAGAAGGGCTCCCAAATCGGGGGCCTTTTTCATTTTAAGGAGGTTATGAAAAAACGTATTGCAATTCAGGGTTACCAAGGAGCCTTCCATCAGGAGGCCGTTGAGTCGTACTGGCCGCAAGGTGTCGAACTTGTTGAGTGCGCCACCTTTGAGCAGTTGGTGCAGTCGGTAGTAAAGGGCAAGGCGCACTATGGCGTTATGGCCGTAGAGAACTCGCTGGTGGGCTGTATCCTTCCCAATTTTCTGCTAATCCGCGAGTCGGGGCTAAGCGTAATAGGCGAGGTTTACCTGCGCATTACTCAAAACCTAATGGCGCTTCCGGGCGAAACGCTCAGCAGCCTAAGGCGGGTAGAGTCGCACTACATGGCAGTGGCGCAGTGCAAGGATTTTTTGGGAAGCAATCAGCATCTGTCTGTGGTGGAGAGCACTGATACTGCGCTTAGCGCCCGCAATATTGCTCAGCATTCGCTAAGGGGCGTAGGGGCAATAGGCAGTATGGCGGCGGCAAACCTTTACGGCTTGGATGTTATTGCGCCATCCATTGAGACCAACAAGGAGAACTTTACCCGATTCCTTGTGCTTAGCCCCATAAATCAGCCAATTGCCTCCGATGTTGCCGTAAAGGCCACCATCGCCTTTGCCCTAAAGCACCAGCCGGGCAGCCTTGCCGGTATCCTTAACCAGATTGCCGATTCTGGTGCCAACCTAACCATGCTGCAATCGCTACCCATGGTGGGGCACGCGTGGGAGTATATTTTCCATGCCGATATCTGCTTTGACTCAATGGAACAGGCACAGCGCATGCTCTCTTGCCTCTCGCTCGGCCTGCCTTCGCTTTGGGTTATGGGCGTTTACCCTCAGGCAGAAATGGCAATGCAGGGCTCATCTGTAGAATCATCAAAAACACAAAATTATGAATGTTGATATCGCAAAGCGATTACAGGGTACTACCGAGTACTTTTTTGCGCAAAAAATGGAGGAGCTCAGCTGGCTTAGGGAGCAGGGCGTTGATGTTATCAACCTTGGCATAGGTAACCCCGATTTACCCCCACCAGCACCAATGCAGCATGAGCTAACCGCTGCTGCGGCACAACCCAATGTGCATGGATATCAGGCATCAAGGGGAAATAGGATTTTGGTTGATTCCATTGCTAGGTGGTATAAGCAGCACTTTGGTGTTGATTTAAATACCCCTTCCGAGGTGCTACCGCTTATGGGTTCAAAGGAGGGAATACTGCACCTCTCCATGGCTTTGCTTGGCGATGGCGATGTGGTTTTGGTTCCCAATCCGGGTTATCCCGTTTATGCCATTGCTGCACGATTGGCTGGTGCCCAGATTGTTGAGTACGATATGACCGATGAGCAGGGCTTTTGCCCTAACCTAAAGGCGCTGGATCCAAATCTGCTAAAGCGGGTTAAGGTTATTTGGGTAAACTATCCGCACATGCCAACGGGTGCAGTGGGCTCTGTTGAGCTGTTTAGGGAGCTGGTTGCCTTTGCCAGTGAGCATAGCATCGTTATTTGTAGCGATAATGCGTACAGCTTCATCCTAAACCCGAATCCCATTAGTATTCTTAGCGTTGAGGGGGCAAAGGAGGTTGCCGTGGAGCTAAACTCGCTTAGCAAATCGTACAACATGGCCGGTTGGCGTGTGGGGATGCTGGTGGGCAACCCGCAGATTATTGGGCTGGTAGAGCGGTTTAGGTCTAACATGGAATCGGGGATGCCGTTGCCAGTTCAGCTGGCGGCTGCGGCGGCCTTGGGCATGGGGAATGAGTGGTTTGTATCGCTTAACCAGCAGTACAAGGAGCGTAAGCAGCTGGCCATTAGGCTTGCCCGCGAGCTGGATTGTGAGGTGGTGGCCTCGCATGCTGGATTGTTTGTTTGGTGCCGTATTCCGCCCTATGTAGCCGATTCCGATTCCTTCTCGGCCGAGATACTGCGGCAAACGGGAATCTTTTTAGCGCCGGGTAGCGTGTTTGGCTCAAATGGTGAGCGATTCCTACGCATATCGCTTTGCGCCCCTGTTGAAACATTTGCCAGTGCCATTAGGCGTTCATGGGCTTTTGAAATAATTCGCTAAACCAGTACAGCTATGAATGTAACAGTAATTGGTGCCGGATTAATGGGCTCATCAATGGGATTAGCACTGCGCCGCAAAGGGCACTGGGTTTTTGGTTCCGATTTGCAGCAGGCAAACGCTCAGCAGGCGCTCAGCATTGGGGCTTTTGATGCAGTGTCAACACTCTCCGATGCGGTGTCCCGCTCAAAGCTAGTGGTGGTTGCAACTCCCGTTGATGCGGCCATTGCGCTGCTACCACAGCTGCTGAGCACTATCCCAGCCGATTGCACCGTAATGGACCTAGGCTCAACAAAGGCGGCCATTTGTAGCGCTGTGGCCACGCATAGCAATAGGGGTGCATTTGTTGCTGCACACCCCATGGCTGGGAAGGAGAGCGGCGGCGCTTTGGGTGCCGATGCCCTGCTATTCCACGGAAAACCCTTTGCCATTTGCAATCAGGAGCAAAGCGCAAAGGAGGCGTTGCAACTGGTGTGTACCACTATTGCCGAGATTGGCGCACGCCCCTTTTTCTGCACTGCCCAGCAGCACGATTCTAGTGTTGCTCTGGTATCGCATTTCCCTCAGCTGCTGGCCTATGCCTACGCTTCATTGCACGGCTTTAGTCAGGATGGCTGGCAAAACCTAGCTGCTTCTGGATTTGGCTCTGCAACTCGCTTGGCCTGTAGCCCTTCCGATGTGTGGATTCCCATCTTTGAGCAGAATAATCACAATATCAAGGAGCTGGTTGCCGAGATGCAGTCTGTGCTCCAGCTAATTGCCGATGCATTGGCCGTTAACGATGCGAATGCCCTTAAATCTTTAATAAACAGCGCACACGCAACACGTAGAGCCTTTGATAGGCGCGTAATGGGTGAGCATCAAAATGTATAACAGAATAACATTATAGTGATGATAGTAAATGGTTTAACTAAGAGTCTTACGGAGCGGGTATCCACCGGGAATCCGTTAATAATAGCAGGGCCATGCAGCGCCGAATCGCCCGAGCAGCTGCTGGATGTGGCAAAAGCCTTACGCGCCGATGGCAGAACGCACTATTTCCGTGCTGGGGTATGGAAGCCGCGCACATCGCCAGGAACGTTTCAGGGTGTTGGTGTTGAGGCGCTAAAGTGGATGGCCATGGTTAAGCGGGAAACGGGGCTTCCCGTGGCAACGGAGGTTGCCAATGAGCGTCACGTTTACGAGGCGCTTAAGCATGGGGTAGATTTGCTTTGGATTGGCGCTCGTACCGTTAGCAATCCATTTACGGTTCAGGAGATTGCCGAGGCCATTCGTGGGGTGGATATCCCCGTGCTGGTTAAGAATCCGCTTAGCCCCGATGTTGACCTTTGGGAGGGTGCCATAAATCGCTTTGCGAGGGTGGGCATAACGCAGCTGGGCGCAATACATAGGGGCTTCTCGTGGTGGGGAAAGTCCATCTTTAGGAATCAGCCTTACTGGAGCATTCCATCGAGCTTAAAGGAGCGCATGCCCAACCTGCCCATAATTTGCGACCCAAGCCATATCGCCGGGAGGCGCAACCTTGTGCCAATAATTGCACAGCGCGGGTTGGAGCAGGGGCTAAATGGCCTTATGGTTGAGGTGCACCCATCGCCAGAGCATGCGCTTAGCGACTCCCAGCAGCAGCTTACTCCCGATAGCTTTGTTGCGCTGCTTAGCGCTTTGCAGGATTTGCAGCGCTCCTTTGCCCTGCCCGAGGAGCTGCTTGCCGAGCTGCGCACAGAGGTTGACTCAATAGATGACTTGCTGCTCTGGGCTTTAACCAACAGAATGGAGCTCTCGGAGCAAATTGCCAACATAAAGAGTGCTAATAGTTTGCCCGTTTTTCAGCAGGCACGGTGGGGACAGGTACTAGATAGGGTGGTGCAGCTAGGAGGAGGAAAGGGGCTGCGACCAGCCTTTGTAAAGCGCTTATTCTCCAGTATTCACAAAGAATCGTGCTTTGTGCAGCAAGCTCTTGTTGAGAAGAAACCTGCAAAATCGGAAAAACAGGTTAACTTTATATCTTCAAAATGATACCTCCATGGAACAAGTTGTAATTAACGGATTATCTGGAAATTCAACCATTTATATTGGTGAATCAATTGATAGTTTAAGTAAGTACATCCCATCCGAAAACGTATTTATTATTACCGATAAAAACGTTGAGGCGCTGTATGGTAACCGATTCCCCGATTTTCCTGTTTATGCCATAGAGCCAGGAGAGGGCTCTAAGAGCTTTATCTCTGCAACCAACGTGTTTAGGTGGCTGCTTGATAAGGGTGCCGACCGTAGCTCCTTTATTGTGGGAATAGGCGGCGGTGTTGTTTCCGATTTGGCTGGCTTTGTGGCCTCTACCTTTATGCGTGGCGTTAGGTTTGGCTTTGTTGCCACTACGCTACTCTCTCAGGTTGATGCTAGTGTGGGCGGCAAGAATGGCGTTAACCTCGATGGTTTTAAAAACATTGTGGGAACCTTTAATCAGCCTCAATTTGTTATTTGCGATATAAGCACACTGGGTACGCTGCACAGGGATGAGTATAGCAACGGCCTTGCCGAGGTGGTTAAGCATGCCCTTATATACGATGCCGATAAGTTCAGCTTTCTGGAGAAGAATAAGGCGGGAATAATGGCTTTTAATCAAACCATAATGACCTTTTTGGTGAACCGCTCGGTAAATATTAAGGCCGATATTGTTACTGCCGATGAGCGAGAGACAGGTATCCGGCGTAAGCTAAATCTGGGGCACACATGGGGCCATGCAGTTGAGAAGGTTACTGGTATGCCCCACGGACAGGCGGTTAGCATTGGTATGGCGTTTTCGGCGGGTTTCTCCCTAAAAAAAGGATACCTGAGCAAGGTTGAGCACGACAGGATTATTGCGCTGCTCACCGACCTTGGCTTGCCCATTACAACAACCGCCAATCCTATGGTTATTTTTGAAACCTTGCTGCGCGATAAGAAGAAGGAGCAGGATGGAATCCACTTTGTTCTTATGGAAGGTATTGGTAGCGTAAAGGTTGAACTGCTTAAAACTGATGAAATTAAAGCATTTGCCAATGAGTTTGCCCAGTAATATTTGCGTTAGCCTTGCTAGTATGCCGTTTAGCGAGCTTATGGATGCTTTGCAAAAGTACCCTTTGGCCGAGGTTAGGATGGATTTGCTAAACCTAACCAACCAGCAGTACAAGGAGGTGTTTGCCAGCCACGGTGCGCTTATTGCAACGCATAGGGCAGGCGCAATACCGGAGCAGGAGAGGGAGCAGCAGCTAATACACGCCCTGAATTGGGGTGCTGCTTTTGTTGATTTGGAGATGGAAACCACTCCAGAGTGGCGACTACCAATTGTAAACAGGGCTAAGGAGCTAAACAGAAGGGTGATACTCTCGTACCACAACTATTCTAGCACTCCAACCTGTAAGGAACTGTATGATATTGCCGATTCTCTTTTCGATTCGGGTGCCGATATAGCCAAAATAGCCTGCATGGTAAACCTCCCATCCGATAATGCCAAAATCCTATCGCTATACGCCAAGTATGCTAACATTGTGGCAATTGGGATGGGGCAGGGTGGCCAAATATCGCGAATTGCTGCGCCAATACTTGGTGCGCCATTTACCTTTGCTGCCATTGCTGGCAAGGAGACTGCACCTGGGCAGCTAACACAGGAGCAGCTTCAGGAGCTGTTTCATTTGGTAGGATATAAGGAGTGAAAACGTGAGACGTGAATCGTTAAACGTTAAAGAGCTTGTCTCGCCCCTAGGCGAGATTAAACGTTAAAGGATTTGGTAGTTGCTGGAATCTAAAGCGTTGATATTTAACCTCTAAAATTCATGTGTTGTGTTAAGAAAAAGTGCTTTGTCATTAGTGTTTTTGTCTAGAATCTAACGTCTAAAATCTAACGTCTTTTTTTATAACCTTAAAACTTCATAAGTTGCCCCGCTGGGGCTTGTTAGGAAAAGGTGCTTTACCATTAGTGTTTTTGTCTAAAATCTAACATCTTTCTCCTTTAACTTTTAACTTTTAACCTTTAACCTTTAGTCTTAAATCCATGTCATCTCTTTTTGCCGTTTTTGGCAACCCCATACTTCACAGCAAAAGTCCGCAGCTATTCCGTTCCGTATTCAAGGGAATGGGGATTGATGCGTTCTACACCAGAATTCGTCCCCAGTCGGCCTCCGATATTTTGGAGGTGATTAGTGATTTAAATATCTCTGGGGCTAACGTTACCGCCCCTTTTAAGGAGGAGCTAATTGGTTTGCTTGGTTCCCTATCGCCCGAGGCTAAAGCCATTGGTGCCGTTAACACTATTGTAAATTCCCATGGCGTTCTCACGGGTTACAATACCGATTGGATTGGCGTGGTGCAATCGCTAACAGAGGCTGGCGTTACGGTAGAGGGCTCCCGCTGCCTTGTGCTTGGTGCTGGAGGTGCTGCCCGTGCTGCGACTTACGGCTTGGTACGTACAGGAGCTAAGGTTTTTGTGGCCAATCGCACCTTTGAAAAGGCGCAGCGAATTGCCCTTGAGTTTGGCTGCGAGGCCATATCGCTAGATGATATTGGCGCGCAGGGTAACTTCGATTTTGCCGTATCAACCCTTCTGCCCGAGGTTGAGCTGCCATTCCCCAACGGAATCCCCTTTCCAATTCTGCTCGATGCCAGCTATAAGCCCTCGGCGCTTTCTCGCTTGGCGCAAGGGCAGGGTGTAAAGTTAATTGGTGGCGAGCGGTGGCTTGTGCATCAGGCTGTTGGGGCGTTTGCGTACTACTTTGGCGAGCAGGCAAATCAGGAACTTTTTGCAATGGGGTTGAGTAATGCTCTTGCCCAGTCCGATGTATCGTACCAATTTTCTGCTGATATTGCTGATGCAAGCCAAGTTATAGCGCAGCAAACAGAGCTAATCATATCAAGTAAAGGTTTAACAAAGAATCAACTAAACGATATTCTTAATGAGGAGTATAGTAAAGCCTTCAAGCGTTAACGGAACCGTTGTTGCACCCGCTTCAAAAAGCGTTGCCCAAAGGGCCATTGCAATAGCTAGCGTTTCAAAGGGAAAATCGGTAATTACCAATATTGGCGATTGCGACGATGTGCTTGCTGCCATTAATGTATGCCGTCAGCTGGGTGCCACCATCCATCGGGAAGGGCGTACCCTAACAGTAGAAGGGGGAATTCGCCCACCAGCCGAGCCTCTGCTTTGCGGCGAGTCTGGCTTGGGTATTCGCATGTTTACTGGTATCGCCTCATCGCTAAAGGAGCCAGTGGTTCTAACCGGTAGCGGCTCGCTCACCAAACGCCCCATGAGCGTAATAGAGCAGGCCTATACTCAGCTAGGCGTTAGCGCCCAAACCACAAATGGGCTGCTGCCTATAAGTGTGAATGGACCAATTGTGGGCGGTGTTGCTAATATCGATGGTTCTCTAGGGTCGCAGGTTCTTTCGGGGATGCTTATTGCCTCCGTTTTTGCGCAGAATGAAACCACTATTCATGTTGATAATCTGCAAAGCAAGCACTACATCGATATTACCATTGATGTAATGAAACAGTTTGGTGTTGATGTGAATAACGACGATTACCAGCGGTTTATGATTCCTGCAGGACAAACCTATAAACCCGCCACAGTAAACGTTGAGGGCGATTGGAGCGGTGCTGCCTTTATGCTGGCTGCGGGCGCAATTGCTGGCAAAGTTGCGGTTGAGAATGTTTCGCCGCGCTCAAAGCAGCCCGATATGGCCATAATAAATGCCCTTATGTGGATTGGCGCCAATGTATCCATTAGGGAAAGCTCTGTTGAGGTTTCGCATAACGAGTTGCAGTCCTTCCATTTTGATGCTACTCATTGCCCCGATTTGTTCCCACCCCTTGTGGCACTTGCTGCGCATTGCGAGGGCGAGTCGCGCATTTTGGGTGTTAGTAGGTTAAGGGCAAAGGAGAGCGATAGGGCAAAAACCCTTCAGGATGAGTTTGCAAAGTTGGGCATCGATATCAAAATTCATGGAGAGCTGATGTTGGTCACAGGCGGAAAGGTGAAGTCGGCAACCGTAAATTCCCACTCCGATCATCGCATTGCTATGGCCTGCGCCATTGCAGCACTAAAGGCTGAGGGTGAGGTGATTATTGAGGGTGCCGAGTGCGTTGCCAAATCATACCCCGAGTTCTTTGCCAATCTAGCCAGTTTATCTGTTGGTGTCTAGTGTCTAGTTTTAAGTGTTTGGTGTTTTGTCTTTTATCCTTTAACTTTTAACTTTTAACTTTTCTTCTTTAAGAATGAACTCTTTCGGTCGTATATTCCGCATAAGCATTTTTGGCGAATCGCATGGCGATGCGCTAGGAATCATCATAGATGGTGTTCCCTCTGGTATTCCCATAGCTGTTTCCGATTTTATGGCTGATATTGAGCGCCGCCGTTCGGGCAAGGTTGGTACAACCCCACGCATTGAGGCCGATGAGCCAGAGCTTATTTCGGGTTGTTTCAACGGGTTTACCACTGGTGCCCCGCTAACCATTCTGTTTAGGAACACCAATACCCAATCGGGCGATTACGCTAATCTGGCTAAAACGCCACGCCCTGGTCATGCCGATTTTGTTGCTCACAAACGTTTTGGCGGTTATAACGACTATAGGGGTGGTGGTCACTTTTCTGGTCGCCTAACCCTAGCCCTTGTAGCCGCTGGTGTGGTAGCCAAAAAAATTGTAAAGCCCATTTCCATTGAGGCAAAGGTGATACTGGTTGGAGGGAAAAGTAATGTTGATGAGGTTGTTGCGCAAGCCCTTGAACGTGGCGATTCTGTAGGTGGGCTGGTGGAGTGCCGTGCAACGGGTATTCCCATTGGCTTGGGCGAGCCCTTTTTCGATTCCATAGAATCAGTTATTAGCCACCTTGCCTTTGCTATCCCCGCAATAAAGGGCATTGAGTTTGGCTCTGGCTTTGCCGCTGCCACCATGCATGGTTCAACTCACAACGATTCAATTCTTGATGATGAAGGGCATACTGCCACCAACAATGCAGGCGGTATTACAGGCGGGCTTACCAATGGTAATGAGCTGGTTTTTAGGGTAGCCGTTAAGCCAACATCAAGCATAAGCATCAAGCAAAAAACCTATAGCATAGCAACCGAGCAGATGGAGGAGCTTGAGGTAAAGGGCAGGCACGATGCCTGTATTGCTCTTCGTGTTCCTGTTGTGCTGGAGGCCATAACAGCCATTGCTCTAGCCGATTTCACTGCTATTGCGCAGGTTTATTAATAGCCCATGCACACAAACGTATTCATACTTCTATTTTTTGTTGGACTGATGACATCATCCCAATCCTCTAGTTTTTTAGATGAGCAGAAGAAATTTCCCCGCGTTAGAACTGCTCTGGAGCAAAAAGGGGAGGTTGTAAGCGGTATCCTTAGCAAGAACGGATTAGCAGTTGCCGATTTGAACGTGCTATTTGTGGCCTACAAGGACGAAGGGCTGTTGGAACTTTACGGAAAGCGCAAAAGCGATACCCAGTATAAGCTAATTGCATCGTACGCAGTATGTGCTAAATCGGGTGTGCTGGGACCCAAAAGGCGGCAGGGCGATATGCAGGTACCCGAAGGGTTTTACCACATAGATAGGTTTAACCCCAACAGTAACTTCTACCTCTCCTTGGGAATTAGCTATCCCAATCAGTCCGATAAAAAGCTGAGTGAGCACCCAAACCTTGGTGGCGATATCTTTATTCATGGTTCCTGCGTAACCATTGGGTGTTTACCTATGACCGACGATAAGATTAAGGAGATTTACCTTTTTGCCGTTTACGCGCGCAGCTGCGGGCAGCAAAACATTCCAGTTTATATTTTCCCTTTCCAAATGAGTAGCAGTAAGTATGCTATGTTTAAGCAGACCTCTGCTAATAATCCCTCTTTACTATCGTTTTGGGATAATTTACTTGAAGGATATAACCTTTTCCTAAACCAAAAGGAGGAGCTAGTTGTTCTGGTATCGGCATCGGGAAGCTATAGCTTTTCCAAATAATGCAAATTTAAATCACTAATTATGGATAAGCTTTTGTTGGATAGTGCGTTTAATAGCAAACGTGAGTTTTTTGACTCGGGTGCAACGCGACAATATAGTTACAGAATAGAGCAGCTTAAGAAGCTAAAGGCAGCCATAGAGCAGCACGAACAGGAAATTCTCGATGCACTTTATGCCGATATGCATAAACCTGCTTTTGAGGCGTTTACCAGCGAGGTTGGGATTATGTATGAGGAGATTAGCTACGCAATTAAGCATCTTAAAAAATGGATGAAACCCAAACGTGTAAGCACTCCATTGGTTTTACATCCATCCCGCTCTAAAATAGTGGCGGAACCTCTTGGTGTTGTCCTTATTATTGGGCCTTGGAACTACCCCTTTCAGCTGCTATTGGCGCCATTGGTAGGTGCTATTGCCGCAGGAAACTGTGCCATTATTAAGCCAAGCGATAATACGCCCAATACGGCTAGGGTAGTGGAGAAAATTGTTAGTGCTACCTTGGATAACCGATTGGTGAGCGTTGTGCAGGGCCCAGGCTCTGAGGTTGGCCCCATGCTAATAGAACGATATCGGTTCAATCACATTTTCTTTACTGGCAGCCCTAATGTGGGTAAACAAATTATGTCAATGGCATCGCAGCACCTAACGCCTGTGACCCTTGAACTAGGAGGTAAAAGTCCTGCCATAATCCATTCTGATGCCGATTTAGATGTAGCCGTTAAGCGTTTAGTTTGGGCCAAGTTCTTTAATGCAGGGCAAACCTGCGTGGCTCCCGATTACCTGTTGGTACACAAGCATGTTAAGGGTAGGGTGGTGGAACTGGCAAAACGCTATATTGTTGATTTTTATGGTAAAACCCCAGCAACTAGCGAATCGTTAACCCATATTGTTAACCAGAGGCGTTTCAATGCTTTGCTACAGTACCTCTCCAATGGAACGGTTATTCATGGCGGCGGTAGCGATGCGGAGAAAAGGTTTATTGAGCCAACGCTGCTGGATAATGTTTCGCTAGATAGTAGCGTTATGCGGGAAGAAATTTTTGGCCCTATACTGCCTATTGTTGAGTATTCGCATATAGAAGAGGTTGTTCCCATCATTAGGCGTAACAGGTATCCTCTTGCACTTTACCTTTTCACAAAGAGTAGTAAGGTGGAACGGTTTATTATTGAGCGTGTAGAGTTTGGCGGAGGCGCAATAAATAATGCACTTATGCATTTGGTTAATCCTAAGCTTCCCTTTGGTGGTGTTGGGTTTAGCGGAATGGGCAGCTACCATGGTCGCAAAAGCTTTGAGGCAATGTCGCATTTTAAGAGCATACTAAAAACATCAACAATAATAGATCCTCAGTTTAGGTATGCGCCCTACACAGAGCGCAAATTATCCCTAGCCAGGCTGTTTTTTAGGTAGATTACCATTGATATAAAAGCAGAATGAGGTTACTTTTTGGGTAACCTCATTCTGCTTTTTAATGGTAGGGTGTTACTCTAAACCAGCCCAATCGCTCCATGTAAAAACATCTATTCTGTTAGAATCGTTGTTGTACTTAATGGTACATGATACAGATCTTTCGTCGGAACCCCAATGCGTTATGGTTGGTAGGCTTAGCAAATCCGTTCCAGCTTGTTGGTGAAGCATTATTTCAGTGCCATTACCATCATCAACACCCAATCGGTAAATGGCAAAGTGCCCGTTTGGTATCTCTAGCGTAAAGAACTTGTGTGCTCCTGGAGCAATGCTTTCACCATCCTTTAGCAAATCCGAACTCCACTTTGTATCGTCAATTGTTTCGTAGGGCTCTGTAACTGGGCCTCGGTGCAGAATCTGTATTGTGGTTATTGTGTAAGTTGATGCGGTTTCGTTCATAAACTTTACATAGAGGGTTTCAACCTTTTCGTCGTCCTCGTCATCATCATCATCAATTCCTAAACTTTCGCAGCTGCTAAATAGTCCTACAGGTAACGCAATTAGCAGCAATAGGGTGATTTTTTTAATTGATTTCATGCTAATTAAATTTGGTTGAACGTATTTGCTAAGTTGGGCTTTTCGCATGTTTATTTCAAGGATAGGCCAAAATGTTTACATACGGCAACTGGTGTTTCATGGAATTTTCTTTACCCTTAGCTGGGGAGCAATGTAAATAGTCAGCATAAAAGGATTTACTTTGTGCTACAAACTAATTGCATGAGCCTTTTTTCGTTAAAAAAGAGAGCCAAATCAACCGATTTGGCTTCAATAAAAGAACCTAAAATTGTAATCTGCGAGAATTGCGGTTCTCATATACACAGTAAGTTTTGCCCAGAATGTGGGCAAAAGGCCATAAGCTACAACAAGCCAATGCGGGAGGCCGTTTCTTTACTGTTGGACTCATGGCTCTCTTTCGACAATAGGGTTGTACATACCATTGGCCCCTTGTTTGTGAAGCCAGGCTACCTGTCGCGGGAGTTTATTGTTGGGCGCAGGGCTAAGTACATGTCGCCGCTAAAGCTATTCCTTTTCTCCTCGGTGATGTTTTTTACTCTTGGGCACTTTTCTAGCTACGATGGCATGCTCTCAATAGACGATGATAAGCCAGTAAAAACCGAAGAAGCCACTAAAAAGGATAGCCTAATGGCAGCCAAAATGGTTGCATATCTTAACTTGGACAATGAGGTTACAGAGCATAAAACGCTAAAAGATAGCATTAATCGCCTTGTGGCAGGGCGCTTATCAGAGGCTGATAGTTTGAGGAAGCTTACTGTTGATAGCGCATTAAATGTTAGCAAGATTTCCCAAAAGAGCGGAAAGCTAAATATAGAGCTAAGTGATGATACAACATCGGTTTGGCACCACATTGAGAAGCGCGTTAACCGGTTTCAGAATAATAAAGGAGAGCTAAACCACCGTGTAAGCAAAGCCTCATCGTACATGTTTTTTGTGCTGATGCCCATATTTGCGTTTCTGCTTATGCTCCTATTCTTGCGAAAGCGGAAGTATTACATCGAGCATCTGGTGCTATCCATTCATATTCATGCATTTGGATTTCTTTTCCTTGGAATGCTTTTCCTTTTCGAACTAGTATCGGGCAGGGAAACGCCATACATGGCAACCATAATATTTTTAGGGTTTTCCATATACGTTTACAAATCCTTTAGAAACTATTACGGTGGCGGGCGCTTCTCCTGCCTCTCAAAAACAATGGCTCTCTGGATTCTCTATTCCGTTGTTTTCCTTATCGTTTTTGTAGTTAGCGTACTTATAGCAATGCTTTTGTAATGAGTACCCCTACCCAAAATATTCGGGAGCAGCTGGAGCATAATGCTGGCGAAAATTTGTTCTGTAGCTGGGAGAGCTCCAACTTTAGCTTTACACCAGGAACGCAATCCGTAATAGCGGCTATTAGAGATGGCAGTCAGGTTATAACCAATGCGCTACTTAAGGCAACCGTTCAAAATGTACTAGAGTGCTTATATCGGGTTAATCAGTACTATTCTTTCTCTGCAACCGATAAGCAACGCCTGGAGGCTATTTACACAACCCTTGTTGATGAGATAGTTGCCATGCCTTATTCCGATATAAATGATATTGCTCGCAACCATTTTCTTCGGATTCAGCAGTGGCTAAGGGCAACAAATGGTTATGCAAAGCAGCTATTTACCCCATTACAGCGCAATGTTACGGGAGTAGTGCCATGCAGCGAGTACTCTGCACAGGTGCAGCTTAAGGTATTGGGGGTAAGCATATCGGAGCTACAGGAGCCAATTCTCGATATTGGCTGTGGGGAGCATGCTCACTTGGTAACCTACCTCCGTTTATGCGGATTGCAGGCCTTTGGAATGGATCGGTTTAGCACTAAGCAAGAGCATATACTTGTTGCCGATTGGATGGATTACTCCTTTGAGCGCCAACGCTGGGGAACCATTATAAGTAACCTGAGCTTTGCAAATCACTTTGTGCACCACCACTCACGAAACAACGGGAACTTTATTGGCTATGCTAAAAAGTACATGGAGATACTGGAATCGCTAGTTGTTGGTGGAACCTTTTACTATGCGCCAAGTTTGCCTTTTATCGAACCCTTTTTAAGCGCCAGCAAGTTTAGCGTTTCTACCATTAAGGTAGAGGGTACTACCCAAATGGCTACTCGCTTAGTGCGTATTGGTGTTCAGTAGCAGCATGTTTTGTGCTTTGCGTTGCACTTTTGGCACATTTGTAATGTGATTTGGAATAGTTATTGCTCCTGCCCAGCCTTTTATCGTTATAAAAGTTAAACTAAAAAGTTAAGCCATGAAAAGATTACTATTAGCCCTGTTCCTAGTTCCTTTTACCCTTTTTGCGCAGCAAGGCGAAAAGAACTTTATAGACCAAAACTACATTGACGTTATGGGAAAGGCCGAAATGGAGGTTAGCCCCGATTTAATATACCTTGCAATTACTATAAACGAAAAGGATACGCGTAACAAGGTCTCGGTTTCGCAGCTTGAGGAGAAGATGATTAATAAGCTAAGGGAAATAGGTGTTGATGTGCCTAAGGATTTGTTTATTAAAGATTTAACTAGCGATTTTAAATCGTACCTCTTGCTTAAAAGCGATATTATGCTAAGCAAGGAGTACCAGCTGCTGGTTCACAATGGCAAAATGGCCGGACAGGTATATATTGAGTTGGAAAAGCTGGGAATATCCAATATTGCGGTAGATAGGGTTGACCATAGCAAAATGGAGCAGTTTAGGCGCGAGGTAAAGGTTAAGGCCATTAAAGCAGCTAAGGAAAAGGCTAATGAGCTTACTCAGGCTATTGGGCAAACCGCAGGACGCGCATTGTTTATTAGAGAAGTTGAGATGCCAAGCTATAGATCCGCAACTGCCAATGTGATGATTAGGGGCTACAGCTCTGGTGGCTCTGGAAAAGCGGCTGCACCCGAGATGGATTTTGAGAAGATTAAGATAGAGTATTCCGTTCAATGCTACTTTGAGCTTAAATAGCCCAAGCGTAAAATGTATTATGCAAAGGAGATAGCCCAAAAGGCATATCTCCTTTTTTGCCTAAAAATAAGCGACCCAAAACCAAACTACAGGTAGCCACACTTGCCATTTCAATCGGTTGCACCTTACTGCAGCTTCCTTAAAACCATTTCAAATTGCTGTAAAACATATAAGTGTTCGTTTATTTCTTTTAAATTTGCTCAGTTTTTCGATTATAAGCAAGTGATTCTATACCAATAAAATCCGTTTTTGAGATGGCAAAAAACAAGAAGTTTGTGACCTGTGATGGGAACTATGCCGCTGCGCATATCGCTTACATGTTTAGCGAGGTAGCTGCAATTTATCCTATTACCCCTTCTTCCACAATGGCTGAGTATATTGATGAGTGGGCAGCCTTTGGAAGGAAAAACATTTTTGGAGAAACCGTAAGGGTGGCCGAAATGCAAAGTGAGGCAGGTGCTGCAGGTGCTGTACACGGCTCGCTTCAGGCTGGTGCTCTTACTTCAACCTTTACTGCATCGCAGGGTTTACTGCTGATGATTCCTAATATGTATAAAATTGCCGGAGAGCTACTCCCTGGCGTTTTCCACGTATCGGCACGTAGCTTAGCTGCACAGGCACTATCTATTTTTGGTGACCATAGCGACGTTATGAGCACCCGCCAAACTGGCTTTGCAATGCTTGCCACTGGCAGCGTTCAGGAGGTTATGGATTTAGCGGCTGTTGCTCACCTTGCTTCTATTAAGACAAGGGTTCCATTCCTTCACTTCTTCGACGGATTCCGTACCTCACACGAGATTCAGAAGGTTGAAGTTCTTGAGACCGAAGAGCTAGCAGGACTTGTTGATCGTGATGCCCTACAGGGATTCCGCGATCGCGCGCTTAACCCAGAGCACCCTGTAACCCGCGGTACTGCTCAAAACCCTGATATCTACTTCCAGTCTCGCGAGGCTGCTAACCAGTACTACGATGCAATCCCTGAGGTTGTTGAGCAGTACATGGCTGAGCTGTCTAAGCTTACTGGCCGTAAGTACGACCTATTCGACTACTATGGCGATCCTAATGCCGAGAACATCATAGTGGCAATGGGTTCTATTACCGATACCATTAAGGAAGTTGTTGATCACCTAGTTGCTAAAGGCGAAAAGGTTGGTCTTATTGCAGTACACCTGTACCGTCCGTTCTCTGCGAAGCATTTCTTTAGGGCGTTCCCAAAGAGCGTTAAGCGTATTGCTGTTCTTGACCGTACCAAAGAGCCAGGTGCTAACGGAGATCCTCTATACCTAGATATTAAAGACCTGTTCTACGGAAGAGAGAATGCCCCAGTTATTGTTGGTGGCCGTTACGGTTTAAGCTCTAAGGATACTACTCCTGCTCAAATGCTTGCTGTATTTGAGAATCTTAAGATGAAAGAGCCTAAAAACCAATTCCTTGTTGGTATTGTTGACGATGTTACCTTTAAGTCGCTACCTGTTGGTGAGGAGATTAGCCTTGCCGATAAGGGTACCTTCCAAGGTAAATTCTACGGACTAGGTTCAGATGGTACCGTTGGTGCTAACAAGAACTCTATCAAAATTATTGGTGAAAACACCGATAAGTACTGCCAAGCATACTTTGCATACGACTCTAAAAAGTCGGGTGGTGTTACCACTTCGCACCTTCGCTTTGGCGACAAGCCAATTCGTTCACCATACCTAGTTGGTACTCCTGACTTTGTTGCTTGCCACGTTCCATCTTACCTAGGTAAGTACGATATGCTTCGTGGTATTCGCAAAGGCGGCACTTTCCTTCTAAACAGCATCTGGGATTTAGAGGAAACCAAAGCTAAGCTTCCAAACTCTGTAAAAAGAGTACTTGCTAAGAGAGAGGTTAACTTCTATATTATTAATGCAACCGCTATTGCAGAGGAGATTGGTCTTGGTAACCGCACCAACACCATCATGCAGAGCTCATTCTTCAAAATCTCTGAGGTAATTCCTTACGATCTTGCAGTTAAGTCGATGAAGAAAGCTATCGACAAGAGCTTTGGCCGTAAAGGTGAAGATGTAGTTCGCATGAACTATGCTGCCGTAGAGCGCGGTGGCGATGTTATTAAAGTTGAGGTTCCTGCAGAATGGGCTAACCTTGAGGCAGAGCAAGCTCACGTTAATCCAAACGCTCCAGATTTCATCAACAACGTTGTTACTCCTATTAACAACCTAGGTGGCGACGATCTTCCTGTAAGCGCATTCCTTGGTCGTGAGGATGGTACTTTCCCTGCTGGTACAACCCAGTACGAGAAACGTGGTATTGCTGTTAACGTTCCTGAGTGGGAGCCTGAGAGCTGTATCCAGTGTAACCAGTGTGCTTACGTTTGCCCTCACGCAGCAATCCGTCCATTCCTTTTAACCGATGCTGAGCTTGCCGCTGCGCCTGCAGGAACTGCAACCGTTAAGGGTAAGGGTGGTATTAAGGAGTACAACTTCCGCATTCAGGTTAGCGCATTAGACTGTACTGGTTGCGGTAACTGTGCCGATATTTGCCCTGCTCCAAACAAAGCCCTATTCATGAAGCCACTTGAAACCCAGATGGCAGAAGCAGAGCGCTTTGACTATATGCACGAAAAGGTTGGCTACAAAGATGTTCTTGGTAAGGAGAAGAGCGTTAAGAATAGCCAGTTTGCTCAACCACTATTCGAGTTCTCTGGAGCTTGTGCTGGTTGCGGCGAAACTCCATACATCAAAACCATTACCCAGCTATTTGGCGACCGTATGATGGTTGCTAACGCTACCGGATGTTCTTCTATCTACGGTGGTTCTGCTCCATCTACCCCATACTGCGCAAACAAAGAGGGGCAGGGGCCTGCTTGGGCTAACTCACTATTTGAGGATAACGCCGAGTACGGATTTGGTATGGCTACTGGTGTTAACAAAATGCGTACACGCATTACCGAGCGCCTACAAGCTGCTCTTGAAGGAAGTTATAGCGACGAGGCTAAGGCTGCTATGAAGGAGTGGATTGAGAGCCGCGACAATGCTGAAGGATCTAAGGTTGCATCAGCAAAGCTTATTACCGTTCTTGAAAAGCTTAACGATAACCTATCTAAAGAGCTACTTGCTCTTAAGCAGTACTTTGTTAAAAAGTCCCAGTGGATCTTTGGTGGCGACGGTTGGGCTTACGATATCGGATTTGGTGGATTAGACCACGTTCTTGCTTCTGGCGAAGATGTTAACATCCTAGTTATGGACACCGAGGTTTACTCTAACACCGGTGGACAGGCTTCAAAATCAACCCCAGTTGCTGCGGTTGCTAAATTTGCTGCCTCTGGTAAGCGCGTTCGCAAGAAAGATCTTGGCATGATGGCCATGACCTATGGTTACGTTTACGTAGCGCAGGTTTGTATGGGTGCCGATCATAACCAGTACTTCAAAGCCCTTAAAGAGGCTGAGGCTTACCCAGGACCATCTCTAATTATAGCTTACTCTCCATGTATTAACCACGGTTTAAAACATGGTATGGGTGCATCGCAAAGCGAAGCTAAAGAAGCGGTTAAGTCTGGTTACTGGAGCATGTTCCGTTTTAACCCAATGCTTGAGACCGAAGGAAAGAACCCATTCCAAATTGACTCTAAGGAGCCAGATTGGAGCAAGTTCCAAGATTTCTTGAAGGGTGAGGTTCGTTACACTGCACTTCAGAAATCGTTCCCTGCTGAGGCTGAAGAGCTATTTAAAGCTGCCGAGGATAATGCTCGTTGGAGGTATAACTCTTACCTTCGCATGGCTTCTTTAGATTACTCAAAGTAATTTGTAGCAAAAGCGTTATATCGAGAGGGGCACTTGTTGCCCCTCTTTTTTTTACAGGTTACTTGGTATTGCTTCGCTTTTGTCTAATTTTGGAGATATCCCGTAAAATGAACCAACTAGTTGTAATATGCCTAGCAAACGCATAAAATACCTGCACGCTACTGTTCTGCTAACGGTATTAGTTGCCATTGCTACGCCTGCCGTTAAAGCACAAAATCCATCGCCTGTATTTCATAGCTACACTGTTGACGAGGGGCTTCCATCGTCGGATGTTTACCACGTAATTCAGGATTCTCTTGGTTATATATGGCTGGCCACAGGTAATGGCGTTAGCCGTTTTGACGGTTACCAGTTTACCAACTTCTCGCTTGAGGATGGTTTAGTTGATAATACAGTATTCGAAATCTACGACGACAAGCGTGGACGCCTCTGGTTTGTAAGCCACTCTGGCAAGCTGTGTTACTTTAGTAAGGGGCGTATAGTGAACTTCCCGTTCAACAGTAAAATACAGTCGCACTTACCATCTAGCCGAGGCCCACTAAAAAAGGCATTCTACGTTAGCGCTGCCGACGAGATATTTATGGGGCTACGTAAGTTTGGGCTAATATCTATAACAAGTGAGGGCTTTTACCAGCGGCAGAATCAGCTGTTTTCCGAAGGGGAGCTTGTTGCCGAGGGGCTTCCTAATGGGCACGTGCTTATCTCAAATCCCCAAAACGCTCCTACTTACGATATTATTTACGTTGATGAAAACCAGCAATTCCGACAGTCGCTGCACGATATAATTGGATACCCTTCTATTAATATTAGCCATGCCTTTTTTGAGCCAATGCCAGACTCAAGCGTGGTATTCTCCTT
This sequence comes from Bacteroidales bacterium, assembly GCA_016931855.1. Taxonomy (GTDB): domain Bacteria; phylum Bacteroidota; class Bacteroidia; order Bacteroidales; family Tenuifilaceae; genus UBA5206. The sequence continues at coordinate 21,825 of JAFGDZ010000077.1, forward strand.
TAACCGGTACCTGTTTCGTATTAAAAAGGGGAAGATTATTGAACGTAAAACCTACGTTAACGATATTATTTGGCTGGGGCTCGATAGGCAAAATCAACTTTGGGTTTCCAACTTAGGTGGAGGGCTAGAGTGCTTTCCCTACAAATCATTTACGCAGAAACCCTTGTTGTCCATCCTTTCAAACGTACAGGTAACCTCTGTACTCTGCGATAAGGAGAATGCTTATTGGTTCTCAACCCTATCCGACGGATTACTATACAGTCCCGATATTAACGTGCTAACCTATACCAAGGGAAATGGGTTGCACGACAACAGAGTTGTTGAGGTAATGGCCAACACCGATGGGGTGTATGTTGGCTACGACAAGGGCTTTGTTAGCCTTATTTCTAATGATAGTATAGCGCATTTTGCCGTTCCGTCATCTCAGGCCATTGGCTCGGCCGTTCGGTTTATTATATCAGGCGAAGGTGGTGCTGGGGCGTACGTGGGAACTGGGTCTAGCGTTTATTTTATCGATAATAATAAAGTTTGTACCAATTCTACAGCATTACGTTTAGATAAAATGCTGTACATGAGGCAAATGATTAAATCAAACGAGGGGGGGTACTGGTTTGCCACCGTTCGTGGAATATCCCACTACTCTGCCGATAAGCTAATTTACGCCTCAAATGAGCAGAACGACTTCTCTGCGCTGGTTTTCTCCATTGCCCAACAAAAGGATGGCTCAGTTCTGTTTGGCACCCTAAACGGGCTTTGGCGGTATCGTAATAAAAAGTATGAGTACTTAGGAGCCAACAATCCACTGCTTACCAATCAGGTTAATAGCATTGTGCAGGAGCCCAACACCAACACCTTTTGGTTAGCAACGGCTGGGCACGGTGTTGTAATTTTTAATGGCGATTCAACGCGCCAAATAACCTCGCGCGACGGGTTGGCCTCTAACTCAGTACAGCAGCTATTTTACCACTCATCGGGCGTTTGGGCCTCAACAAACGAGGGGTTATCTCGTATCGTTCCCGTGTCCAATGGCGGATACTCAATTAAAAACTACTCATCGTCAAGCGGTTTGCCTTCAAACGATATTAAGTCGGTTTACATTTTTGCCGATAAGGTTTACGTGGGAACAACAAAGGGCCTTGCCATTTTCTCTCTCCAGGTGGGGTGCAGCGTATCGCCACCTCCTGTTGTGCTTATCACTAGCCTTATGGTTAATAATCAGGAAGTTAATTTTACTGATATTGATAGGCGATTTTCGTATAACCAGAATAATCTCAGCTTCGAGTATGTAGGCTTGTCGTATAAGCACAGAGGAAAGGTCCCGTATCGTTTTAGAATGGGCGGATCCGATAGCACTTGGGTTTACACCTATAATAATAGCTGCCGTTACAGCGCGCTTCGTCCGGGAACCTACACCTTTGAGGTTCAGGCTATGAACGTAGATGGGCAGTGGAGCTCTCAGTCGGGGGGAGTAAGCTTTACCATAATGCCGCCCATTTGGCAAAGAATATGGTTCCTATTTGCGTTGGGCGGCATACTTACAGCCTTTTTCATTGTGGTTTACCGCGCACGGTTGCGCTCCATATACAAGCGCAACCAGCTGCTTAGTAACATTGCGCTTTACAAGCAGCAATCGTTGCGGCAGCAAATGAACCCCCACTTTATTTTTAACACGCTCAACTCAATTCAGCTCTACATCCTAGAGAAGGACACCATTAGCTCGCATCGATACCTTACAAAGTTTGCGCGGCTAATGCGCATGACCCTCGATAATTCCCAAAGTCCCACCATTAAGCTCCGCGATGAAATTGACGCCCTAAGGCTTTACCTAGAGCTTGAAGCGCTTAGGCTAGAGGGCAAGTTTGCTTTTGATATCAACGTTGCCAGCGAGATTTTGCTCAACTACGAGGTGCCAACGCTTCTTATTCAACCATTTGTAGAGAACGCCATTTGGCATGGCATTATGCTTAAGGAGAATCAAACGGGCACTGTAGGCATTACCATTACCGAGAATAAGCGCTACATCTTTTGCTCAATACACGATGATGGCATTGGCCGTAAGGCAGCCGAGGAAATTCGCAAGGCAAAAATGGCTGAGCATAGGTCGCATGGGTTGCAAATAACTGCTCAGCGTATCGATTTACTTAACAGCCTTTACCCCGAGCGGTTCGAAATTAAGTACGAAGACCTTTGCGATGGCTTTGGAAAACCTACAGGCACAAGGGTAACTATTAGTATCCCTAAGCATAGCGTTCTAAAGGGCGAGTAGCGTATTGCCACACTAAAACCATTAACTTGGTAACCTAGCACTCAATAGTATTTCATATTACATTTACCTTAAATCATTTTGTTATGAAACACTTATGGATACTGCTTGTTCTTGGGTGTAGCCCAGCGCTCTCTTTTCCGCAACCAGACTATTCCTTTAAGCCTCCCTTGGTTTATGTTAAGGGGGGAACGTACTCAATCCCTTACTTCTCGGAAAGCGGTACCCCCCAAGCTCAGATAGACTCCATTGCCAGCTTCTATATAGGGATGTATGAGGTTAGCGTGGCCGAGTTTAATCAATTCTGCAAGGCCACTGGCTACATTAGCATAACGAACGGAGAAAGCAACATGCCCATTACTAATATAACGGCAACCGATGCTGAGGCATACTGCAATTGGTTAAGTAGAGAGTATGGAGGTACTTGGCGTTTGCCCACCAGTAGGGAATGGGATTACGCAGCAGGATTATGCGCAAATATCACAGAAACGGCATGGTATGATAGTAATTCCGGCGGAGTGGCTCATGAGGGGGGAAAAAAGCAGGCATCAGAAAACGGGGCATTCGATATGTATGGTAATGTATGGGAGTGGAGTGGAACAGGTATTATTTCTTTTTCCGATGATGGTTACCAGCAGATTTGTAGCCGCGAGCTACTTGGGGGGTATTGGGGAACCGAAATTGATTTGCTGTGTGCAAAATCAATATTAAGAGAGGATATAGCAAGTCCCAGAATAGGATTTAGAGTTCTTTTGGAAATTAGCGTGGCAAAATGATGCGAATTATTTTATTATTAGATAATTTTAATATTAAGTAATTTTATACCTATCAGTTACATTTTATTGAAAGGGGATGTTAAATTAAAAAGTGAAAGCCATGAAAAACTTATTCCTATTGATGACTCTATCTTTTCTCTTTATTGGCGCCACTGCGCAGGATACCTTGAGTAGAAGAGGAGATAGCGAAATAATAATAAAAACCTCCGATAGTTATAGCGATGCCTACAGAAAAATGGGGCAATTATTAGTTAGGTACAACTACTTTATAAAATTCGAGAGTAAAGATTTAGGTGTGATTAATACCGAAGAGTATAGGATTAAAGGAACATCAGATCCTGCTTGGATGGTGAGGGTCAACGTTATTGTATCTGGGGAGCAAAATGCAACTATCACCCTAACTACCCTTGTGAGCCATACTAATAAAAGTTGGGACAGGGTGGAGAACCGTTGGGGAATAGCTAAATCTGTTTGGGATGATATGGTTAGTATTGCTAAAGCGTATGATGGAGCAATAGTTGAATTCAACAAATAAAAAGCACTTCCCTTTACAAGTAGTTCACGAACTTACAATTGTTGGGTTCTATTAACTCATTATCAGTGAATGGGAAATGTTAAATTTAACTAACATTTTCTCTCCTTATAATTAGGCTACCAACGTCTTACGGCTCAAAGTTTAAGTGCTTAGGGAGTTTCGCGAGCAAGAGAATAATTGCACCTATTTTCCTAGCGTTAATAGTGGTTAAAGCAGCTTTTTGGGCTGTGAACATTCATTGTATAATGGTGTATTATTAGTAGTTTTATATCGGTTTTACATTAAGGCAACCAACTCTTTAAACATAATATTTTTACTTTTTATGGACGACTCATTAGGTTTTTATGAAGTAAGCACAAAGGAGAAAGCATATTTTGCTGTGCGATTGATTGTTAGTGTGGTGCTGTACGCTTTAATAATTGCTGTTATTGGGGCTATGGTTACAGAGGGTGCCGATGGGGAGCGCGCTAAAGCAACGTTCCTTATTCCTGCTGCACTATTTTTTTTCCTACTCTATATTCTTCGTAATGGGCTTTTTATTGGGTTAATTAAAAGTTTCTCGGTTAAGCTAGGCGAGAAGCAGCTGCCTGAGGTCTATAAAATTGTTAGCGACTGCTCGTACCGCCTGGGAATAAAGCGTACACCCAATGTTTACCTGCTTCAAGCAGGAGGATCATTAAATGCATTCTCAAAAAAGTTTTTCAACTCCAACTATGTTGTGATTTACTCCGATTTGCTGGAGGCCTATTACCAAGGCGATAAGGATGCCGTAGAGTTTGTAATTGCCCATGAACTGGGGCATATTAAGCGCAACCATTTTATAAAGGAGCTATTCTTAGCCCCCTCTGCAGTGGTGCCATTCCTTGCCGCGGCTTACTACCGGGGATGTGAGCTCACCTGCGATAATATAGGCAAGTTCTTTAATCCTAAAGGGGCACTAAGTGGGCTACTTATGCTTGCTGGGGGTAAGGTAATTTACCGCGAGCTTAATCTTGAGGCCTATATCAATCAGGAAAAGACCGATGCGAGCTTTTGGCGCTGGTTGGTCGAGAAATTCCTCTCGCATCCCAACCTATACAAGCGCTTGCTAAATGTGTACGACCCTACTATGGTGAGCAAATTCAAGGTGAGTGCTTCATCAAAACCCTACAAATACGACACTAGCGAAGTGCTTGAAAAAATAGTTGATGCCGATAAGGCCGACTACTCTCGCTATATGCCTAAGTAAAACACTATTGGGCCCAGTAGCACAAAACGCGTATTTGTTACCTATTATTAAAATTAGCAGCTAACTTGCATAAAAAACTAGCCTATGTTGCGTGCAGTTCTTGTTGACGATGAGGTTGCAGCAATCCGATCACTGGAACTGCTACTAAGCCAGGTTTGTTCCGATGTGGAGGTTGTTGCCGTTGCCCGATCGGGCGAGGAGGCTCTTGATGTGGTTAGGCACTTTAGCCCCGATGTGGTTTTCCTTGATATCGAAATGCCCAAGGGCTCAGGGTTCGATTTTCTGCAAAGCTATCCCGACAGAACCTTCGATGTAATTTTTATAACAGCCTACAACCAGTACGCAATTAAGGCATTCCGGTTTAGCGCAGTGGACTATATCCTAAAACCAATAGATATTGATGACCTTGAGCGTGCTGTTGGCAAGGTGCGTGAGAGTAGAAAATCGCAAATGAGTAGCCGCGCCCGCTACTATGCGTTGTTCGAGAACCTTAAATCGGTAATCCCCTTCAAGCTTGCGCTGCCCAACCTTAAGGGTGGGCTTATTTATATTGATATCCGCGAGGTGGTTTGCTTTGCATCGGTTGCTGATGCAACATCTATTATTACCATTAACGACTCCGAGGTGCGAACCACCAAAACCCTCTCGGAGCTAGAATCGCTTATAGACGATAAGCACTTTTTTAGAATCTCTCATGACATGCTTATAAACCTCCGTTGTGTTAAGGAGTTCCAAAAAAATAAAGGCGTTGTTCAGCTTGAGGGAAACTACACCATCCCCGTTCCGCCCGATAGGCGCGAGATGTTTGTAGAGCTCCTGCTAGTATGCAACAAGCGCCAGGAGTAGCCCTGCTGCCTAATTGCATGCAGCCCACTGCTTTTTCATTTTCACTCTCGACTTTCTTTGCTACCTTTGTGCAAAAATTTTGCACTTGGGACGAATTCTAGCACTCGACGTAGGTCGCAAGAGGACTGGCATTGCCATTTCCGATCCTCTTAAAATGATTGCAAACGGAATTAAAACCGTTGGCACGGCTGAGGTTGAGGCGTTTATTGCCAATTACACTAAAACCGAAAACCTAGAGGCCTTGGTTATTGGGTACCCTAAGCAGATGAACAATCAGCCCTCAGAAGCTGTTAAGTATATCAATCCGCTTATTAATCGCCTTAAAAAGGTTTTTCCTGAAATCCCCATTCACCTTGCCGATGAGCGGTTTACTTCTGTTCTGGCGCACCGTGCAATGATAGAGGGAGGCGTTAAAAAGAAGGATAGGCAAAACAAGGCGCTTGCCGATACAATTAGCGCCGCCATTATTTTACAATCGTTTTTAGATTACCAGAAATAGGTTTTGTAATGATTAGACCAGTTTACATTTACGGCTCATCGGTTTTGCGCAAGGTTGCGCAGAACATTTCGCCCGATTATCCAAACATCAAAGAGCTTATAACCGATATGTTCGAGACCATGTACCACTCCGATGGTGTTGGCCTTGCTGCACCTCAAATTGGGCTCTCCATTCGCCTTTTTGTTATTGATGCAACCCCCTTTGAGGAGGACGATGAGGATGTGAAGGATTTTAAAAAGGTTTTTATCAACGCTAAAATTATTGAGCGTTCGGGCGAGCGAAAGCTCTTTAACGAGGGGTGCCTTAGCATTCCCAACATTCGCGAGGATGTGGAGCGCGACGACGTTATTCGCATGCAGTATCTTGATGAGAACTTTGAGCCACACGAGGAGGAGTATAGCGGAATCCGCGCCCGTATTATTCAGCATGAGTACGACCACCTTGAGGGCATGCTTTTTACCGATAAGGTTTCCCCAATTAGGCGTCAGCTGCTTCGGAATAAGCTTGCTGGCATAACTAAGGGCCGATTCTCTATCGACTATAAGTTTAGGTTGGCATAGTTTTACTTTCCCCTTAATATAATGTTGCCTTACTAGTTGATCCCCTTTAGTGGGCACGCAGGCACTATTTGGCTCTTAACAAAGCGCTTTAATAAGCAGCATTACAATTTAATGTATAATCTTCCCTTGCATATCAGGGGGAGATTTTTTTTGCCCAAGCGAATAGCTGCATCTAGCGTATTTGCTTGACTCGTTTTGTATCAATTTGTAAATTGATATTTAACAGCAAGTTAAAATGCTAGTTAGGGTCTATGGGCTATCCATCAAGTTATAAAGAAATCCCCTTTCTCCGGTTGCTAGTTCCCCTAGTTGCGGGTATTAGCTTGGGTATTATAAGTAGGCCTTTGTTCGATGCTGCAATGGTTCTTTCCGTTGTTCTGGTATCGTTCTGCGTAGTTCTTATTGCGCTATTTCTTTCCCGAAGGTGGCCGCTGCGCCATATCTATGGTGTTACCCTTAACCTGTTCCTGATTATTGTAGGCTACTCAGCGGTTACGTTAAAGCCTACTGCCAGCGTGTTAACCGAAGGGAAGCCTCTTTGCGTTGTGGCACAGCTTGTTGAGCCTCCTATAGTAAGGGAGCGGAGCGTTCGTATGCAGGTGAAGCTGGAGGGCGAGTGGCGCAATGGCCTGTTCTATAGTATTGATGAGCGTATGCTGTTGTACTTCTCTCAAACCGATACTAATGCCTTTGACCTGCAATACGGCGACATAATAGGGTTAAGACTTAAACCAAAGTTCCCTGCACCACCCCAAAATCCAGAGGAGTTTAGCTATAAGAGGTACTTAGCTCGGCGAGGTGTATTTGCCACAGCATTTGTGCGGAACAACGAGTGGCTCCTTGTTGACCATGGCGGAAACCCTTTGTTTGCTTTTGCTTACCGCTTGCAGGAAAATATGATAGCGTTACTAATCCGCTCTGGGTTAAAGGATCAGGAGCTGGCTGTTGCCTCAGCATTATCAATGGGCTACAAAACCCTACTCGACGACGAAACCCGACGAGTTTACTCTGGCTCAGGGGCAATGCACCTACTGGCGGTGTCGGGCTTGCACGTTGGGCTTCTTTTCGTACTGCTCTCGTGGCTCCTTGCATCGCTAAAAGGCACAAGGAGCGGGCGACTTATTCGCTTTGTTGCGCTGATGGCATTTCTGTGGTTTTTTGCTGTGCTAACGGGATTGTCGCCATCGGTGCAGCGATCGGCATTTATGTTCTCAATGGTGGCGCTGGCCGAGGTTACCACTAAGCGCTCAAGTATTTTTAATACCCTTACTGCCTCAGCCTTTGTGCTGCTGGTTATTAATCCCTTTAACTTGGTTGAGATAGGGTTTCAGCTATCCTACCTTGCCGTTTTTTCTATTCTTGTTTTCAGTCCCATTTTAACGGGGATGGCTAGTCCTAACTATAGAATAACAAAACGGCTATGGGAGCTGCTGATGGTTTCTGTTGCAGCCCAAATTGGGACAACTGCCATTAGTGTTTTTTACTTTAATCAGTTTCCAAGCTATTTCTGGGCTACAAATCTTTTTGCCGTTCCCTTGGCAACGTGGTCGTTGTACCTTTTAATTGCGCTCTACGCCTTTGCTCCGGTACCATTGGTATCGGAGTGGATAGGCTGGCTTTCCAATATTGCCATTGGCTTGCTAAACAAGGGGCTTGCAACCATAGAGGCAGCACCAGGCGCCACGTTGCAGGGGCTCCACTTAAGCGGTACCCAGTTTATGCTGCTGATGCTTTTGCTGGTGTTTGCCATTTGGTGGATATTTAAGGGTAGAGTACAGCGTATTCTGGTGTTTCTATTAGTAGTTGCTGCTCTAGCTGGGGAAACGGCACTAAAAAAAATTGGGCAGAGCAAAGCATCGGAGGCATTGGTGCTAAGCTCCTATGGAAAATCGGCTATTGTTTTTGTTGATGGCAATAGCGCGCTTGCCCTTCTCGATAGCTCGTTGTACAGCAATATTGAGCAGCGTAAGTTTCTTTTGGGTAAGCTCATGGCAAGTAGAGGGTGTTTCTCATCGGCTCAGTATCTCTCAATTAGCGACTCTACCTCTTGCCAAAAATCATTACGCACCACAACCTTTGCAAAGGGAGAGGGGCTGCTTTTTGCCGATTATAAGGGGCAGCGTATTGCCATTCCTATTGGCGATGCGCTGGCGCGTAAGCGAACAAAAAATCCTTTAGTAACAGATTATTTGATAGTTACTAAGGATTGCAAACTTCGTCCGCGCGCATTGCCTAAGCTCTTTAACCCAAGGGTTGTTATTGTTGACTCATCGGTTCCAGAATGGAACGCTACCCTAATATTCGCTTCGTTCAACCCTTCGCAAACAGAGTATTGGCACACGCTTAGCAATGGTTACTATAGAATAGGGGACAAGTAGAGCATTCCTGCATAACCTTTGTATAAGGATGTGCTACGCTAACCTTTCATTGCCCATTATCTGTCACTTTTAAGTAATAAAAGGCTAAACGTCTGCTTTTTTAAGCTTAATTTGCAAGTTGTTTTGTGCAGTTTTTTGCAACAGCTATTACTGCTTATCGTATTATAATAGAATTAGTTAACCTACTTAAATGAATATTATTGTTGCGGGTGCAGGCGAGGTTGGAACCCATTTGGCTAAAATGCTTTCGAACGAGTATCATGAGATTACCGTAATTGATCCCGATGCCGATAAGCTGGACGAGATAGCCTCAAGTTCCGATCTGATTACCGTTGTTGGCTCTGCTACCTCTATTGCTGCACTTAAAGAGGCCAATATTAAAAAGGCCGATCTGTTTATTGCCGTTGCCCACTCGGAGGAAACAAACATTATATCGGCAACGCTGGCTAAGCGATTGGGAGCAAAAAAGGTTATTGCCCGTATTGATAATAACGAGTACCTACTGCCCAATAACAAGGAGATTTTTCTAAATCTGGGTATCGACTCCCTAATTTACCCGGAGAAACTTGCCGCCCGTGAGGTTATTGGCCTATTGGGCCAAACCAGCTCTACGGAGTATGTCGATTTTTCTGGAGGAAAGCTCTCCCTTGCCGTGTTCCGATTGGAGGAGGATGCACCCGTTATTGACCAAACACTACTGCAGGCCACAAAGGATCATCATACCCTAGAGTACCGCGCTGTGGCCATATCGCGCGAGGGCGAAACCATTATCCCACGGGGCAACGACCAGTTTAAGGTGAAAGACTTGGTGTATGTTATTGCCAATCAGGGCGGTCTTGGCGATATGCTCAAGTACTCGGGCAAAACCAATATCGATGTACATAATTTAATGATTCTAGGGGGAAGCCGCATTGCCGTTCGTATTGCCAGCGACCTGGAGAAGCACGTAAATATAAAGCTCATTGAGGAGGATAAGGAGAAGAGCAGCCGCCTAGCTAACTACTTTAAGAATACGCTGGTTATTCAGGGCGATGGCCGTAATACCGATTTGCTAATTGAGGAAGGGCTTGAGTACATGGACGCCTTTGTTGCCGTTACGGGCAACTCCGAGACCAACATCCTTTCCTGCATGGTGGCTAAGCGCTTGGGTGTGAAGAAAACTATTGCCGAGATTGAGAATATTGATTACATTAAACTTGCAGAAAGTATTGGTATTGATACCGTTATTAACAAGAAGCTAATTACTGCCAGCCGTATTTTCCGCTACACCATGAGCACCGATGTATCGGCCATTAAGTGCCTTACGGGTTCCGATGCCGAGGTTATTGAGTTTATAGTTAAGCCCGGCTCGCCTGCTACCAAAGGGCGCATTAAGGATATTAACTTCCCCAAGGATGCCATTATTGGTGGCGTTGTACGAGGCGATAAGTCCTTTATTGCCAAGGGCGACACCGTGATTAGCGCTTACGATAGGGTTGTGGTTTTTGCCCTGCCATCGGCCATTAATAAGGTTGGGCGCTTCTTTAATTAGTTGTGTGTTGCATTTATCTGCTTGAATATCCACTATTTAAATCGTATGTTCTTTCTGAAGTTGATATAGCAGAGGGTGATAAACGTTAAGGACACCCTCTGCTTTTTATTACCTTGAGTGGATTAGAGGTATTGATGGATAATATACGTTCTAATAGTTTGTATCTTGTGCTTTAGAAGGTTAGGGAGGGAAAGTCTTTGCATTAAGTTTCTTGCAAGTATTGCAAAACTATTGCTATTCCAGAGGTCTTGTTATACTCCAATAATCGACTTGATAATTAGCGGAGATGCCCCCACCACATTAGCAATAAAATGCACCCAAAATGCAGGTATTATGCTATCTGTTTTCTCCCTATAGTAAGCTGCCAAAAGTCCAATAATAGTTGTATTAAAAACAATAAACGCTACAAACCACATCCCCATTCCCGCTTTAAGTAAGGATAGGTGCATCGCTCCAAATGCTAATCCCGAAAGAATTACGGGAAGACTCAGTTTTAGGAATTTTAAATGCTTCCATTGCTGAATAAATCCTTGAAAAAATCCTCGAACAAATACCTCTTCGCAAAGGCTGGACCATATCCATACAGTAAGTATCATTTCTGGTATCGATCTGTGTTCGGGGAATGCTGTTGAGTTTCCTGTAGGAAATGTATTGTTCAGGATACCCATAAATAGAATTCCTCCAAATATCATTGAGGCAAACGTAATTCCAATAACTTTAAGCGTAACTATTGGATATTTAATGTTTTGGGCTCTGTTAAATCCATACCCATTCAGGTTTCCTTTATTTACAAGTAGTATGGTAGTAACAGATAGTATAAGCATGTATAGTTTATATATGGCATTTTTTATGTAGAAACTCATTTCCCAAAACGGTTCTACAGCATCAATGGATATTTTGGATAGGATAGTGCTTACCAATTTTATGGCTAAGCCTATTACTATTGCGCTTATAACTGCCCGCCAAGGGTTTTTCTTAAGGTATTCAACAAGGGTATTCATGGGTTATAGTTTTTGAAGTTTGTTAAATCCTGGAACATTTGTATTAAAGAAGAAGCGTTGGTTGTTAAGGATCTGTTTTGCAGCACTCTCAAAATCGGGATTGTTCTCCTCGTTCATAATTCTAAGAACAGTCTGTTCTTTTAGCATGCCCGCGTGTAGTATGCATGATATGTAGGTGCTGTTGCTCCAAACGGCTTGTTTCACTTTTTTTAGGTCGTTATCCATTAGGGCTATTAGGTGCTCTTCTCCGTCTATTACAAGGTTTAGCTGCTGGCTTTTCCAGTGGTTTGATGCTTTGCTCCCAATGGACGCACAAATCGTGCTTGCTCCTTTTATCTTAATGGGTTGATAGGCTTCTACCTGAATGTCAATTCCTCGTTGTGCTGCTTCTTCAATGTAGGGAACAACCTCATTTAGCGCCTGAGGAAAAGCATCGATTACGGCAACTGTTTTGCAGCGGCTCATCATGGAGCGGAATCGCTCAAAAACTAGTGGTACCGAGTCTATGGAGTAGGAGGTTTGATCTTCTGCTGCGTTCTCCAAATTGCTAAGTAGCGTCCTTGCTGTGTTAGATTTATCAATTATCGATTTCTCGTAGAGGTTAAAGAATTCGTTAGGATTAACGGCTTTGCACAGCTTATTCTTATTGTCTTCTACTATTACAGCTCCTTTCTGCGCAAGCGATTCTATTGCCTTGTAAACATTTGCTGTGGGCTTATTTAGCTGTTTACCAATTTTATATGCAGTTGAGGGAGGGTGGGTTAGGAGATGTACGTAAACATCTGCTTCGAGTCTGTTAAACCCAATTTCTAGTAATATCTCTGTGTTTTTTACCATTAGCATTGGTTTTAATGTCAATACAAATATTGCTAATAATATAATAAAAAACTACTACTAAAACATATTTTTAAAAAGGATGAGATTGAGGATGCTATTTCCCATACTCCTCTCCCTCCCAAAATAAAAGCCCCAACGCATTGCTGCATTGGGGCTGCTGCTTTTTGAGGGTGTAAAAAGCAGCGTGTACTCTTGTTACATGCTTGCCTGCTAATTGTAAAAAGGAGCCTGTAGTGCTTGCATAACCAATGGGCAATCCTATTTTAGCACGGCTGTTGCAACAAGTTGTTCCGTGATGCTGTCAAACGCATCAACCACAAGTTTATTGGCTTGGCTGTAAACGCTCATGCCTTTACCTGCGGCTTCGCCAACCTCAGTAACCAATGGAATTTGTCCTAGTAGCTTGGTGTTGTACTCTTTGGCTAAAGTTTCTCCTCCTCCTTGGCCAAAAATAAAGTACTTCTCATCGGGGTGGGGCTGTGGGGTAAACCACGACATGTTCTCAATTACCCCTACTATGGGCACGTTAATATCGGGGTTGCGGAACATGGATGCGGCTTTGCGGGCATCGTTTATCGCAATCTCCTGAGGCGTTGTTACTATAAGGGCTCCAGAAATGGCGTACTTCTGTACGGCAGTTATCTGTATGTCGCTTGTGCCAGGAGGGAAGTCTATAACCATGTAGTCAATATCGCCCCACTGGGTATTCTCTAGCAGTTGCGATAGCGCGTTGGCCGCCATTGGTCCACGCCAAATTAGGCTTTGGTTGTTCTTTACAAAGAACCCAATGGACATAATCTTTACGCCGTACTTCTCAATAGGGAACATCTGCTCCTTCTCGCCCTCGCGTTTAACCTCTGGCTGCTCGTTCTCAATACCAAACATTTTTGGGATTGATGGGCCAAAGATATCAGCATCAACCAAAGCGGTTTTAAACCCGTTGCGGGTTAGCGCAATGGCTAGGTTCGATGATACGGTTGATTTTCCAACACCTCCTTTCCCCGAGGCCACAACAATGATGTTCTTTACTCCGGGGAGCTCAATTTTTGCAATGGGATTCATATTCTGAAACAGTATTTTGGTTTTTCTGACTCTAGTTATAGCTGCTTTAGGCTGCCATTTTTGTAGCTGTTGTAGGCCTGCTCTAGCGTTAGGTTATGGGCATCAACAAAAATTTTCATGTTTAAATTTTTGAGTGCTGTTGCTGCGGTATCGCCTGGGCCATTGCCTGTAATTAGCACATCGGGCTTTAGCTCGTACATTTTTTGAGCGGTTGCTGTACCTGCGCCGTGGGCTTCGTTTTTTACTGCGCTATTGTCAATAACCTCAAGTTGTTGGGTTTCCTCGTTAAGGATTACAATGAACTCTGTGCGGCCAAAGCGGGAATCTATTTGTGAGTCCCATGTTGTGCCTACTGCTGTGAATGCTATTTTCATGTTGATACTAGTTTATGAGTTTCTTGGTTAGCGTTGCCCAAACTTCTTCTATAATGAGTTTTGCGGGCGATTGTGTTTCTACTATGGTTTTGGCCTCGGCCATGGCTTTGGTAAAGCTGGGGTCGAACGGAATGCTTGCTAGGTAATCAATGCCATTGCTGCTTATAAAATGGCTTATCTGGTTGCTCATTTCGGGGTTAATATCAAACTTATTAATGATACAGCCCATGGGAATACGGAACTTCTGTATTACTCCGGCTATTCGCTCCAAGTCGTGTAGTCCCGATACGGTTGGCTCAGTAACCAGCACTACGTAGCTAGCTCCGGCAAGCGACGATACTACTGGGCACCCAATGCCTGGGGAACCATCAACCACAACTAGCTCTTTGTGCTTTAGCTTAGCCAGTTCCTGTGCGCTATTTTTAACCTTGGCAACTAGTTTGCCTGAGTTTTCGGCGCCAATATCCAGCTTGGCGTGTACCATGGTGCTGCCCACTTTGGTGGTTGAAACAAACACCTGTCCCGCTTTACGAGGTACAAGGCTAATTGCACCTTCAGGACAAGTTATTTGGCAGTAGCCACAGCCCTCGCAGCTTAGAGGGTCAAGTACGTATGTACCATTGCTAAGGCTAAACGCCCCAAAGCGGCACTTGTATGCGCATATGCCGCATTGGGTGCACTTGTTAGAGTCTATAACGGCTAGCTCGCCGCTGTAGAAATCGCTTTTTTCGGCAAAGTCGGGCGCCAGCAAAAGGTGCATGTTAGCGGCGTCAACATCGCAGTCGGCAATAATGGCCTGTTGCCCTGCAAGCACAGCAAAGGCTCCGGTTATGGATGTTTTTCCTGTCCCCCCTTTGCCCGATAGTATTACAACCTCTTTCATCGCTTGGCTCCTTTCTCTTTAATTACCAGGGCTATTTGCTCAAGTGCTTGCCTTACTGCGGGTATTGTACTGTAAACCAGTTGTCCGGTGGAGTATAGCTCCGCAATTTCCCTTTGGAATGGGATGGAGGCAATTACTGGTATTTGCTCGCGTTGGCAGTACTCCTTTACGCTGGAGTTGCCGTGCCCTTCGCGGTTTATTACCACGCCAAAATCTTTCCCTAGCTGGCGCATGGTTTCAACCGCAAGTGCTAGGTCGTTTAGGCCAAAGGGTGTGGGTTCGGTTACAAGTATAACGTAGTGCGTATCTTTTGTTGCTGCAACAACGGGGCACGATGTTCCCGGAGGGCAGTCTAAAAGGTGCGTTTTTATGTGGTTGTACTTTTGCTGCGCTATGCTGTGCGTTTTATTTATTAGCGGAACGGCTTGCTCTTCGCCAACCACTAAACGGCTCTCAATAAAGCTAAGGTTTCCCTTCTCAAAGAACCTAGTTTCGCCCATCTTGTGGGTTTGTATGGGTAGCGCGTTGGTGGGACAAAGCTCCGAACAGGCGTAGCAGCTGTGGCATAGCTGGTTAAAAACGCTAATGGTTCGGCCTAGCTGCACCACAGCATGGAACTTGCAAACGCGGGCGCACTTGCCGCAGAGTATGCACTCCTGCTCGTTCCAAACGGGAATCATTTTATGCTGATTGGCTGTGCTAAGCAGCGGCGCGTTAATAAATAGCGCATCGTTGGGCTCTTCCACATCTAAATCAACCAAAAGGGTTGGTTCAAATTGGCTTAGGTAGGCTGCAAGGTTTGTTGATAGCAGCGTTTTTCCCGTTCCTCCCTTTCCGCTTGCAATGGCTATTTTAAGTGGGGATTTACTAGTCATTTGGATATGTTGATTCGGTTGTTCTGCCTAGTTGCTTAACTAGCAACTTATTGGCAACAATAAAGCTCCCTTTCTCAACGCCAAGGGTTTTAGCAATGGCGCTGCACTTAACCATGAGGAGAAAGAAAATTCGAGGGTCGTTTTCTGTAAGCAAACCCTCCAAGTTCCCTTGTCCTTTGGCTATAATAAGGTCGGCCAGCTGGTAGACATTTTTAAACTCATCGCTGCACTTGTTAAGTAGCGTTGATGGGGCGTTGTAGCCGTTGGTAATAACGGGTACAATGGCGGTAAGTCCAACATCGGTGGCATCGGTAAGCGTAGCATCGTTTAGGGCGTTACCACCCCTAACCACGTAGGTTATGTTTTGCTGGTTGATAACCTCTATAAGCAGCTTATCAAAAACAATTTCGCCTGCGTTATCGCCAAGGAATAATATGTTTTTGGCCGATTTAATCCGGCTAAAAAGCTCCTTGCTGTGGTCTATGGCAAAGTTTGCCATTAGCGCTTTGCCAATGCTATCGGTAACGCTAAAGCTACTATTGGCGCCATAGTCCATAATGTTGCCGGCTATGGATAGCCTAAGGGCTATGTTTAGCGGATTGCGTGCCAATTGAACACGTGGCTTCCAGTCGGTGTAAAGCTCTGCTGCTAGCGCGTTGCTTTGCTGCTTCTCGGCCTCAAAAAAGTCGCTGATACCAGTAAGAGAGCTGAGCTTTAGGCTCAGCTCTCGTTGAATTTCTGGACTGGAAATCTCGTTTTTAGCAACCAGATGGTTTAGGTAGCTCCATAGCTCATCCTGAATGTTGACAGGAAGAGCTAGCCTATTGGCTATGTGCTGATAGGTTTTTATGAAGCACTCCTTGCACTGGCTGCTAAGAATGGGATTAGTGGTTGCAGCCATGATGCTCTTCGCCCTCTTTATGGTCGCAGTAGTTTGCGTTAAGGGAAAGCTTGTTGGCAAGAAAATCCTCAACCAGTTCCTTGGGAGTTTTGATTGGTGCACCAACAAAGGCGTTTATGCCATTCTGGTTAAATAGCTCAATGGCATGTGCGCCCATTCCACCGGCAATAACGTCGGTTGCTCCGTTGGCCGCAACCCAGCGTGGGAATGTGCCTGGCTGATGCTCTGGAGGATCCATCATGGTGATATTGGTAACGCTGTTGTTTTCAACGTCAACAAAAGCAAATGCTTGGCAGTGGCCAAAGTGTGCCGATAGTGTATCTCCCTCAACAGGAATTGCAATTCTTTTTTTCATGTAAAGTGATGTTTAGTAAAGTATTATGCTTTAAATCAAACTGAAAACAAATGCTAGTTTAGGTATTGGGCGAGTCGTATTTTAAGCGCTTCCCGTGCCCTTCACCGCCACCAGCATGATGCTTCTTACCTAACCCTTTGCCCAGCTTGTCCAGTTTCTCCTTGTCGCTAAGCTTGCTGCAAGAGCCTAATTCTCTACCCGTTTTGGCACCTTGTCCTTCGGGGCCTGTTCCGTCTAGCTTTGGCATTGTTTTACGTTGTTAACCTGATATTTTCAGGTGGTTAGTATTAGTGGTTAATGAGCGCAATTATTTGGCTTATGGTTATGTTGGGCTTTTTAATCACAATCATCTGTATTAAAAGGCTATCTAAAAGGGGTTTTACCTTTAGGCCAAAATCCCCCGATACAATCTTCTCAACGCCCTTATCCTTAAGGAACTTTACGGCTAGCGTACCAGCCTGTTCCTCACTGCCCTTGTATGGGTTTGGTATTACCTCAAAGCCACCACTAGTTTTATCGTAGATGGTAAAGAATGCGCAGTGTCCAAACCGAGGGTCAAGCTCCGATTCCAGCGTGTTTCCCTTTGATGTTATTGCTATTTTCATGGGTTTACTCCTTTATCTTAGTGTTTATTGGCGCCCACGCCTTTTCATGGGCTTATTGCAGGTAGGGCATAGCTCCTTGTTGCACCTATTCCCATGCTGATGCCTTTTCTCAAAGCCGCAGGTAGGGCAGTAGCAGGTATCCTCAGTAGCCGTTTCCTCGTTGTTGCTGGGGTAGCTGCTTACCTCTTTTGAGCCGCATAGCGCACAGCTGGTTACCTTCTCCTGCATGTGTGGGTTGTTAAAGTTGCACCCGCAGCTGCTGCAGCGGAACCACTCGCTATCAAAGTAAACCTTACCGCCCTCAATCTCAATTTGTCGCCCCTCAACAAAGGCTTTGGAAATTTTTATGCGTGCCGATGCGTAGATACGCGTAAATGTTGGTCTGGATACGTTCATTATGGCCGATGCTTGGCTATGGTTGTACATATCGTAGTCGCAAAGCTTAAGCGCTTCGTACTCTTCAAAGTTGAGCGTTATGGCCTCAAGGTTATCAGCGCCTTGCTCTTTTCCGTAGGGCTTAAATCCCCTCACAATTGGGGGATTCATTACTTTTCTAGGTATCTTTAGTCTCGCCATAGTAAGCAAATGTTCGGTACAAAAATAATGAACAATAGTTCATAAAACAAAAATATGCTGTAATTTTGTGGTGTATTTATTTTTTTAAAGATGACAAATAATTCAGCAGTTTCTCATTATAAGGTTGTTTTTCCTAGCGATTTGAATAACAACGATACCCTTTTTGGTGGATTGGCCATGCAGTGGATGGATCAAATAGCCTACATAGCTGCCATTCGCTTTGCCCGTAAAAAGATGGTAACCGTTTCGGTTGGTAGTATTAAATTTTCGGAGCCAGTGAAACCCGGTGTAATTATCGAAATAAAAGCAAAGGTGGTTACAGTAAAGGCGGCTAGGCTTAACGTATTAGTGGAAATTTTTCAGGAGACCATTGCCTCCGATACTAGCAAGAAATCGGTTGAAGCGCTCTTTACTTTTGCCGCAGTAGATGAGAGCGGCAAGCCAGTTAGGATATGCTAAGATAATTTGTGCGAATGAGTTAAGTTGAGTATTAATTTGATTTTTGGATATTTCCCCTTAACTTGCATTATTGTTAAATAAGAATAATTCCTATTCGCATGAACATGTCTGATATGATAGGAGTTCTTTCCGCAAAGGGGCTAAAGGTAACCCCTCAGCGCTTAGCTGTTCTGGGGGCGTTGGTTGCATTGCCAAATCATCCAACGGCCGACTCAATAAAGGCCTATGTTAATGAGCAGTTTCCCAGTTTAGCTCTTGGTACGGTGTACAATATTCTGGATGTTTTTTTTGAAAAGGGGATAGTTACTAAGGTTAAAACCGATAGGGATTTTGTGCGGTACGATATTGAGGTAAATGGGCATCACCACTTGTACTGCGATGAGTGCGACTATATTGAGAATTACTTTGATGAGGAGCTCGATAATCTTTTGCAGTCCTACTTCCAGCGTAAAGGAATTCCAAATTTTAACATACGCGATATTAACCTACAAATTGTAGGAAGTTACATAAACCATAACCCCCCAAAAAACTTATAGCTATGGGAAAAGAAGCAAAAAACATTGCATCTGTTGATGTAGATAAACTTTTAGGAATGCTTAACGCCGCCTTGGCCGAGGAGTGGCTAGCTTACTACCAGTACTGGATTGGTGCCCGTGTTATGGAGGGGCCAATGCGTAGCGAGGTTGAGCCAGAGCTCCTTTTGCATGCAACCCAGGAGCTGAACCACGCTGTAATGGTTGCCGACAGGATTATTCAGCTGGGCGGAACGCCTTTGCTGCACCCACAGGACTGGTTTAAGCATAGCGGTTGCGACTACGATGCTCCAACCGACTCGTACATTGAGGCAATTCTTGAGCAGAACCTAAAGGGCGAGCGTTGTGCCATTAGGCGATACAACGAAATAGCCGCATTTACTGCTGGTAAAGATTTTATGACCCACCAAATGGCTACCCAAATCCTTGCCGAGGAGCTTGAGCACGAGAACGACATTGAGGATTGGATTACTGATATCAACCGAATGAAAGAGGAACTAAGGAAGATTAGGCTTTAGCGTATTTTCTTGAGCAGCAATAGTTCCTATTTATCTCTGCCTTTGCAATTTATTAGTAACAAACACCAGTTTTAAAACTAAAAATAGCTAGTTATGGAAGAGAACCAAGTATTTGCAATGCCCCGAATTGGCGAAAAAGCGCCAGAGTTCAAGGCTGTTACCACACAGGGTGACATTAACTTCCCAGGCGATTATAAGGGGAGCTGGGTTATTCTGTTTAGCCATCCTGCCGATTTTACTCCCGTTTGTACATCGGAGTTTATGACCTTTGCCTCAATGGAGGAGCGGTTTAACAAGGCTAACTGTAAGCTTGTTGGCCTTTCCGTTGATGGTTTGTATAGCCATATTGCTTGGTTACGCACCATTAAGGAAAAAATTGAGTACAAGGGGATGAAGAACGTTGAGGTAACCTTCCCTCTTATTGAGGATATTACCATGGACGTGGCCAAAAAGTACGGCATGATGATGCCCGGTGAGAGCAATACAAAAGCGGTTAGAGCCGTATTCTTTATTGATCCTAAGGGGATTATTCGTACCATTATTTACTACCCTCTTAGCCTAGGCCGGAACTTTGAGGAGCTTTACCGCGTAATTATTGCGCTACAAGCCGCCGATGAGTTTGGTATTGCTACTCCTGCCGATTGGCAGCCTGGCGATGAGGTTATTGTTCCTACTGCAGGTTCTTGTGGTACGGCAAAGGATAGAATGGAATCTAAAGATCCTGATATGAAGTGCTACGACTGGTTCTTCTGTACCAAAAAGTTGGATAAGGAAACCGTTCTAAGTAAAGTTTTAAAGAAGTAACCACACGCTTCGAAATGCAACTTTCGTTGGTTATGCTTAGGTTGCTTCAAAAAAACGCCCAGTGTTATGCTGGGCGTTTTGATTTATAGGAGTTGCACGCATTGCTAGCTAACCTTCTCCACTTTTACTGCCGATAGCTTAAAGGGGGCAATGCGGCTGTATGGATCCAGCTCATCGCGGGTAAGGCGGTTTACCTGAGCCTCGGTAAAGTGCCAGGGCATAAAGAGTTCGCCAACTAGCACCTCATCACTAATGCGGATGTGGGTTTCCAGATGTCCTCGCTGCGAGGTGATTTTAACCCTGTCGTGGTTTTTAAATCCCTGCTTGTGAGCATCCTCTGGGTGCATAAGTACAAAAGCATCGTTAACAAAATCCCTAAGCACCTTAGTTTTGCGGCTCATGGTAGCGGTGTGGTAGTGGTACAGCAGCCTACCGGAGTTAAGCATAAAGGGGAAATTGGCGCTAACCCGTTCACTTTGCTGGGCATAGTCAACGGGGAATAGCTTACCCTTGCCATTGGGCGTGTTAAACCCATCGAGGTAAAGGGTAACTGTTCCGGGATGATTAGGCGTTGGACACGGCCATTGTATGCTTTGCTTATCCAGCCTTTTATGCGATATGCCTGCCATTATGGGTGTTACGCTGGCTAGCTCATCAAAAATTTCGGCCTCGTTGGCATAGCTGGGCATGGGTTTGCCCATGCGTTTGGCTACTTCGTGTATAATGCGCCAGTCCTCGCGGGCATCGGCAGGGCATTCAACGGCCTTGCGAACGCGCAGCACGCGCCTGTCGCTGTTTACAAACGTTCCATTCTTTTCGGCCCAAGTGGATGCGGGCAGAATAACATCGGCGAACTTAGTGGTTTCCGTATGGAAAATATCCTGAACAACCACAAATTCCATCTTTTTAAGAGCCTCCTCGGTATGGTTTAGGTTGGGGTCGCTAATCATGGGGTTTTCGCCCATAATGTAAATGCCTTTAATCTTACCCTCGTGGGCAGCCTGCATTATCTCAACAGTTGTTAAGCCTGGCTTTGCCGATAGCTCATGGAATGGTACGTTCCAAATAGCGGCAACCTTGCGGCGGTTCTCCTCGTTGGTAACGGGAATGTAGCCCGGGTAGTTCGCTGGCGAACAGCCCACATCGGTTGCTCCCTGTACGTTGTTTTGTCCGCGTGGAGGATTTATACCGCAGCGCTCACGCCCAACGTGCCCCGTTATTAGCATCATGTTAATAAGGCTAAATACGTTGTACGTGCCTGTAACCTGTTGGCTCATGCCCATGCCCGTGGCTATCATGGCTGTAGGCGATGTGGCGTAGAGGCTTGCTGCAAGCTTAAGCTTGTTGGCTGGAACACTAGTAATGGACTCAACGTAATCGGGCGTATATTTTTGTGTTAGCTCCTTTAGCTGCTCAAAGGCTTCCATTCCGCCCTCAACACGTTGGTTTATAAACTCCTTATCAATCCAGTTATTTTTTATGATGATGTGGATTAAGCCATTTAGCAGCGCCACATCGGTGCCCAGCTTGGGCTGTAGCCAAACGGTGGCGTAGCGTACCAGCGGTGTCCATCGGGGGTCAACAACAATTATGCGCTGACCGTTGGCGGCTCCCCGCTTTACGTATGTGGCGGTAATGGGATGGGTCTCAATAATGTTGTTACCCGTTACAAAAAGGCAATCGGTGGTTTCAAAATCCTCAATGGGGTTGCTGCCCGCGCCATCGCCAATGGATTTAAGCATGGCCGTAACGGTTGATGCGTGGCAAAGCCGCGTACAGTAGTCTATGTTGTTTGTGCCAAAAACGGTGCGGATAAACTTTTGGAAAATGTAGTTATCCTCATTGGTACACTTAGCCGATGCGTAGCCTGCAAGAGCATCGGAACCGTGTTTCTGTTTGATATCGTTAAACTTGGTGGCGATAAGGTTTAGTGCTTCGTCCCATGTGGCCTCTTCGAATTTGCCGTTACGCTTAATAAGTGGTGTGGTTAGCCGCTCGGGGCTATGTACAAACTCGTAGCCAAAGCGTCCCTTTACGCATAGGCGCCCATCGTTTGGCGATTCCTTCTCGATGCCATTGCTGCGTACAATTTTACCATCCTGTACAAGTAGCTCTATTTGGCAGCCAACGCCGCAGTATGGGCATGTGGTTGCAACCTTTTTCTCAACCTTATCTAGGTTTATTACTTCACGGTTGGGTTTCTCCACAATGGCACCGGTTGGGCATAGCTGTATGCACTCGCCGCAACCATCGCACTCGCTTTCGCCCCAAACGCCTTTTCCTGCAATTATATAGGAGTGAATGCCCCTACTAGCAACCGATAGCACATTTTTCCCCTGCACCTCGTCGCATCCTTTTATGCACCTGAAGCACAAAATGCATTTGCTTGGGTCGTAGGTTAGCACTGGCGATGAGGTATCGGGAGTAAAGTTTAGCGTATCAAGCACAGGTTTAAAAAAGCGCCTCTCCTTTGCATCTAGTCCGTAGCGGAACATTAGCTCGCGAAGCTCATCGGGGTAGGAGCCGTCGTAGCTATCGTTGTGCTCGCTAAGTAGGTAATCAACAAGAAATCGGCGGGTATCCTCCAGCTCCTCGTCAAAAGCGGTAACTGTCATCCCATTGGTAACCTTTACGGTGCATGAGGCAACCAGTCCGCGCATTCCCTCAATCTTAACAAGGCAAAGTCTGCACGCGCCGGTGGGGGTTAGCTTGCGGTGGTAGCATAGTCCGGGTATATTAAAACCATTATCGCGGGCAACCTGCAGCAGGTTTGCTCCTGCTGGTGCCGATATACTTTTTCCGTCGATGCTTAGGGTTATCATTGCTATTAACCTTTGGTTTATTTTGGGGTTTGGGAATTACTTCTCGTTGGCAATATCGTGCTCAAAGTGGCGCTGTAGGCTTTCAAGCGATAGTATTGGCGATTGTCCTAATGGGCACAGGGAGCTTTTGGCAACCATTTTTGCCTGTTTAACCATATCGGCAAGAATCTCCTTTCGCTCTATGGGAGTAGCGTTGGTTAGCTTTAGCGATTGCTCGTACAAATAGTTGGTGCCCACTCTGCAAGGTACGCACTTACCGCAGCTCTCGTGCTTAAAGAATTTTTGTATGCTTTGTACTATTGGGATTAACGGGGTGTTACTTCCTGCAACAATAATGGCGCCTGAGCCAAGGGTTGCGCCATTTTCGCGGAGCTTGTCGTAGCCCATTATGGCATCGGAGTAGGAGTAAGGAACAAATGTTCCTGCTGCTCCACCCAAAAGGGCGGCTTTCCATGGCTTGCCGTCCTTAGTGCCCTGGCCAAGGTCGTTAATCAGCTCACCCAGCTTGCAGCCCATCTCAACCTCGTAAAATCCGGGCTTGTTCACGTATCCGCTAATGGTAAAGATTTTGGTTCCCGACGATTTCTCGTTCCCCAGTGAGCGGTACCAATCGGCTCCCTTTTCTATTATTACGGGGAAGTTGGCCAGCGTTTCAACGTTGTTAATAAGGGTAGGCTTACCCCAAAGCCCTTTTTCGGCGGGGAATGGGGGTTTTATGCGGGGATAGCCCCGCTTGCCTTCAAGCGATTCCAGCAGCGTAAGCTCCTCGCCGCACAGGTATGAGCCAGCACCAAGGCGTACCTCTATATCAAAAAAGAATCCGCTACCCAAAATGTTGTTGCCCAAAAAGCCATATTCTCTAGCCTGCTCAATAGCCTTATTCACTCGTTCAATAGAGGTGTAGTATTCGCCTCTGATGTACACAAAGCCGTAGCCAGCGCCTACGCCTTTGGCAGCAATAATCATCCCCTCAATAAGCGAGTGAGGATCCGTTTCCATAATAATTCTGTCCTTAAACGTTCCAGGCTCTCCCTCGTCGGCGTTGCACACCACGTACTTTTCGCAATCGGTGCAAACAATGGCGGTGCTTTGGTTCTTTGTTCCTGTGGGGAAACCTGCTCCGCCGCGTCCGCGTAGCCCTGCGTTGGTTAGCTCGTCCACAATGGTTTGTGGGGGTAATTCCAGTGCCTTACGTAGAGAGGAATAGCCACCTCTCGATATGTAGTCGTCGATATTCTCTGGGTTTATTTTCCCCGAATTTCGTAGGGCAACTCTATGTTCTACAAGCATGGTATTGGCAATTATGGGTTAGATAGGTTGGAAATAATTCCCTCAAGTACATCCTCGGTTAGGTTCCCGTAAAAATCGCGATTTATAATCATGGAAGGGGCTTTCCCGCAGCGGCCAAGGCACTCTGCCTCTTCTAGTGTAAAAAGGCCATCGGGAGTGGTTTCGCCAACGCCTATGCTTAGGCGATTTTTTAGCCACTCAACCAGTGGTGTTGAGCCCATCATACCGCAAACAGGGGAGGTGCAAATCCTAATAATGTACCGTCCGCGTGGTTTTAGGCTAAACATGCTGTAGTACTCGGCCACCCCGTAAACTGAGGATAATGGTAGGTCTAAATACTTTGCCGTGGCCTTTAGGCAATCTTCGGAAAGATACTGGTTGGGATGGTTATCCTGAATGTGATGAAGGATTTGGAGCAAGCTATCCTTTCTGGGTGGGAATTTTACAAGGGATGTATCTTTTTCCATAAACCGATCCTTTTAGTTTGCCCAAAAGGTACAAAAAGATGCTGTAGAACACAAGAGGGGAGAGGGTAAGGATTAAGGGTAAAGGTTAAAAGTTAAAGGAGAAAGATGTTAGACTAACTAAACACCTATCACAAAATACCAGTTTTTAACAAGCCCCAAAGGGCAACTTATGAAAGTTAAAGTTCAAAGTTCAAAATTCAAGATTCAAGCAACTACCAAATCCTTTAACCTTTAATCTCGCCTAGGGGCGAGACAAGCTCTTTAACCTTTAACGTCTCACGTTTAACGTCTCACGCTTCACCCTCCACATCTCACTTATAAAAGTTCTTCTCAAACGCCTTGAACTCGGCCGATTTAAAAAGGATACGTTTCCAAAAAGCTTGTATGAATCCCGTTCCGTAACCCGTTAGCTGTATAAAGCTGGCAGGAATGGAGAGCAGCGCCACCTTAAGGCTTTTGTTTTCCCGCAAGGAATCAATAAAAATAATGGTGCAGAACAGAGCCAGAGGCAAAAGCGCCCATTTGCAAACAATGCCACCAAGGAGAAGTACGGTGCTGCCAATGGTGAATAGCGATGGAAACGTGTGAACCAGCTTTAATGACTTGGGGTGTAGCAGGTAAAGGTTTATTCGTGCAATACCGGAGTTGTAAACCTGTCGGAAAAATTTTCTAAAATCGGTGCGGCGCTTATGGTAAACGTAGGCCTTAGGGAACAGCTTTGTGGAGTAACCTGCCTCAACCAGCCGTAGGCTAAAGTCAACATCCTCGCCAAAGCGCATGGCGGAGTAGCCACCCGTTGCCTCAAATGCGGCTTTGCTTATGCCCATGTTAAAGCTCCGCGGATGAAACTTATCCATCTTCTCCTTGCCACCCCTTATGCCCCCAGTGGTAAAGAACGAGGTCATGGAGTAGTTAATGGACTTTTGCAAATTGGTAAACGATGGATGCGCCCTATCGGGACCCCCAAACGCATCAACATATTGGGTTTGCAGCTCAGCCTCTACTTCGGTAAGGTAGCTCTCGGGGATTATACAGTCGGAATCAAAGAATATAAAGTAGTTGCCATTTGCCCGCTCCGCCCCATAGTTGCGGGTGGTACCTGGCCCTGAGTTGGGCTTGGAGAAGTACTTAATATCCAGCTGCTGCGCGTACTTATCTACAATGTGCTTGCAGGGAGATGTGGAACCATCTTCAACAATTACCACTTCAAAATTGCTCCTAGTCTGCTTTGATAGGCTTTGTAGCAGCTCATCAACCTCGTAGGGACGGTTGTAAACAGGAATTATCAACGAAAAAAAGTAGTTCTCCATGTGCTGAGGCTTTTGTGCAAAGATGGGAATTTTATGGTGGACTTTTTATTCAATTTACCAATCTTATCACATCATACTTTACGCCTAACAGTGCGTAACAATACCCCATCAACTTACAGGGTAAATGATATTAATAATTTATTGACATTGATATAGATAATGAGTAATTTTAGTAAATGTATGCAATGCAAAAATCTGTTTCTGGATTGTGTAATATGAAGATTGGTAGCGCATTGTATTCTCTTTGTTGTGTAATATTTAAAAGTTTATAATATGAGAAAACATCTACTCACACTAGTTGCCCTACTAGTTTCAGTAACAGTAGGTTTTGGGCAGGATCATTTTGTTCCGGTTTGGTCGGGGAATGGTTTAAGCCAAATGAACATTTACGTAACCAAAGCTACTATAAACGATGTATTTATTTCCGTTGGTGATGAGATTGGTGTTTTTGATGGCGATAACTGTGTGGGGTACGCCATACGCCCCATCTCCATAACGGGCTTTATTGAGGTTAGGGTATCAATGGACGACCCATTAACAACAGGGGTTATTGATGGTTACACACCTGGCAACCCTATCACTTTTAGGATTTGGGATCAGAGTGCAGGGGTAGAGCTTATGCCCCAGGTAAATGTTACATCGGGCAGTAGCACCTTTGTCGAGGGGGGAACGGCAATGGTGGAGCTCACCTATGTTCAGAACCGTGTGCCTGTTGCCAATGCTGGAACCGATTTGGTTATTGCCGAGGGGGCTTCGTTTACTGTATCGGGCACCGCATCGTACGATCCAGAGGGGCTAACGCTCTCGTACTCCTGGCAGTCGGATATGGCTGTTGATGAAACGCAGCTCACTCTGCCATCTTTTACCGTTACAGCCCCAGAGGTTGATGCAAACACCACATACTATTTCCGTTTGGTTGTTAACGATGGCGCGATAGACTCTAATCCCGACACTGTACGGGTTGTTGTTAGAAACGAGAACAAGGTTCCCCAAATTACGGAGCAGCTTACAGCCCTATCTACCAATGAGGATGAGCCCCTTAGCATTTCCCTTTCGGCTGTAGCTGTTATTGATCCCGACCCCAATCAAACCCTAACGCTACGCGTACTTGCGGGGAATGGCTACACGCTAAGCGATAACACTATTGTTCCCGTTGCAAACTACTGCGGAACGCTTGCCGTTCCTGTAGTGGTTAGCGATGGCATTGCTAGCAGCAACGTTTTTGTGCTTGACGTTTCGGTTATTCCAGTAAATGACATTCCCCGTTTTGCCTCTAAACCTGTGCTTTATGCCTTAGAGGGAAAAACGTACACATACAACATTAAGGTTGTTGATGCCGATTTGGGATGTACTGATAATCCGGTTCCCGATGCGCTAACCATTACAGCCGAACTCCCCACTTGGCTTACCCTACTAACCGAAGGGCAGAATAATGGCGAAGCAATAGTTGGAGGCATCCCTACTACGGCTAATGTTGGAGAGCACTCCATTACAATTAGCGTTACCGATGGGGTTATAAATGAGCTCATAACACAAACATACACCCTTGTTGTACGCAGCGTAGGGGTAGCGCCAGAGTTACTAACTACGGCTCTTGGCTCGGCAACGGTAAATGCCGCCTATACCCAATCGCTAGAATTTTACGATGTTGATTCCGACTCTGTTATCGTCCGCTTGAATAATCAGCCCAGCTGGATTTCGCTTGAGGGGGCTGTTAACGGCGCTGCTCGCCTAAAGGTTGTTGAGCAAACGGCTACGGTTAATCTGCTGGGCACACCGCCCGCATTGGCCTTAGGCACAGTGGGGCTAAACGTGCTATTTACTGATAAAGCCAACCTCCGATCCAAAATATTTCCACTTAGCGTATTCGCCATTAATACGCCACCTGTGGCAATGGAGGCAAATCTTACTACCAATGAGGATGAACCTGTGCTTGTTGTGCTGCGTGGAACCGATGCGCAAACACCATCGGGGTTAACCTTTGCCATTACCAGTAATCCAAAGCATGGTAGCCTTGAGCAAATTGCTCCACGGTTGTTTATTTACCATCCAACCAGCAACTTCTTTGGGTTAGACTCGCTAACCTTTACCGTTACCGAGCCTGGTTCCAATTCGCTTTCCGCATCGGCTAAGGTTTACTTCGCCATTCAGCCAGTAAACGATGAGCCTACAATTACAGCACCCGAACGTAGATTTGTTACCGCACAGGGTGCACCGGTTACAATAGAGGGCATAGAAATGACCGATGCCATTGATGTTAACCTAGCATCTAGCCTTGCGCTAAACACAGTACTTGGCCCGTTCCACGGAACTTTTGACTCCGAAACTAGAGCCTATACGCCCAACGAGTTCTTCTCTGGCCGCGATGTTCTTTTCCTTGTGGCTACCGAGACGCAAGCCGAGGGGTTATCGTCGGAGCCGCTAATGATTAAGCTGGTTGTAACCCCAGTTAACCATACGCCGTGGGCAGGTGTTGCTCCGGTAATAACCTTTGAGGATACACCCGTTAGGTTTATGCCAGTGGCATACGACCGAGAGGATAGGGCTCTTGATTTAACCGTTATTCTTACCTCCGAACCCAAGAATGGCACGCTACAAACCAGTGCGCTTAACTTTAGATATACGCCTAATGCAGAGTTTAGCGG
Source organism: Bacteroidales bacterium (assembly GCA_016931855.1). Taxonomy (GTDB): domain Bacteria; phylum Bacteroidota; class Bacteroidia; order Bacteroidales; family Tenuifilaceae; genus UBA5206. The sequence continues at coordinate 50,758 of JAFGDZ010000077.1, forward strand.
CAAGGATAGCGTAATGTTTAAGCTTATGGACTCCAATGGCGAGCTTACCACTGAGTACAAGGTGGTAATTAACGTAGTGGCAGTTAACGATTATCCTGCTGCGCAAAGTTCAGAGGTTAAGGCTTTTGGTAGTAAAACGGTTCCTCTTGATTTTAGCACGCTGGTTAGCGATATTGATAACTCCGCATCGGAGCTATCCGTTGAGTTTCTGCTCCTTAACCAGGCAGAGCAGGGTACAGGCCTATTCCCAAGTTACATAACTGAGGGGGGCAATAATCTGTCGTACATTTATAACGCGCAGCATAATTTCCCTAACGATGTGGTGTTCTATAGGGTATTCGATGGGTTAAACACATCGTCGCCTGCAATGCTAAGCATATCGGGATTGCCTGTAACCAAATCGCTTACATCAACAAAAGCAACGGTTGACACGCTTATTGCCCGTGGCGATTACTACGACATTAACTGGGGCGATACGCTTAACGTTATATTCACCGTGCTGCTTTCCGATGCATCTAGCGCTACACCTCCAGTTCTGGAAATTACTAATATCGATGCCCTTAGCGGAACCCTTGGCACACCTAAGGTTGTTAGCTTTGCGCAGTATAATCCGTTGGTTGTGTTTACGGCAGAGTACATTGCTCCTTACAAGTCGCAAACAAAGGCTAGGGGTAACGATACCGAGATGATGCTAGATAAGGTAGGTTTCAAATCCCGCAAGGGAACCAAAAAGGGTAGCGATATTCTTAACCAGCTTAAGGCTACTGGCGATGAGTCTAATGTTGATACCATATATATAGGTGGTCTTAACCGTAAAGTTCCCGTTACCATTGCGCCAATAGCAAACCAAGTGGTTGCAGAGAATCAGTCTGTTGATATAACCATATATTACAGCGATCCCGATACGCCTGCTTCAAGCATTGTGTGGAATGCTGGTACCGTTGTAGCTGGTGTTCAAACGGTATTTAGTCCTGTTACCAACGGACAGCAGAAGTTAACGGTTACGCCTCCTGCCAGTTTCTTTGGCGATTTAATCCTATCCGTTTCTGCAACCGACGATACACTTACCGTGCGTAAGGAGTTTAACATAAACGTTACACAGGTAAACCAAGCGCCAGTTATTAACTCCGTTAATAGCATCCACTTTATGAAAAATGCTGCACGTATGGTGCTTCTGGGTATTAACGATAGAGAAACGGCTGCCGATAATCTTTTGGTAACCGTTACCGCAACCCCCGAAACCGCTATGCAGCAGTATATTTATAACGATGGCGATGTTACCATTATCCCCGCAGCCGAACAGGTAACCGATTTTGCTGTTACCGTTTCGGTTAGCGATGGCGAACATACTACAACCCATCAGTTTAACATGCTTTACAAGGCAACCAACAGCTTACCTATGCTGGAAACCATTAATAGCATTAGGATTCTTGAGGATGCCACCGCACAGGTTACCTTTAGCCCATACGATGCCGATGTTGAGGATGAGCTTGCCGTTACCGTTGAAAGCAGCAATGGGACTCTTGTTGCCGAATCCAGCATAAGCGTTACTCCTGCCACTGGCGTAAGCGGCACATCGCGCGGGTTAACAATTACACCTGTTGCCAACCAGAGCGGCCTTTGCGACATCACCGTTTTTGCCAACGATGGGTTCAAGAGCACCGCACAGCAGTTTACCCTTGAGGTGCTTCCAGTTAACGATGCTCCTGTGCTTGATGCTATTGACGCACAAGCAATGGATAACAACCAGGAGCTTAACATAGCCCTTGGTGTAGCCGATATAGACTCCTATGTGTTTACCTTTGATGCCGAAAGCACCAATGCTAACCTTGCCTTTGAGGTTAACGATAACATGCTTACCGTTAGCGTGCTTAACAGCTACTATGGCGAAACATCGTTTAGTGTAAGCGTTGCCGACGACTCATTGGCCACTGCAACCCAAACCGTGCAGCTAACCGTTAACAACGCCAGCACGGTGCCAACGGTAGGTGGCTTAAACCTTGATGTTTACCCAAATCCAACAAGCAGCGAGCTGTTTGTAAACCTTGGCGATAGGGTAGTGGGCACTGCAACCATATCTATGTACAGCGTAAACGGACAAAAGCTATGGAGCCGCACCCTAACCTCTAGCTCCGCCCAGCTGCAACGTTTCAATATTAAGGCAATGCCAGCGGGTATTTACGTGGTTGAGCTGCTAAGTGGTGGTAAGGTTTACCGCTCAAAGGTTATGAAGAACTAGCACATACCAACCTGTTATAGCACAGAAGAGGGCGCCATTGGTTGCCCTCTTTTTTTGTTCCATAAAAGCAGAAATCTTCATGTAGCGCTACCCTTGTTGTGGTTTACATAACCATAATATAATAAGGTATATATTTTTGGGCGCACAGTAGCTAGGTTTGCTTGTAAGTGTCAGATAAACAGACATGTGTTCATAAAGTAAAGAAGGCTGCTTGCCATTTCAAAAATTAGCTATAACTTAATCACCCTTTTACCCCAATTTTTTTTGGGGGTAATACCTTAGCAAATTCATAAGAACAAACAAACCCTAATTGTCTAACTAAATTTAAAGTTATGAGGCTTAAACATTTACTCTTTACATTCGCCCTCACAACGATTTTCCTGATTGCGGGGAAAGTCGGATGGGGGCAGGGTCTAGAAGACTTCGCAAATAGTAATGCAACGACATCTTATGCAACTAACAGTTTTGTTGGTAACAATGGCATTACATGGTCTTATGTTGCTTCTAGAGATGATAATAATGATCTTAACTCTTCAGGTATAGTTCGGCCTGCACTAATGTTACGTAGAGTTGCAGATAATAGTGCTATTTCGTCTAGTACTATATCAGGTGGAGTAGGTAATTTTAGTGTAAAATTGTATAAAGGTTTTACAGGTGCAGGTAATCGTCAGGTTGAATTATTCATAAATGGCGTTTCTCAAGGTACATCAACCCCTTTTGATGATTTTAACGAACATGTTTTTGAAATTTCAAATATCAATATTTCTGGAGATATTATTATTCAAATCAAAAACATAACAGCTTATCAAGTCATTATTGATGATATTAGTTGGACTGCTTATGCGGACAATACCGCTCCTGTTTGGTCAACCACTTACCCTCTAATTGACGGTATAACCAAAACCTCTGCTGTTCTTAAGGTAAGTACAGATGAGCCTGGTAAGGCGTTCTATAAAGTTTTGGCTGATGGTGCTGCAGATCCTACTGTTGATGATTTGATAGCAACAGGTACTGAGATTGCCATTGCTGCTGGTGCTACCGAGTATACTGCAGATCTAACCGGATTGACAGAAAGTACAGCTTATGATGTTTTTGTTGTTGCTCAGGATGATGAAACAACACCAAACAAGCAGGCTGCTGTTACTAAAATAGATCTTTTAACTCTTGCAGCCGATGCAAAGGCAATTAATATTACAGCACCAACAGCAAGTCAAGAGTTTACTGTACAAACTGTAAATGTTGAATTTACTGTTGATAATTTTGACCTTCCTACCGAAGGAAAAGTAAAATATACTCTAACTCCTTCGGGAACTGGTAGCATTACAAGTGGGGAGGTTACTGCATCACCAATTAATTTAACCGAATTAACAGAGGATGCATATACTATAGAACTTGAATTGGTTGATGAGTACGGGGCTTCTCTAGTTCCTGCTGTAACAGCTTCGATTCAATTCTCAGTTAATCTTGAAGATGTTGCAAATCCTACATTTACACCAGTTGCTGGTACATACTATTCAACTCAAAATGTTGAGATTACATGTGCTACTGCCGATGCCGAAATTAGATATACAACAAATGGAGACGAGCCTACAGAGGCATCTTCGTTGTATTCTACTCCAATAGAGGTTAGTGCAACCACAACAATAAAAGCAAAAGCATTTAAGGCAGCAATGACCCCAAGCGCTCTTGCTACAGCTGCTTATACTATTGTTACTCCTACTGATGTTGCTGATATTGCTGCTTTACGTGCAAGTGCTGCAGATAATACAACGGTTTATAAACTTACTTCTGCTGCAACAATCACTCAAACCGATGGGTTTAATAATCGTAAGTATATTCAGGATGCATCAGGTGCTATACTTATTTACGATCCAAATCCTGCAAAAATAACAGGTACATATAACGTTGGAGATGGAATAACTAATGTTATTGGTAAACTTTATGTTTCGAATGAAATGTTAAGATTTACACCTGTTGCCGATGCGGAAACAACGTCTTCAAATCCAGCAATTGCTCCAGAGGTTAAAGCCCTTGATGCTATTACTGTTGATGATGAGGCTAAACTCGTAAAGGTTGTAAACGTTATATTTAATCCTGCAACAGGAACTTTTGGAACAGGTAAGAATTATACTCTAGAGGATGGTGCTGCTAATACACTCGTTTTACGTACTGATTTCTTTAGTGCTGATTATATTGGAACCGATATTCCTACTACTTCAGTTACTTTAACCGGAGTTTTAGTTGATTATAACGGGACAATGCAGTTTACTCCTCGTAATCTTGCCGACTTCCAATCTGCCGTTGCAACCCTAACCGATCTTAAGGTTAATGATGTTACTGTAACTGACTTTGATGCTGCTACTCTTACTTACAGCGTAGAACTTCCTTTTGGTGCAGCTGTACCAGCTGTTGCTGCTACAGCAACAAGTACCTCAGCTACCCTAGATATCACACAAGCTACTGTTGTTGATGGTGGTATTGCTACAGTACTAGTTACTGCACAGGATGGTGTAACAACCAAAACCTACACAATCAACTTTACCGAGGCTGCTGCTAAAACCGATGCAACCCTTAGCGCACTTACCGTTAATGGAGTTGATGTTTTGGCTTACGCAAACCTAGTAGTTGATCCTTCTACCGAGCCTGGTGCAACCATGTGGTTTAACAACTTTACCGATGCTATGGGTATTGTTGCCACCCAGAACGATGCCGATGCTACGGTGAGTATTAAGAAGAACGGTGTAGTAGTAGTTGACCCTGCAAACGAGCCATTAGCCGATAACGATGTAATTCTAATTACCGTTACCGCTCAGGATGTTGCAGTAGTTAAGTACTACAAAATCACCCTACAGCAAAAGCCAATTATTACTGCAACTGCTGGTGCTAATGGTACTATTGCTCCTGCTGGTGCTGTTGCTGTTGATTACGATGGTACACAGGCATTTACTGCTACTGCCAATCCTGGTTACCACATTGCCGCGCTTAACGTTAACGGTACACCTGTTGTCGAAGCTGCAAACCAAACAGCGTACACCTATACCTTTAATAATGTTGTTGCTGATGCAACCATTGCAGCAACCTTTGAACAAAACAGGTACACAGTAACCTTTACCGTTAAAGAGGGCACAACGCCACTTGAGGGTGCAACTGTTGCACTATCTGGTGGGTATTCTAACCAGTTGACAAATGCAAGCGGAGTTGCTACATTTACCGATGTTCTTCCTAACCAGTTATCTTACACTGTTACTCTTGATGGTTACAACACTGTAGAAGGAAATGTTACCGTTGAAGGGAATAAGAATGTTGATATTGCAATGGTATTATCAACAACACCTACATACAGCGTAATCTTTACCGTAAAAGAGGGTGAAGTTGCTGTTGAGGCTGCTACTGTTGCGCTAACTGGTTATGGCGAGCAGCAAACCGATGCTTCGGGTGTTGCTACATTTACCGGTGTTCCTGCTTCGGCCGATGTTGCCTACACTGTAAACAAAACTGGTTTTGTTGAGGCTACTGGTGCAGTTACTGTTGTTGACGCAGATGTTAACCAAGCGGTTGCTCTAACCCGTGTTAGCTACACCATTGCTGCAAGCGCAGGCGAGAATGGAACCATTACCCCAACTGGCGATGTTTCTGTTGCTCACGGCAATAACCAAGCATTTGTAGTTGAGGCTGCTGCTGGTTACCATATTGCATCGCTTTTGGTAAATGGTACCGAGGTTGCCGAGGCTGCTGGTGTTGCTTCGTACACCTATACCTTTAGTAATGTTGTTGCTGATGCAACCATTACTGCAACATTTGCAATTAATACCTATACCATTACTGTTACTGCTGGCGAGAATGGAACTACAACTCCAGCAACCAACCAAACAGTAAACCACGGTGGCGAAGTGGTATTCACCATTGCTGCCAACGAGGGTTACCATATTAAGGATGTGCTTGTTGATGGAGTATCGGTAGGTGCAGTAGCATCGTACACCTTTACTAATGTAACTGCAAATGCCTCTATCGAAACTCAGTTTGAGATTAATACTTACACCATTTCAACCCTTGTTTCTCCTGTTGATGCTGGTACCGTTACTGGTTCTGGTGATTATACCCACGGACAAGAGGTTACATTAACAGCAACCGCAAATACAGGGTATGCTTTTGAGAAATGGACAGTAGGAGGAACCACATTGAGCACATCTGCTACTTATGTATTCACTGCAGCCGAGAATGTTGATGTTACTGCTGTATTTGTTCAGCAAGTAACCGACCTATTCTTTAGCGAGTACATAGAGGGATCTTCAAACAATAAAGCAATTGAGATCTACAACCCAACTGGCGCTAGCGTTGATTTGAGCATCTATAGCGTTAAGCTTGCTCCAAACGGAGGTGCATGGAATGCAACACCACAAGCACTAACCGGGACGCTTGCTAGTGGTGAAGTATTTGTAATTACCCATGCTGAAGCAGGTGCCGAAATTAAAGCTCAGTCCGATTTAACAAGTACCGTAACCTATTTTAATGGCAATGATGCACTTGGTTTATTTAAGGATGATGTGCTAATTGATGTTATTGGCAAACAGGGAGAAGATCCTGGTACAGCTTGGTCTGTTGCAGGTATAACTAACGCAACAGTTGAGTATACTCTTGTTCGTAAAGGCAGTGTAACCTCTGGTAATACAGATTGGGCTGCATCTGCTGGTACCGATGCTGATAATTCGGAGTGGATTGTTTACCCTCAGAATACGTTTACTTACCTTGGTACACACAGCACATCATTAAGTTCTGCTGCAGAGATTACAGCCTTTAGCTTTGCTGAGCAGGTTGCTGCTGCAACTATTGATGCTACCAGTGGTACCATTACCATAGAGGTTGTTTATGGAACAGATCTTACTGGCCTTGTTTCTACGTTTACTGTTTCTGCAGGTGCAAAAGCATATGTAGGCGATGTGTTACAGGTATCTGGAACTACCGATAATGACTTTACTGACAATGTAGTTTATAAAGTTGTTGCCGAGGATGGTACAATTAAGAACTGGACTGTAACTGTTACCATGCCTGCACAACCAAGTACTGCTGCCGAAATTGTAAGCTTTGTACTTGCTGAGCAAACTGGTGCTGCTACTATTAACTCAGCTGCAGGAACCATTGCTATTGAGGTTAACAGTACAGCCGATTTAACAGCATTAACTCCTACTATCCAAGTTTCTGCTGGTGCTAGCATTAGCCCTGCCTCAGGTGCTGTTCAAGATTTCACTAACCCTGTTACCTACACAGTTACTGCACAGGACAACAATACAACAAAGGCGTGGACTGTAACTGTAACTAAGCCACAGGTTAACGTGGTTACCATTGCTCAAATACAACAGCCTACAGGAGCTACTGGCGATTCTCCTTATGCGGATCAAATTGTTGAAACAACAGGTATTGTTACAGCAATCCAAGCGGGTAAAGGATTCTTTATCCAAGATGGAGAGGGTGCATGGAGCGGTATTCTAGTTTACACCAACACAGCTACTGGTTTACCTGCTATTGGCGATGAGGTTAAGGTAAAAGGTTGGCTTAAGGAGTACTACAGCTATACCGAGATCACAAATAACACTAACCCTGCTGTAACAGTAGAGACAACTGTACTAAGTACTGGTAATACATTACCTGCAGCAACCGTACTAACTTCGCAAGCAGTTCAAGCAGAGGAGTATGAGGGTGTTCTTGTTAAAGTGGTAAGTGCAGAGGTTATTAGCGGACCAAGCGACAAACAGGAGTACATTGTTAACGATGGTTCTGGTGATTTAACTGTAGATGATAAACTATTCTTGGCTACATTCACAGTTGGCTCTCGTTATAGTATTACTGGTGTAATGGATTATAGTTTTGATGTATTTAAACTACTTCCTCGCGATGCTTCTGATATTGCTACTGGTATTGACGATATTAAGTGGGGTGTTAACCTTGAGGTTTATCCTAACCCATTTACTAACACTATTAGCTTTAGCAATGTTGAGGATGTTGAGCTTATTACCGTTACCAACCTAATAGGCCAAAGGGTAATGACAGTTAAGCCAGAGTCTAGCAACTCTATTAACACCAACAACCTAATTAAGGGCATTTACCTTGTATCGTTCCAAAACCGCGATGGTAAGGTAATTGTTAAGAAAATGATTAAGCAGTAAGTTTTTTTCATAAGAGCAAGAAAGGGTGAGGTTTTCCTCACCCTTTTTTATGGTGTGCACAGCAGCCTTATGCTTATAAAGCTGCGCTGTATTGTAGTATTTCCCCGCACAAGCCAATGGCAGAGTGTTTTATGTTGATTCTGTTGAATGTTGCTACTACTGTAAACCTTTGGTTAAGTTGTGCGTCAAAAGATTTTGCAATTATTCTGTTAAATTTTGATGTTTGCGATGATCTAAATCAACATAGAGGTAACGCAAATTCCTGTTTAAAATTTTAACTTGCGAAAGTTTTTATACTCAGTATTTGTTGCTAGTTTTATAAGTAGTTGAACCATTTCAGTGCCGTTTTGTTATGAAAAAGAAGAGGTTAGTTTTTTCGGTTGTTGGAGTAGTGTTGGCATCAGTATTGCTAACAGCGTGTCATAATAACATTCCGTGCCCTGTTTACGCTGAGGTAACCCAAGAAACAGCAAACAATAGTTAATTATAATTTGACGCTAAGCCAATTTTTCATAACTTGGTGCGGTGCTTTAAACAAGAAACCCAATGAAAGTTGCAAAGAAAATTTTAGTTGTTGCAGTATTGATAGTAGCTGTTGCTGCAATCTTTAGTTCCTGCACAAAGAAAACCTGTCCGGCGTACAGCAAAGCCCCACAGTCTATAGAGGCAAGAGGCTAAGGTTTTTACAAATCATTACAAAGCTTTTTTTCATGTTCTGCATGAGGAAAAGCTTTTTTATTTAGGTATTCTCCATGCCGCCACCCTTTTGGACCGATTTTAATCCGTACCTTTTCCTTATCCAATCTAGCTCCTTGTAAAGGTTTGCCATACCTGCAGCGCTATCAAAAAGATCGAGCTGCTGCTCCCCGTTTATTAGCCCACCAACCTTTATTCCAATAAGTCTTACGGGCGTACCTTTTCGGTACAGCTGCTCAAAAAGACTATTTGCAATGGGGGTAATATGATGATCCAGAGATGTGTACTCAACCTGCCTCTGTAGCGAGTGGGTATCAAAATTAGAGTACCTTATTTTAACTGCCACAACCGATGCCAGCTTTTGCTTGGTTCTAAGCTCAAAGCAAAGCTTCTCGGCCATTCTGCTCAGCATGGTTTTTAAATAGGTTACATCAGTTTTATCCTCATTAAACGTGCGCTCTGTGCTTATGCTCTTGGCCTCATGGAAGGGATTAACCTGACTATTATCTATTCCCTGTGCCTTTTGCCAAATAATATACCCCATCTTACCAAAGCTCTTTTCTAGTACATCTAGCGAAAGGGTTCGTAGCTCGCCAATGGTTTTTATGCCCATGGCATGTAGCTTTTGTTGGGTTTTATCGCCAACCATAGGTATTTTCCCAATTGGCAGTGGCTGCATAAAGTTTGCAACCTCGGCGCCTGAAACATACTTTTCTCCGTTGGGCTTTGCAAATCCCGTAGCAATTTTAGCCACCGTTTTGTTTACGCTTAGCCCAAAGGAGATGGGTAACCCCGTTTCCCTTGTAATGGTGTGCCTTAGCCTTTGCATTAGCTCAAGGCTGCTGTAATAGGTGTCAACTCCCGTTAGGTCTATGTAGTGCTCGTCTATCGATACCTTTTCGCACAGCGGAACGCTGCTCTCAATAATTGCGGTTACCTGCTTTGAGAAACGGCTGTACTGCTCCATGCTGCCGCTTACAACAATGGCCTGCGGGCAAAGTCTTAGCGCCGCCTTGATAGGCATTGCCGAGTGCACCCCAAATGTTCTTGCTTCATAGCTGCAGCTGGCAACCACGCCTCTATCCAACTTGCCCCCAACTAGAACCGGTTTCCCAATTAGCTTGCTGTTGAATAGCCTTTCTACCGACACAAAGAAGGTGTCTAAGTCCATATGCGCTATGCTTCTAACAGTTGAGGTCATTGATTTTACTCCTGCTTGATTTATAGGATAATAAGTGATAAATTGCATTGCAAAGATACCTATAGATTAAAAAATAATCAATGTAATGACAATAAAATAAACTGTGGTTGTATATTTGCAGAACGATAGCGAGCTAAAATTTCTGCAGATCTTTTGTGTATTACCTTTTGTCTGCAAAATCGGCGTTTAGCTCTTTTGTTTTAAATGGTGAACAACGATTGTTTTTGGCTGTTCCTATAAATGTTAGATTCGCTTAAAGCCATTCGGGGTTTAATTGTATTTAACATGCAGCTTTTGTTCATTATTTTTAACTTTACCATTAAAACCAGAAAATCATGACTCACTTAAAGCCAGGCGATAACGCTCCCGATTTTGTTGCAAAGGATCAGAATGGTGCTGAAATTAAGCTATCGGATTACGCTGGTAAAAAGCTAATTCTATACTTTTACCCCAAGGATAATACCTCGGGCTGCACCGCGGAGGCTTGTAACCTTCGCGATGGATACGAGGATTTAGCCCAGTTAGGCTTTGATGTTGTGGGTGTTAGTCCCGATAGTGAAGCCTCGCACCAAAAATTTATTAAGAAATTTGGCTTACAATTCCCATTAGTGTCGGATGTTGACAAAAATGTTGCGCAACTTTACGGCGTGTGGGGAGAGAAAAAGATGTACGGGAAGTCGTACATGGGAATTAATCGCACAACCTTCCTAATTGATGAGGGAAAAATAGTAGAGGTATTTACTAAGGTGCAAACCAACGATCATGTTAAACAGATACTCAGCACGCTGAGCAAAAAATAAACATCGTAATCCGAATGGAAAAAGAAGAAAAAGCAAAGGATCGCAAAGAGATTAGCGCCGATAAGCTAAAGGCGTTACAGCTAACCCTTGATAAAATTGAGAAGGATTTTGGAAAGGGCTCCATAATGAAAATGGGCGATAAGGCAATAGCCGAGGTGCCTATAATCTCCTCAGGTTCAATTCAGTTAGACTACGCTTTGGGCGTAGGCGGCTTCCCTAAGGGAAGGGTTGTAGAGATCTATGGCCCTGAGTCGTCGGGTAAAACCACCCTTGCTATTCACGCCATTGCGCAAGCACAAAAGCAGGGCGGTATTGCTGCTATTATTGATGCTGAGCATGCTTTTGATCGTACTTATGCTGAGAAGCTTGGGGTTGACGTTCAAACGCTGCTAATTTCACAGCCCGATAACGGAGAGCAGGCGCTAGAAATTGCCGATCACCTAATTCGCTCTGGTGCTATTGATATTATTGTTATCGACTCCGTTGCTGCGCTTACCCCAAAGGCTGAAATTGAGGGCGAAATGGGCGAGAACAAGCTAGGTCTTCAAGCCCGATTAATGTCGCAAGCCTTACGTAAGCTAACGGCTAATATCAGCAAAACCAATACCTGTTGCATTTTTATTAACCAGCTGCGCGAGAAGATTGGCGTTATGTTTGGTAACCCCGAAACCACTACTGGTGGTAATGCCCTTAAGTTCTACGCTTCGGTTAGGGTTGATATTCGCAAGATATCGCAGCTTAAGGATGGTGATGAGGCCAGTGGCAACCGCGTTCGCGTTAAGATTGTTAAGAACAAGCTTGCGCCCCCATTCCGTAAAGCTGAGTTTGATATTGTGTTTGGCGAGGGTATCTCCAAAACAGGTGAGATTATTGATATGGGCGTTGATATGAATATTATTAAGAAGAGCGGCTCGTGGTTTAGCTACGGCGAAACCCGTTTGGGGCAAGGTCGCGATGCCGTTCGTCAGCTGCTTATTGATAATGTGGAACTTGCCGATGAGCTAGAGGCAAAAATCCGCGAAGCGCTTGTGCAAAAGGCATAGCAGCTAAGCTAAATACGTTATAAGAGCCATGGTAATTCCTTTTTAAGGGTACCATGGTTTTTTGTATAGCCTGAGCGAAGATATGTATATGGTTTTATAGCTACATGTAACGAGTTACTCGTTACGCTGGAAGAATATTGTTAGTATTTAGGGGTTTGCTTTGCCCCTCTTGAATCTTGAATCAATGGCGTTTGGTTAGTCTTCATTTTCTAGTACCGGTTTAAATGTCTAATTGTCTGGTTAGTAGGTTGTGTCTAATTAATGCAAAAGGTAGCGCATCCTCAAAGCCTTGGCACAAATGTAGCACCCCTTCGGGGCGCATCTAGTCATGCTTTCTTACCCCTCGGCTTTACCGAGGGTTACTGATATTTAAGCCTTTCAGGCTTTGTGTGTCCACTAACATTTAGCCACAAAGTGGCGCTATATCAATAACCGAGGGTAATGATATCGCGCGAATTGCCCACGGCATACTGCACCAGCAAACCTCCTGCCCTGAATTGGTAGATTAACAAAGGGTACTGGATTGTCGGAGTTGAGAGTAGCACTATGAAAAAACTAAGAGTAGCTATAAGGGAACCTAAAATTTAACTAAACAACCTTGAATATTAATTCTTTAACCTTAAGAATCAGATGCCTTCCCGTTTGGGCTTGTTAAAAGAAGGTGTTTTGTCATTAGTGTTTTTTGGCTAAAATCTAATGTCTTTCTCCTTCTTTCGTTACCCTTTACCCTCTACCGTCCCAAAGGTTTAATCCACAATAGATGTTATACATCACCAAAAGTAATTGATGTTAATACAATAACAGTTTTATTTTTGCACATGTGAAACTATATACATTTGACCAAATGAAGAAAGTAATTAAAAAAGCTCGTGGAGCATCATCAAAGGTGTTCAATAAAGTGCTCAATTACATTGAGATGGTGGGGAATAAGCTTCCTCATCCTGCAACTTTATTTCTCATTTTGGCCGTTTTAGTTATGATTGCATCGTGGGTTGCTACGGTGTTCGACTATTCTGCCGTTCACCCAGTTGACAATACCATAATAAAGGCAAAGAACCTGATTAGTGGCGATGGTATTCGATGGATTTTTACCAACCTCGAAAAGAACTTTGTGGAGTTCCCTCCACTTGGACTTGTTCTAGTAGTGATGATTGGTATTGGCGTTGCCGAGGGTTCTGGACTATTTACCGTTTTGGTTCGCCAGCTGGTACTTGGCGCACCTAAAAAGCTTATTACAGCGGCTATTATAACAGCGGGTATCTTTTCGCATTTAGCATCGGAGGTAGGCTATGTTATTCTGATCCCGTTGGGTGCAATGATTTTCCATGCCTTAGGGCGCCACCCAATGGCTGGTTTTGCTGCTGCATTTTGTGGGGTAAGTGCAGGTTTTGGTTCTAACTTCCTAATTGGCTCTGTGGATCCTATTCTGGCAGGACTATCAACCTCGGCAGCACAGATTCTTGATCCTACAATGGTTCTCAATCCATTGGTAAACTACTTCTTTATGGTGGCGTCGGCCATCATGATAATTATTGCTGGAACTTGGATTACCGAGAAAATTGTTGAACCCCGTTTGGGTGAGTACACGGGCGGCGTGGAGAAGCTTGAGGCCACACCATTAGCGCCTGCAGAAAAGAAGGGGCTAAAGTACGCTGGATGGAGCGCATTAGCTCTTATTGCTGTTCTTTGCCTAATGGTTATCCCATCCAATGGTATTCTTCGGAATCCAGAGAATGGTAGCGTGCTGCACTCACCATTTATGGAGGGTATTATTTTTGTGTTGCTGCTCCTATTCCTTATTCCCGGATTGGTTTATGGCAAAATTAATGGCACCATAAAGAACGATAAGGATGTAATGAAGCACATGACCCACTCCATGAAGGGGCTTGCTGCTTACATTGTTCTTGTGTTTTTTGCTGCGCAGTTTGTGTACTTCTTTAAGTACAGTAACATTGGGCTTATTGTTGCAATTAATGGGGCAAATGGCTTAAGTAACATTGGGCTTACAGGTATCCCGCTAATGATCCTGTTTGTGTTCCTTGCGTCATTCATTAATCTATTTATGGGAAGCGCTTCGGCTAAGTGGGCAATTATGGCTCCTGTGTTTATACCTATGTTTATGCTGCTTGGTTATCATCCTGCGCTTACCCAGGCGGCGTTCCGTATTGGCGATTCGGTTACCAACGTAATAACGCCAATGATGAGCTACTTTGCACTTATTGTTACCTATGCCGAGAAGTACGACGAGAAGTATGGTATAGGTACCATTATTTCGTTAATGATTCCCTACACCATTTTATTCCTGCTGTTATGGATGATTCTTTTAACGGTTTGGATGCAACTTGGTATTCCTGTTGGTTTTGATGGGCCTTTGTTCCTAAACTAGCACTATATTGCAAAAGAAAATCCCTTGAGGCCATTTGCTTCAAGGGATTTTTTATTAGTGAGTAGGTCTTTTCCGTACTACAGCTGTTGCTAGAATGCCTGTCGGAGCATCTTATCTATTTCCTGACAAATTCGTTCAAAAACTTCTTCCTCAGTTCCTTCACCAGCTACCTTTTTAATAAGATGGCGCTTTTCGTAGAAGTTGCGAGCAAGAATCGTTTTCTGCTCATACTCCTCAAGCCGGGAAACTATGGTTTCGGTATCCATGTCGTAAAGGCGGCTACGGTCGGTTTTACTCCGCTGGGCCAATCGTTTCATAGCCTCAAGTGGGCTAACCTGTAGCTCTATGGCAAGGTTAATACCGCTGTTCAGCTTTTTTAGCATCCCATCAAGAATGTACGCCTGAACCATTGTTCTGGGGAAGCCCTTAAAAATAAAGCCACGGGAGCCAGGGCTTGCCGAGATCTTCTCCTCAATAAGCTTAATGGCAATCTCATCGGGAACAATCATTCCCTTATCCATGTAAGGCTTAACAACGCGCCCAATTTCGGAGTCATTTTTAATCTCCTGCCTAAGCATTTTTCCTGTTGATATGTACACCAGGTTATACTTTTCGGCCATTCGTTTGGCCTGTGTTCCTTTGCCCGAGCCTGGGTAGCCAAACAGAACTATGTTTGCCCATCTATTCTCAAGCGATTTCTGAACCGCTTGGTCAAGTAGTGCCTGAACCTCATCAATGGTACCAGTTCCCTTTATTGGGAAACAAATGCCCTTGTCCTCGTAGTACTTGGCTACTGGAACGGTTTTGGAGTAGTACTCGTTTAGCCTTACTTGAATAACCTCATCGTTATCGTCCTTTCTGTTCCCTATTTGGGCTCTGGAACGCAACCTGCGTACTAGCTCATCGTCGGGAACCTCAAGGCTAAGCATGCAGGTTAGCGAGGTGTTCATGTTCATTAGCAGCCCATCCAGAATGTAGCACTGAACCGTGGTACGGGGGAAACCATCAAAGAGGAATCCGTTGGTATCGGTTTTCTTGGTGATTTTGTTCTCAATAATCTGAACAACGAGCTCATCGGAAACCAGCCCACCCTTCTCAATGATGTTTTTTGCCTGTATTCCCAGCGGTGTTCCTTCGGCAATCTCATCGCGGAGAATTTCTCCAGTGGAGATATAGGTAAGGTTGTACTTCTTTATTAACCAATCGCTTTGGGTTCCTTTACCCGCACCCGGAGGACCAAATAGAGCAATGTTAAGCATGATGATTTAGGTTAGAGAATTCAGGAATTAAATTATGGAATTTTTTACCACATAACAAAGCGATAGGGGAGGTTTGTTTGGAAAGTTTTGGTACTGCATGCCGATAGGATTCGTCTTTTAAGGGATTTGTCATTGCCCTTAGATTTAAAAAACGTTACATATTGATTATCTTCACCGCATCAAACAAATTGTACTTACAGTAAAATAGACGTAATGAGTAACGAGAACAATTGCCCAAAGTGTAATTCGGAAAACACCTATCACGATGGGAATTTATGGGTTTGCCCCGAGTGTTTTTATGAGTGGGATCCAGCAGAACTAGCTGCCGCAGCACAGGCTGAGGCTCAAGCAGGTATGGTGCTTGATGCTAACGGTGTGGCTCTTAACCATGGCGATTCTGTTGTGGTAATTAAGGATTTAAAGGTAAAGGGTTCGCAATCGGGCATTAAGTCGGGCACTAAAGTGCGCAACATTAGAGTGGTTGAGAGTAACGATGGGCACAATATCTCTTGTAAAATTGATGGTATTGGGGCTATGTATCTTAAATCTGAATTTGTAAGGAAAGCGTAATACGTAACTATAGTATAATGAAAAGGAGAAAGCATTGCTTTCTCCTTTTTCAGTAATGGGGTAGATATTCTAACGGTTAATCACATATCGTAATGTACTGCTTGCATTGAGAATCGCCTCTAAGAATGGACTCTTCCAGAGTAACCTCAACCTTTTTCCCCAGTAGCGTTTCGAAGAAGTGCTTTGAGAAACCAGTGGTGCAGTTACAGATAAAGGGATTAGTAACCCCATTCTTAACTAAAGGGCAGGTGCATTCGGAAAATACTAGGGTTATCCTATTACCCTCTTTGGGCAGCGCATCTGTGTCTGGGTATTTTGCTTTGAATGCCTGTAGTATAACATCGGCGTTGGTTTCGCTGCTATATGATTCCCTAATTGTTAGCGCATTCTGGTAAAGGACTGATGCTTCGCAGCAATTTTTACCACAAGTGTTCATAATGGTAGAGGCGCTGTTGCTACTAAGCTTAGATAGCTCCTGTAGCGTGCTCTCAATCCATCTGGTTGATGTTTGAATGTCGGTCATGTTAGTTCTGCTTTATAAAGCCAATCTTGTACACTAACACCTCCTTAAAGCCTGTTCTTGAGAAGGAGATACGATATTTTTCCTCATCAGCACTTTTAACTATTTCTGTATGCGTATCGTTGAATTTGCTTCCAACTCTAAAATTTTTTTCGGGAGTGGTGATAGTCCATAGTACAAGGTCATACTCTTTTATGTATGTGTTAGTCCCGAAACCGAATCCTACAATGCTAAAAACGTTGTCTTCTTTTATGGGTTTTCCATTATTATCGGTTTGTATAACAACATCATTAATGGTTATGCTTTCAATGCCCAATACTTCGTGATTTATGGGTGTAGAGTTGCTTTCATCCTGTTGGCACGCAACAAAAGAGAATAGGGCGATTGATATCAATGCAATTTTTAGATAGTTGAGATAAGAAAAGTTCATGTCGATTAAGAATTAAGGTTACTTTCTAGGTGATTCAAAAATTACATGTAAAAGTAACTAGTTTTATAGGCAGGAATAGGCTTGTAAAGTTAATTTATGTTGGATTTTGGGTGCGATGTTATAGTTATTTGTGGTTTCCCCTTTGCCTTTGGTGTGTAGCAATTGCCAATATTAAATCTACTTAACTGGTTACTAGATAGGTAGTGGTGGCGGTTTGCTGTTGCAAAGCAGGTTAATTAAATGGGGTATTGAGGATAATGGCATAGCATTTTGGATACATTTGCGCAATTTTTAAAGCGGTAATTATGAACTCAATATTCAAACCAAAGCTATTCACAGTACTAAAAGAGGGGTATAGCCGCCATCAGCTGCAAAGCGATATTATGGCGGGTATTATTGTGGGTATAGTGGCCTTGCCACTGGCCATTGCATTTGCCATAGCATCGGGCGTATCGCCGGAGAAGGGGTTGGTTACAGCTATAATTGCCAGCTTGGTAATTTCTGTACTGGGCGGAAGTCGCGTGCAGATTAGCGGGCCAACGGTAACCTTTGCCATGGTAATTTTTGCCGTTGTGCAGCAGTATGGGCTAGAGGGGGTAATGATTACCACCTTTTTGGCCGGACTAATGCTAATTGGCTTTGGGGTGCTTAAGCTGGGTGCTATAATCAAGTTTATTCCTCATCCTTTGGTTGTTGGGTTTACAAGTGGTATTGCTGTAATTATTTTCACAACTCAGGTAAAGGATTTTCTTGGGTTAACCATAGAGCATATCCCTGCAGGCTTTGCTGCCAAATGGGGAACTTTCTTTCATAATCTGAGTAACACAAATATTTATGCTCTTGCCATTGGGGTTGGTACTGCACTAATATCAATCTACTCCAAAAAGGTTTTGAAAAAGGTGCCAGGCTCCTTTATTGCAATTATTTTAACCACGCTTGTTGTAGCCGTTTTTAAGCTGCCAGTTAGCACAATTGGTTCAACCTATGGCGAGATTCAAACTAGCATAAGCTTAAGCTTTCCTAACTTTGATTTGAGCACTCTTGCAAATTTTGTGGCTCCTGCCTTTACTGTGGCCATACTTTGCTCCATAGAGTCGCTGCTATCGGCAGTTGTTTCCGATGGTATGATTAGCGGGCATCACCGTTCAAACACCGAGCTCGTGGCGCAGGGTATCGCCAATGTAATTCTTTCTGTTACAGGGGGTATTCCTGCATCGGGTGTGCTTGCACGTACAGCCACAAACGTTAAAAATGGAGGTAGAACTCCTGTTGCAGGCATAATGCACGCAGTTACGCTGCTGCTTATAGCCTTGTTCTTTGGTAAGTGGGCGGCTCAAATTCCCTTGGCCTGCTTAGCTGGAATCCTAGTTGTTGTTGCCTATAACATGAGCGAGTGGCGCTCGTTCTACTCCATACTCAAAGGCTCAACTTACGATATCATAGTTCTGCTTACCACCTTTTTTCTAACAATATTTGTTGATTTAACCACAGCCATACAAATTGGCATGGTGTTGGCATCGTTGCTGTTCATGCAGCGAATGTCTAAAACTAGCCAGATTTACGCTCCCGAGTCCGAAAGCGATGCCCTTGAGGATTACTCAGACCTTCCAAAAGGTGTTGATGTTTACGAGATTAATGGGCCATTCTTTTTTGCCGCAGCGCAAAAGTATCGCGAAACCATTCAGGAGCTGGGCACAAAATCTAAGGTACTGATACTGCGTATGCGCCACGTTCCGTTTATCGATGCAACAGGCGTTCACAACTTCAGGGAAACGGTTAAGTACCTTGAGGATATAAAGGTAACGCTTATCCTATCTGGCGTTCAGCCCGACGTTAAGGCCGAGCTAGAAAAGGCTCGGGTCGATTTTCTGATTGGGCGAAATAACATCTGCTCAAGTTACTCCGAGGCTAAGCATAAGGCTACTAAAATAGTTGAGGAGCGATTCCCTAAAAAGCATTAGCAGTATTGCAAAAAATAGATAGGCTATTCTGGCAACGGGATAGCCTATCTATTTTTTAAGCGATTCGGATGATGTCCCGTCACTAATCTTTTCATAGCAGCAATTCTTGTTTTTGCTCCAAAACGTGGATACCTTTAGGCGAACTAAAAATCTAACCCTATGAAACATACAATATGGGGCATACTTGCAGTGCTAGTTCTAGCATTTTCGGCATGTGCCCCAAAAGATCAGCCCAATTTAATAGGGCCAAAAGACATAACGCTTGACCAGCCCACGCTAACCCCAGAGGTACTTTGGTCGTTTGGTCGCTTGGGCGAGGTGGTGGTATCGCCCTGTGGCAAAAAGGTGGCGTACACCGTTAGCTGGTACTCCAAGGAGGAGAACCGCAGCAACTCGGAGCTTTTTGTTATGGATACCGATGGCTCAAACATTCAACAGCTAACCTACACTGCTGGCCACGAGTTTAACCCAACATGGACCAGTGATGGTCGCATTGCCTACATCTCAACCGAGGGTGGTAGCGCTCAAATCTGGACCATTGCTTCCGATGGTAAAGGAGCCTCTATGATATCGCAGTTTGATGGCGATATAAACGGCTTCTCCATCTCACCTGCAGGCAACAAGGTTCTATTTATAGCGGAGGTTAAGGTTGATAAAACCACTGCCGATATTCATCCAGACCTACCAAAGGCCAGCGGCCGTATTATTAACGATATGATGTATCGCCACTGGGATGTTTGGGAGGATGAGCTCTACAGCCACATCTTTATTGCCGATTTATCTAACGGCAAGGTTTCTAACCCTGTTGATATAATGAAGGATTTACCATACGATAGCCCGCTTAAACCCTTTGGTGGCATGGAGGAAATTAGCTGGAGCCCTTGTGGTAAGTTCATTGCATACACCTGCAAGAAGCTTACAGGTAAGGAGTATGCCTTTAGTACCAACTCCGATATCTTCCTTTACAATGTGGAGAGCGGGGAGGAGAAGAACGTATCAGAGGGAATGCCGGGTTACGACAAGGCACCTTTCTTTACTCCCGATGGGGCTAAGCTGCTATGGCTATCTATGGAGCGCCCAGGCTTTGAGGCCGATAAGGATAGGCTTTTTGCGTACAACATGGCCACTGGCGAAAAGGAGTATTTAACCCAGAACTTCGACTCTAGTCCAGCAAGCCTTGAGTTTACTGCCGATGGTAAAACGCTGTACTTTGTGGCAGGCGTTGAGGCAACCTACCAAATCTACAAAATGGATATGGAAACCAAGGCCATTACGCCTGTTACCAAGGGTAGCCACGATTACCACTCGGTTGCCATTGCCGATGGCGCGCTAATTGGCTCAAAGGTTACCATAACCAAACCTGCTGAGATTTATAGCATCAACCCCGAAACGGGCGAGGAGCGCGAGCTATCATTCATTAACCAAAAGCTGCTAGCACAAATAGAAATGCCCCAAGTGCAGCGCCGTTGGGTAAAGAGCTCCGATGGCAAAATGGTTCATACATGGGTTATTCTGCCTCCTAACTTCGATTCAACCAAAACCTACCCAGCGCTACTTTACTGCGAGGGTGGCCCACAGAGTAGCGTAAGCCAGTTCTGGAGCTACCGTTGGAACTTCTCCATAATGGCCTCTAGCGGCTACGTGGTGGTTGCTCCTAGTCGTAGGGGAACCCTAACCTTTGGTCAGCAGTGGACCGATGCCATTAGCAAGGATCATGGCGGACAGGAGATGGACGACCTTCTTGCTTGTATCGATGAGGTTAGCCAAGAGCCTTGGGTTGATGCCAATCGCATGGGTGCCATTGGTGCCAGCTATGGTGGCTATACCGTTTTCTGGTTGGCTGGCCATCACAACAAGCGCTTTAAGGCGTTTATTGCGCATTGCGGCGTTTTCCACAGCGAAATGGAGTATTACACTACAGAGGAGATGTTCTTTGATGAGTGGGAAATGGGCGGTGCTCCTTGGGATAAGAGCAACAAGGTTGCCCAGAATAGCTTTGCGCAAAGCCCCCATCACTTTGTTGATAAATGGGATACCCCAATAATGGTTATCCACGGTGGAAACGATTTCCGCATTCCATATACACAGGGTATGGCGGCGTTTAATGCGGCACAAATGCGCGGTATTCCCAGCAAGTTCCTCTTCTTCCCCGATGAGAATCACTGGGTGCTTAAACCTCAGAACGGAATCCTTTGGCAGCGCGAGTTCTTTGGTTGGTTAGATAAGTGGCTGAAGTAGAAATTCACAAAAATGTCTTTTCTAAAGGGGTAATCAGCTTTGGTTACCCCTTTTATTTCCAATAAAAGGAGAAAAAGGCTATTTAATCAAAATGAGGAAAGTATTTAGTTTAACCATATTTTAAGCGTGTACCAGTTAGTAAACAGCATTTTAATCACTCGTCAATTTTAATAAATATTAACATTTTCGTGTTTGTTTTGATTGGTTCAGCCAAAAAATATATATTGCTGCTGGTTTGATTCTCGCTTTTATGCATAAAGGATTTAAGTTTTTCTCACTCATTTTACTATTTGTACTACCATTTCTGTCCTCGCTTTCGCAAGAAGTGGGGCGGTATCCTTTACGCAACTTTGGGCATAGAGAGTATAAGGGTCACTCGCAGAACTGGGCTGTTGTACAGGATCACCGCGGACTTATTTACGTTGCAAATAACTATGGCGTATTAGAATTTGATGGCGATTCCTGGCGAAACATCTCCATAAACGGAGCCCTAGCACGCGCTTTGGATGTTGATAGGCAGGGGCGGATTTGGGTTGGCGGACAGGATGAGCTGGGGTATCTTGCAGCAAATCCAATGGGGGAAATGGTTTACCACTCATTGGCATCAACGCTTCCCAAGGAGTGCTTTCCTTTAGGCTTGGTTCGGCAGGTTTTCTCTACTCCCCAAGGTGTTTTTTTTAGCACAAACCAGTGGCTTATCCAAATTACCGAAACCGAAATCCTTTACTGGAAGGCCTTATCGTCGTTCCATAGAGCATACTACGCTAATGGGGTGCTCTTTGCCA
Source organism: Bacteroidales bacterium (assembly GCA_016931855.1). Classification (GTDB taxonomy): domain Bacteria; phylum Bacteroidota; class Bacteroidia; order Bacteroidales; family Tenuifilaceae; genus UBA5206. The sequence goes on from JAFGDZ010000077.1 coordinate 73,047, forward strand.
ACCAGCCCGGACACGGACTCTTTTTCCTTGATAACGGTGAGCTAAACCTTGTTCCCGAAGGGCACTGCTTTAATGAGTCGCTCATATACTCCATCACTTCATTCGATAAGGATAGAGTTCTGCTGGGAACGCAGCAAAACGGGTTTTTTCTGTATAACCTTAACGCGCTGCGTCCCGAAGCGGTTATCTCTCCCGACTCAATTTGTGTTCCGTTTAAAACTAGTAACGATAAGTTTTTTAAGGAGAACCGAATCTACTTTGGGATATCGCTGCCTAACAACCTTTTTGGGATAAGTACCTTTAGGGGCGGCGCTGCTATAATGGATAGCAAGGGGAAAATTGTTCGTTACATCAGCAAGGAATCGGGTCTGCAAGACGATGCCGTTTGGTCCCTTTACGCCGATAATCAGCACAATATTTGGTTTGCGCTAAACAATGGGATCTCCTACACGCCCATTAGCAGCCATGTTACCTACTGGGACGAGAATACAGAGCTTAGCGGCGTGCTCTCGTCCGTTGCCCGATTCGATAGTAAAATATACGTTTCAACAAATATTGGGATATACTACCTCGACAATAACGAGTTTACCCCTGTAAAGCACATATCTACGCTCTCGTGGGGGTTGCTTAATGCAAAGGACACAAAGGGGCATCGCCATTTACTTGCCGCTACGGGCGAGGGTATTTTTGATGTGCATAACGGCACTACCTCCCTAATTCAGAATGGGAGGGTTCCCGCATTTAAGCTGTACCAATCTACAGTATTCCCCGATATTGTTTACGTTGGGCAGTACGATGGCATTGGCATTATCCGGTTTATGAATAACCGTTGGGTTTACCTAGGCTCTTTTCCTAATGTTGAAGGCGAGGTGCACGCCATGCTTGAGGATAGCGATGGAACGCTGTGGTTCTCGCAGCGATTTACTGGCATTTGGCAGGTTAAAAGCTTTAATCCTTACACCCGGCAGTTTTTTAAGCTAAAGGTTCACAAAGATTTACCCAATAACCCTAAGTACGACGACATTACCATACAGCAAATTCAGGGTGAGGTAAAGGTCTCAACAGAGAAGGGCCTTTGTAGGTACAACCCGCAATCGGAGGCTTTTGTTGCCGATGCCTCCTTGGGCATTGAGTTTACCGACGGTAGTACAGGCCTGCGTATTTTTGCACAGGATAGCATGGAGAATCTATGGTTTGAGGCGTTTAAGGAGAGCCCTAACCGCTGGATTGAACGGGCTATACGCATGCACGATGGAACCTATAGGCGTAGGGCTACCTACTTGAAGAGCATTCCCGAAATGATTTTCTACGATGTGCTTCCCGAAGGCCCCAACAATGCATGGATTGCCGGTTCCGATGGGCTATACAACTTTAGCAAGCAGGCCGAGAGCATAGACGCGCTCTTCTTTACCACGCTAATACGAAGCGTTATGGTGAACCAAACCGAGCCTATTTTTAGCGGAGCCTTTTACCAGCAGTCCAGCGATACGCTTTTTTCCACAACGTCGTTTTCCCAGCCTCTAGTGCAAACCCCCGTGCTACCCTATGGCCAAAACTCGTTAACCTTTTTATTCTCCTCGCCCTATTTTGGTGCGGCCACCGCCGTAAGGTTTAGCTACAAACTGGAAGGGTACGATGATACCTGGAGCCCTTGGCTTCCCGACCGGAAAAAGGAGTACACCAACCTACCTCATGGAACCTATCGTTTTATGGTTAAGGCGCATAGTGCTTTAGGCGAGGAGAGCCCCGCTGCCTCCTTCTCCTTTACCATCGATAGGCCTTGGTTTAAGGAGCCGTGGGCATTCCTTGTTTACGGATTGCTGATGATATTCATAATCTACCTCTCGGTTCGGTTTAAAACTCGCCTGCTAAAGCGCTCAAACCTTAGGCTCCAAGGGTTAGTTAACATTAGAACCAGTGAGATTCTTAAGCAGCAGGAGCAAATTCTGCATAAGAACAATGAGCTCTCGCAGCAAAAGGAGGAGCTTATGGCGCAACGCGATGCCCTTGAGTCGCAAAACAAGAGCATTCACGCCAGTTTGCAGTACGCACAAACCATTCAGCAGGCTATTTTGCCTAGATTTGAGCCTTTTTACGATATCTTTGATCACTTCCTATTCTTCCGTCCTAAGGATGTTGTTTCTGGCGATTTTTACTGGACTGCCCGCGTAAAGTCAAAGGGTAAACGGGGCGATAAGATTTTTGCAGCTGTTGTTGACTGTACAGGGCATGGGGTTCCTGGTGCTTTTATGTCGATGATAGGTAGCCGACTCCTTTCCGAAATTATTGTTGAGAGGGGAAACCATAACCCCGAAGATATTCTGGACGAGCTTAACCTTAAGCTGAATAGCGCGCTCAATCAGGATTACAACGAGAACTTCGATGGCATGGATATATGCCTATGTCTAATAGAGCCCTTTGTTAACAGCCAGTACCTAGTAACCTTTGCTGGCGCCAACAGGCCGTTGTACTACCTTCGTAAATCCGATGAGAAGGTGCAAACCATTAAGGGGAACCGAAAATCCATTGGTGGCGTAATGCCCGATATTGAGGCTACATTCGTTAACAAAAAGCTTACGCTAGCTTCTGGCGACATGCTAATTCTGGCTACCGATGGGATTGTTGACCAGAATAACGTTGAGCGCAAAAAATTTGCTGCGTGTAGGTTCCATTCTGCAGTTGCCGAATCGGCTGGCGCCGATATTGTTACCATAGGGCAGAATCTGGAAAAAGCGTTTGAGGCTTTTCGCGGCATAACCCCACAGCGCGACGATATTACCGTACTTGGCCTTCGTTTGAAGTAGGTTTTCCTGTCTATTTTCTTGTTATTTTTTTCGATTTGTTTTGGTGTATAGTAATTGGTTTATGCTACTAGTTCCACTGGAGGTTGGTGTTTTGTGTTTTACTGGAATAATTACCTCACGATGAAATTGGCTGTGCAGAGTTCCATAAATGCGCTAGTCTCCAATGGGAAATTGGAAGGGTGCAAACCAAAAAAGCCAGCCCCCATAGGAAACTGGCTTTTGCCAATCAAAAGTCCGTAATTTTACTTCTGAAGGAAAGGATATTTGTAATCGGTTGGTGGAACTAGTGTTTCCTTAATGGTACGTGGGCTAACCCAGCGTAGCAGGTTAAGGTGGCTACCAGCCTTGTCGTTGGTTCCCGATGCCCTTGCGCCGCCAAATGGCTGCTGACCCACAACTGCACCGGTTGGCTTATCGTTAATGTAGAAGTTACCTGCTGCGTAGCGTAGCTTATCCATAGCAAAATCAACAGCCTTGCGGTCGTTAGCAAAAATGGCTCCGGTAAGCGCGTATGGCGAGGTGCTATCGCAAATCTCAAGGGTTTTCTCAAAGTCCTTGTCCTCGTACACGTAAATGGTTAGCACTGGGCCAAAAATCTCCTCCTCCATGGTTAGGAAGTGCGGATTAGAGGTAAGGATAACCGTAGGCTCAATAAAGTATCCAACAGAGTTATCGTACTTACCACCAAAAATAACCTCTGCTTCGTTTGACTCCTTGGCTCTATCAATGTACGATACAATGTTGTTGTATGCGCCCTCGTCAATAACCGCATTAACAAAGTTGGTGAAGTCTGTAGGCTCGCCCATCTTAATCTCGCCAAGCATTTTGCCCATAAGCGCTTTAAATTCTGGCCACATCGATTTTGGAACATACGCCCTTGATGCGGCAGAGCACTTCTGTCCTTGGTACTCAAAAGCACCCCTTACGGCTGCTGTTACCGATTCGTCAAGGCTTGCGCTTGGGTGAATAAATAGGAAGTCTTTTCCTCCTGTTTCACCAACAAGCTTAGGGTATGAGCGGTAGGTGCCTAGGTTATCGCCAATTTGCTTCCAGAAATGGTTAAACGTGTTGGTTGAGCCTGTAAAGTGAATACCAGCAAGGTCCCTGTGCTTAAATATCTCCTTACCAATAACAGAACCCTTACTTGGCACAAAGTTGATAACGCCATCGGGTACACCAGCTTCCTTAAATATCTTCATAAGGAAGTAGTTTGAGTAAAGCGATGATGTGGCTGGTTTCCAAACCACAGCATTACCCATTAGTACGGGCGACATGTTAAGGTTTGAGGCAATTGCCGTAAAGTTAAATGGCGATACCGTGAATACAAAGCCTTCTAGTGGGCGGTACTCGGTGCGGTTTAGCACTCCATTTTCCGATAGGGGCTGCTCATTGTATATCTCGCTTAGGAAGTATGCGTTAAATCTTAGAAAGTCAACCACTTCGCACGCCGAGTCAATCTCCGCTTGGTAAGCGTTTTTGCTCTGGCCAAGCATGGTTGCAGCGTTGATGGTAGCGCGGTATTTAGTGGCAATTAGCTCAGCTATTTTTAGGGTGATTGATGCGCGGTCTATCCACGATAGCGATTCCCAAACCTTTTTCCCCTCAAGGGCGGCTTCTATGGCCATATTAACCTCTTTTGCACCTGCGTTATGGAAAGTCGCAAGTACGTGAGAGTGCTTGTGTGGCATTACAACCTTTCCTGTATCGCCAGTTCTAATCTCTTTGCCACCAATAATTAGTGGTATCTCTATCTCGGTTGACGATAATCTTTTAAGCTCTTTTTCTAAAGCCGCTCTCTCTGCTGAACCTGGTGCATAGGAAAGAACAGGCTCATTCTTTGGCCTTTCTAACTTGAAAATTGCGTTGTTCATTATTATTATAGTTTTGGTTTTTGACAAAGTTAATATCGATATGAAAAAAAATACATAACGAAAATCATCTTTCGTAACTTTTTTAGAGCTTCATTACGCTAGAATGTTTCTAAATAACACGGCTAGTATGTTTTTGTTTATGGGTAAATGGCTGTATTGAAGAGTTTTCTATTTTATCCCTTTTTTTAAGTTAGGCTACTGCAGGTAAAGCATAAAAGATCAAGTTAATCAGAAAAGGGGTTGCATAAGTGGCCTCTCACAGAATTGTTGTTATGCAATAACTTTCCTATTAACTATATTTGGGGAGTAAACATCAGGATGTCATTATCAATTAGTGGTTTAGTTGTAATTAATATTTGTTTCTATGGCAGGTCCAAAGGGGTCAAAGTATTACGACGTGTTCCTCGATTATGAGATATTCCTTAAGAACAGGAATGTGGGTTTTGAGGTGCTAAAGCACGAGCATTTTTTGCTACTGATGTGCGTTGAGGAGGTTGGCTCTCTTTCTGCCGCTTCGGAAAAGCTGGGCATGAGCTACCGCAAGGCGTGGGACTTGGTGAAGCAGTCGGAGGAAACCCTTGGCTTCCCTTTAATAGAGAAGCATCGCGGTGGCCGCGAGGGTGGCAGTTCACAGCTCACAACCGAGGGCAAAACGCTAATTGATGCTTACCGTGCGCTGCGGCAGGAGTTTGATAACGCTGCAAAGCGCATTGTAAAAGATTTCTTTCAAACCATTAATGGGTAAACATGCTTTATTTAATTGGCATTGATGATACCGATAACCTGGAGAGCCGTGGCACGGGATACCTCTCGCGCTGCATGGGTAACTTTATTATGGAGCAGGGGTTGGGTATTACAGGTGGAATAACGCGCCATCAGCTGCTGTTCGATCCGCGTGTTCCCTATACCTCGCATAACTCATCGGCTTGCTTAGAGGTAGAGTCCCATAAACCCAACGAGCTGTGGGATGCCCTAATCCAATTTCTCCTTGATTCTTGCGCTCCGGGCTCCGATTGTGGCCTGTGCATGGTTGAGGCCAATGCGGTTCCTGCAAGCGTAGTGGAGTGGGGGCAAACAGCAAAGGTTGATTTGGTTAAGCGCTCACAGGCCATCGCTCTTGCACAAAGTGAGGGGATTAGGCTTATTGGGCTAACGGGTACTCACGATGGGGTTATAGGCTCGCTGGCGGCTGTGGGGCTGCGCGCATCGGGTAACGATGGCCGCTTTATTAGCCTTAAGGGACAGGATATCCGCTCCTTTAATGGTGCCGACTCGTTTAGCAGCCTTAAGCAGCGCGTGTGCGTTGATAGGGCTATGACCATTGATGGCATTGCCGTTCCCGATGATTCCCGCATTAACCTTGATGGGTGGATGCGCCCCGTTTTAAAGGATGGACAAATAACTGTTTTAGTTGAAAAAAATACCGACAATGAAGAGTACTCATACAAGCTCGCAGACAAGGAGCATATCAAAAGCGTTTCCGATTAGCTTTGGCATTGTTGCCCAAATTACGCTGCTTTTTCTAGTTGGCTTTTTTGCCACATGGCTACATGCCCGTTTTCGCTTTCCGCTGCATCTTCCCGGAAGGCACGGATTGGAGTTTATGCTGCTTGTAATTGGCGCACGATACCTTTCGGGTATAAAGCTATCGTCATCAATTTCGGTTACGGGAGCAATTGCTGCATCGTTAATTCCCGGTTTGGGCTTTACCGATCCTGTTATCCCATTCATTTACCTAGCCATGGGAGCGCTTATTGATTTTTCGTGGGCTAAATTTGGTAAGTGGGTTGTTTGGGTACCCATTGCAGCGCTTGTTGGCGGACTTGCCTACAGCCTAATTCCACTATTCCGTGGCTTATTTAGCTTGGTTACTGGCTACTACTATAACTCACTTTCGGGTGGGGTGTTCTACCCTTGGTTTACCCATTTTGCCTTTGGCTTTGTGGGCGCTGTGGCTGGTGCTGGTGTGGCATCGGGATTGAAAAAACTTTTTACCCGCAAATAGTACTAATTGGGGCAGGTTCCTGTCCCTTTTTTATATATATCGATATGAAAAAAAATGTGCTTCGACTAATTTCCTTTCTCGCATTACTGTTCAGTTTTGGGGCTGTAGTATCGTGTAGTAGCGATGATGAGAGTGCTGCACCAACCATTAAGCTTATTGAGGGCGAGAATCTGGTTTCTGCAGATTGCTCTGTGCCTGTTGGCTCAACGCTAAACTTTAGGGTTAGCTACGCTTGGAATGGCGAGGATGTGCTAACCAACTTTATAGTTGAGGATAACGGCACAAGGGTTATTGATGAGGGGATAAACCAGCGCGAGCTAACCCGCGATGTTAGCATCGTTTTCACTAGCGAAACCATGACGGTTATAACCTTCACCATCCGCGATATCAAGGGGAAAAGCAGCTCGGTATCGGTTAAGGTAGAGTCCAACGGAACCGTTGTTGGCGGCAAGCTGCTGCGCTTTAGCAACCTAACACTATATGCTCAGGAGGTTCAGGGTGGAAAGGCCTTTATTTCGCTAGCCGATGGTTCTTTGTACACCCTGTCGGAGGCATTTGGGAACCAGTCGGCCATGAACCTATTTTACTTCTACGACCCTGCTGGCGATTATAACACCATTGCATCGCCCGGTGCAAATATCGACGAAACAATTGTTGCCGGCACTTACGCCTTTGCAAACTGGACCGTTAGGAATACCGTTAGGTTTACTCAGCTGCAGCTTACCCAGCAGCAGTTTGATGCTATTGATAACGCGCTAGATATTATTGCCACATACGATGAGGCGCAGGGAAAGCGCAAGGCCAAGAACTTGGCTGCGGGCAACTCCTTCTCGTTTAAGGATGAGGCAAATGGTAAGTACGGTTTAATTTACATTCATTCCGTTGAGGGTACAGTATCGGGTAGTGTTAGCTGCTCTATTGTGGTAATGGAGTAATGTTTTTAGGTATGATAAAAAGGATATTTACCTTACTACTGGTCCTGCTTGCTGCTTGCGGAGCTATGGCTCAATCGCAGGTTTGCCTTAAGGGGCGCGTTACCGATGCAGCATCGGGCGTTGTGGTTGAGGGTGCCGCTGTTACCCTTGAGGGCATGGGGCTATCAACCACTACCACGGTCAGTGGGGAGTTTTCCATTTGTGGAAGCATTGGATTTCCTGTAAGGCTAAGGGTTTCCCATATCGGCTTTGCCGAATATCACGTAGAAATAAATCAACCTAATAGCGATATTGTTATTGCCCTTACCCCAAAAATTTACGCACTGGATAGGGTAGTGGTAACCGCAACGCTCACCCCTCGCTACACCGAGGATGTTCCAGCCCTTGTTAGCGTAATTGGTGCCGAGAGCGTTACTGCACAGCCCGCAACCAACACCGATAACCTTTTGCGCACCATTCCTGGGTTGTACATTGATAGGAGCAATGGCGTTTTCTCTAAGAATGCGTCGGTAACCATGCGTGGGCTCGATGGCGCTAATCGTGTGCTAATTCTTTACGATGGTGCCCCGCTTAACAAAACCTCCTACGGCTTTATTAACTGGAGCCTTATCTCGCCCGATATGGTTAAGCAGATTGAGGTTGTGCATGGCCCATCGTCGGCGCTGTTTGGTAACAATGCCATGGCAGGGGTAATTAACATCCGCACGTTGGAGCCAACTGGTGAGCCGTTCTACGGGAACGTTACCCTTGAGGGCGGTAGCCTTGGGCTTGTGGGGGCAAGGGCATCGGTAGGGGTAAGGGTTACACCTAAAAGTAGTGCGCACCCCATAAGTGTGCTGGCCAATGTGTTCTCGCGTAAAGGCGATGGCTACATTACCGCTCCTAGGGCAATTCGCGATACTACCGATGTGGCTTCGTACCTAGAGGAGACTGGTGGTTCCGTAAAGGTGGTGATGCAGCATGCCGACTCATCGCGCATTACCGTTAGCGGGAACTACTACACCGATAAGCGCGGCGCTGGCCGTGCCGTTTACCTTGCCGATGGCAGCTTTGATGCTTATACCACCTCGCGGCTACGCATTGGCTACACGGGTAGCATGGGGCAGCAAAGGGTTGAGGCTTACGGTTACATTCAGCATGAGAAGTACTACCGCCAGAACGAATCGCTTAACAGCACTGGCGATACATACCGTCTTTTTCATACCAACCAGCAGTCGGGCGATATGGGTCTTTGGGTTAACCTAACCCGTAAGCTGGGGCAAAGGAATACGCTGGTTTGGGGTACCGATGTTAAGTACGGTTGGATGGACGCCACCGATACCTACCGCACATCAACCGATGTGGTTGACCGCGACGGGAAGGTGCTATTTGGTGCCCTGTTTGTTCAGGATGAGCTGTCGCTGCTAGATGGTAAACTCTCCGTTTTATCGGGGTTACGGTTTGATGCGGCTACCTTTTTCGATGGCGTGCTAAACGTTACCGACCCCACCAAGAATACTGGATTTAGGGATGATACCCTTGCAAATTTTCAGTCGAGCCGCTGGTTTGCGCTAAACCCTAAGCTGGGATTGAGATTTCATGCAGCGGAGGGGGTAAGCGTGTACGCATCGGTATCAACGGGTTTTATGCCGGCCAAACTCGATGACTTGTGCTCATCCAGAAAGGTTACTAAGGGCTTTAAGCTGGCAAACCCAAACCTTAAGCCCGAGCATCTGCTCACCTACGAGGCCGGGGCTGGCTTCCGACTGGCAGATATGCTACGAGCAAACCTAAGCCTATTCTATTCCCGTGGCACCGATTTTCAGTACTTTGTGGCTACTGGCGATTCTATTGATACAGGCGGTGCAGAGCTTAAACCCTTTGTGAGCCGCAAAAACATAACCGGTGTATCCATTATTGGCGGCGAGGCCTCCATTACGGCAAACCCCTTTAAGTGGTTAACGCTGGGTGCATCGCTATCGGCCAATAAATCGGAGATTACAGATTTTGATGCCGACCCTGTAACCAATATCAACCTAAAAGGGAAACACCTTGCGGAGGTTCCTCTATCGCAGGCTTCGGTTGAGGCGGTTTTCACCTCCTCTGTGGTAAACGTTGGGCTGCTGTGGACTTACATTGGCAAGCAGTGGGGCGATGATGTGAACAGCTACAAGATAGATTCTTGGAACACCTTTGATTTGAGGCTTTGGCGCGATTACCGCTCGTTTAGGGTTGCTTTGGATATTTTTGATGTGCTGGATAATCCCTACTACGATAAGAAGGGGTTAATCTCTCCAGGTCGATTTTTTCAATGTTCCGTAAAGTACTCTTTTTAACGTAAAACCTTAATTATCTTTATAACCTATAAAATCTATTGATATGATTAAGCTGCGTAACCTAATTGGTGCTGTATCTGTAGCTTTACTGCTTGCTGCATGTGGAGGCCAATCCCAAAAGCAAGCCCATGGGCTATCGGGTACCCTAGCCATTTTCCATGCAGGTAGCCTTTCGCTCCCCATGAAGGCCGCTGCCGATAGCTTTATGCGAATGCATCCCAATGTTACCATCAACCTAGAGGCGGCGGGTAGCGTGGAGTGTGCTCGTAAAATCACTGAGCTAAACCGCCCTTGCGATGTTATGGCTTCGGCCGATTATAAGGTGATTGATAAACTGCTTATTCCCGATTTTGCATCGTGGAACATTGCTTTTGCGGGTAACGAGATGGCTCTGGTTTTCCATGATGCATCGCGCTATGCAGCAGAAATTAATGATACTAACTGGTACACCCTTATTCAGAAGGACGATGTGGCCTATGGTCGTAGCGACCCCAATGCCGACCCTTGTGGCTACAGAACGGTAATGGCGCTTCAGCTTGCCGAGAAGTTCTACGCTCAACCCAATCTGGCTAAAAGTGTACTTGATAAGGATAATAGGTATATCCGTCCAAAGGAGGTTGATTTGCTGGCTTTGCTTGAGAGCAGCACCATCGACTACATCTTCCTATACAAATCCGTTGCAGTGCAGCATGGCTTTAGGTACCTGGAGCTACCCTCGGAGGTGAACCTAGCAAACCCAGCGCTCGATTCACTTTACGCCACCGTTTCTGTTGAGGTTAAGGGCAAAACTCCTGGCTCAACAATGGTAATGACAGGCGAGCCTATGGTTTATGGCCTAACCATTCCCAATAGCGCTCCAAACCCAGAGGCTGCACAGGCATTTGTTGAGTATTTCCTGAGCGAGGGGCAAAGCATAATGGCGCAAATGGGCCAAAAACCACTGGTTCCTGCTCCTACAGTAAGCTTTGATTCAATACCTGAGCCACTGAAGAAATTTGCCACTCATAAATAGAGGAGGTAAACGTTAAACGTGAGACGTGAGACGTGAATGGAGAAGAGGTATGCCGGTGTTTCAAATCTCAAACCTCAAATCTTGAATCTCAAATATTAAACCTTGAATCTTGAATCTTGAATCTCAAACCTTGAATCTCAAACCTTGAATCTCAAATCTTGAATCTCAAATCTTGAATCTCAAATCTTGAATCTCAAATCTTGAATCTCAAACCTTGAATCTCAAACCTTGAATCTCAAACCTTGAATCTCAAATCTTGAATCTCAAACCTTGAAACCCCTATCAACATTCAATATTATTGCCAGCTTACTTGGCGGATTGGTGCTACTATTTGTGGTAGCACCAATTGTTGGAATGGTGCTTGCCACACCGCTATCCGCGCTGGTTTCAACAGCAAAGGAACCAGAGGTAACAGGTAGCATATGGCTCACCCTTTGGGTGTCGATGGCGGCAACACTTTTTTTTGCTGTTGCGGCGATACCTTTGGCGTACCTTTTGGCTAGGCACTCCTTTAGGGGGAAGCGTTTGGTGTTGGGTATTATAGATTTGCCCGTGGTAATACCCCACTCCGCAGCAGGTATTGCCATTCTAGGCTTTATTGCTCGCGATAGCGTGATGGGAAAAACGGCATCGCTATTTGGCGTTTCACTAGTGGGAACGCCAGCAGCCATAGCGCTTGCCATGGCCTTTGTTAGCTTGCCGTTCCTTATTAACGCTGCGCGTGAGGGCTTTGCGGCGGTTCCCGAGCGATTGGAAAAGGCCGCCCTAAATCTGGGTGCATCGCCTGCGAGGGTGTTCTTTACCATTTCGCTACCGTTGGCATGGAAAGCAATACTATCGGGACTAGTTATGATGTTTGCTCGCGGCATGAGCGAGTTTGGCGCAGTGGTAATTGTGGCCTATCATCCTATGATTACCCCTGTGCTTATATTTGAACGATTTGGCGCCTTTGGACTAAAGTATGCCCGCCCCGTATCGGTTATATTTATTGGTGTTTGCTTAGCGGTATTTGTAGTAATAAGGTTAATTGCAAAAAGGGAGGTAAAGGATGCTTAGGGTGGATGCTATCTGCAAATCGTATAAGGAGTTCTCCTTATCTGGTGTTTCCTTCTCCGTAGAGCAGGGCGATTACTTCATGCTGCTTGGCCCATCGGGTGCAGGAAAATCTGTTGTTCTGGAGATAATTGCAGGGCTAATTGCCCCTGTTTCCGGCTCAGTTTATCTTGATGATGTTGATATAACCTCCAAGGCCATTAGTAGCCGTGGGGTAGGACTGGTGTTTCAGGATTTGGCGCTATTCCCTCATCTAACCGTGTTTCAGAATATTGCGTTCCCTCTAAAGCGCAAGGGAGTTAAGGGCGATGAGCTAAGCCGAAGGGTTGGCTCTTTGGCGCAGAAGCTACAAGTAACGCATTTGCTAAAGCGCAGCCCAAGCACCCTATCGGGTGGCGAAGCGCAGCGCGTAGCCTTAGCCCGAACGCTGGCTCTTGAGCCACGTATCCTATTACTAGATGAACCCCTTGCTGCTGTTGATGTGGAGCTGCGTGCCGAGCTGCGTGCGCTGCTCCGTAACCTTAATAGGGAAGGGCAAACCATTCTACATGTTACCCACGATTACGAGGAGGCCATATCGCTAGGTTCAAAGGTGGCCGTAATGGCCGATGGTAGAATTGCGCAGCAGGGAACCATTCAGGAGGTGTTTCAGAACCCAACGTCCGATTTTGTTGCCAAATTTAGCGGCATTCGGAACTTTTATCCTGTAACCGCCAGCCCGCTTAGCAATGGGAACCTAAGGGTGGCAACCCTATCAAACTCACTTAGCATCTCCTTTTACTCCGATGATGCCACGCTGCAAGGGTATATATGCATTCCGGAGAATACCGTATCGATATCGGTTCAAAAGCAGGAGAGCAGCCAGCAGAATACCTTTAGCGGTAAGGTTATAGATGTGTTTAAGCAACGATTTGGTTACGAGGTTGTTGTTGATGTTTTAGGGCTGCATGTGGCGGCGCTTATTACAGAGGAATCCTTGGCCAAGCTAATGCTAACAACAGGTACTGTTGTGTGGGTTTCGTTTAAGGCCACAACGGTTAGGTATATTGCGGTTTAAAGGCTATTGTATTCAAGCGTTGTTAGGCTAAACCTCTTGTTATATGGGATTATTTTTCAATTATTCTATTCTTTAAATCCGTTTGTTCGTGAAGAATTCTAATTATTTCAACTTCATCCTTCTCTATAATTCTATAAAATATTATATGCCTTCCAGTTTTAAATCCTAATAAGTTTTCTGTAACCCCTAAATAATTTTTACCCAATTCTGGATTACATGCAACTTCATTGCAATTATCTATTAGCATAAGATAGTACTTGTCCGCTTGTTTCTCAGACCACTTATCAACGGTGTAATTCCAAATCTGAGTTAAATCATAAACCGCTTTATTTGTTAACCTAAATTTAGCCATTCACGTTTCTATTTGCTTTCATCTTTTCTAAGTGGGTTTCAGGGTTAAAGTCATGAGCGATTCCACTTTCTAACCCTTTTTGAATAGCTTCTCTAAGAGCAATAACCTTATTTTCTTCTTCCTCAAGAAGTCTTAGTCCTGCTCGTATTACTTCGCTGGCATTTTTATAACGCCCTTCGGAAATCTTTTCTTTGATAAAATTGTCAAAATAACTTCCTATTGATATTGAGGTGTTCCTGTTCATAGTTTTTTATTTTTTGTAAAGTTACCAATTATTGGTACAATTGTCAACATCTGTGTCTTTATTTATAATTCCACATTGCTACGTTTTAACGCAAAAGCCCTTCCTAAGTAGGAAGGGCTTATATGTAGATGCATAACGATGGCTATATTATGCAGATATACAGTTGATAACGTGGAATTTTTCTGTCTGGTTACCACTGTAGTATTCTGCACGTTCGTTGCAAAATGCTAGTTTGGTTTTTGTTGTGCTTTTCGAATGCTCTCGTTGGCAATTGCCTCCCATTTTTCCGCTACTTGTAATTCTCCATTAAGTGTAGGGCTATCGTAATCAATATTATATATAGGCAGTAAAACATCCTGTTTACCTTTCTCTATCGGTACAATAGCAAGCGATATGCTATCGGTTATCTTTATGCTATTGCCCTTAGTTTTAACAGTTCTACCGCTGTTCCTAACATAGCAATGCGACGCATCGTTAAGGTTTACTGTAATGCTAACCTCTTGGTTGTTTGCTTTGCTTATAAAGAAAAGCATGTGCGTATTTATATCAATCCCTATGGCCGACACGTTCCATCGCTCGTAGCTACTTATGCTACATGCACTGTTTGTGGCAAGGCTGAGCAGTTTGGCTATAAAGCGATTTTCGTTCCTCTTCTTGTTCCAATCAACTACTATAAAGGGGACAAAGAATAGCAATAACGTTGCTACTCCAATAATTACGGTTCCAAAATCCATGATAAAAATAGTTAATGTTATTATGCCAACACCATTCGTATATGCAATGGTACGGGCAGTAAAATGATGAGTGTAACGGCTGTTGATGCATTTATTGCATCAATAGCAGTACATTGTGCCTTTACAAAAAGGTTAAGGAATTTGGATGTAAAAATTACCAGAAGTAGTTGAACGGAAAAATGATGCTGGGTGGACTAAGCCTATTGGTTATACTCGTAGAGTAAAAGCGATACTGAGTAATAGCAGTTGCCAGCTGTAGCTCAACAATCCTAGCACATGCAATGGTGATTGAGGGGCTAACTTTTAACGATATGGAGTGCGCCGAGCCGCCCCACTTTATTGCTAACTCTGGCTGAATAGCATTGGAAAAAAGATTGCTTGCACCCGATATGTACAGCATCTCCTCGGATGGGGTGTTTTTTCCATAGGCTTCAGTCTGATAAACGTTAGTGCTACTACTAAACGTAACTATTAAACTGTACAGCCCTATGGAAAAAATCAAGCAAACTATTTTTGCCATTTTTTTCATGTGGCAAAGATACTCTTAAAATATCTTTTGCGACAAAAGTTGAGATATAATATTTCTATATAAAGGCTAAGCCACAGGCTGCACAGCATATTCTCGGCTCATGTGTAAGGCTCAAATTGCTTTGGGTAGAGCGCCATATTAGGATATGTCAATTATTATACCTTCCTTTGCACCGATATTTAGCATGAGTTAGATCTGTTATAGTTAGTTTATCGCTTCTGGGGCAACCCTTCCTGCCGACATTCAACTACCTTCACTAGTTTACGCTGATTTTTTTTAGCCAACGAAACATTATCCCTTTGAACAGATGCGCGGTTAATGTTTATTTCAGCGGCATTAACCAATTATATATAAATGGGAAACATTAGTTCACCTCGCTTAAGAGGTCAACGTTCTTATGGACAATCGAGTCCAAATCGTAGGAATAATTCAAACAACAAAAAAGGTCCGGGTAAGCTACTCAACCCAAATACTTTTGTAAAGAAGGCTGTTGAAGCCACTGTTGTAAAGTACGCCTCAACTCGCACAATTAGCGAGTTACCCGTAGATTCTTTAATTATTAAGAACCTCCAATCGAAGGGGTACGCAACCCCAACCGAAATTCAGGATAAAACCATTGATGCCATTCTTGATGGCCGCAACGTGCTAGGCTTAGCGCAAACAGGTACAGGTAAAACGGGCGCATTTTTAATTCCGCTTGTTCACAACCTTTTGGAGCAAAAGCCTATGTTTCAGATACTAATTGTGTCGCCAACCCGCGAGTTGGCCATGCAAATAGATAGCGAGTTTAAGAGCATTACAAGAGGTGTTAACCTATCTAGCGCATGCCTAATTGGGGGTACTAGTGTTTATCGCGATTTACAAACGCTAAAGCGTCCAAGTCATGTTATTATTGGCACTCCAGGTCGTTTAGCCGATATGGTTCGCCAGCGTGCGCTAAACCTAAACAAGTTTACCACTCTAGTTCTCGATGAGTTCGATAGGCTACTTGATATGGGCTTTATGCACGAGATTGAGCGCATTGTAGAGGGTATGGTAAACCGCGAGCAAACCATACTATTCTCTGCAACCGAGGAGAAGGGGCAGCGACAGTTTATTAACAGCATTTTGGAAAACCCATTCGAGGTTCGCGTTCACTCTGGTAGCTTAAGTGCCGACACCGTTGACCAGGATATCGTACGGGTAAAGGACGGAGAGTCTAAAATGGATGTGCTACTTAACATGGTGCGCGATGAGAGCTTTGAGAAAGTGCTTGTATTTGCCGAAACCAAGCGTTGGGTTAGCCGTATTTGTAAGGACTTAAAGCGTGCTGGTATAAAAGCCGACGAGATTCACGGCGACAAATCGCAGAACTACCGAATCAAGGCGCTTGATTCTTTTAAAAAGAAGAGAATTCAGGTTCTGGTTGCAACCGATGTTGCGGCTCGTGGCTTGGATATCTCTAACGTATCGCACGTTATTAACTATCAGCAACCAAAAGATTTGGATAGCTATATACACCGCATTGGCCGTACAGGACGAGCGGGCGCAATGGGCAAAGCCTATACGTTTATTAACTAAATACATTCAGCCATGGCAGGACCAAACAATCGCTATATTAAGAAGCAAAAAGCCGATTTGCGCGCCAAAAAGCGCATTGAGAAGCAAAAGAAGAAAGAGGAACGCAAGGAGAATCCTTCGAGCGGAAATTTAGAGGATATGATTGCTTATGTCGATAAGTTTGGCAACATCACCTCGGAGCCACCAGCACAAGAGGATGCCATTGGTTCGCCCGATGAGGATGACGATAACCAACACGACGCTTAAGGGCTCTTGTTGCATGCGTTTTACCCTTACTTGGGTATTACAATACAAAGCGTAGCTTGTGCTACGCTTTTTTTATGCCTATTGGCGATGCTCTCAAACAAATTTGCCTAAAACGCACCTCATCTTAAAATTGAATTCTATCTTTGTCAGGTATTTAGTGAGATGTGCTGTGCGCGTAAGCGCATGGAGGTAATCGCCACTACTATAGCAATTATCGCATTTTCGAACATATCAAAAAGCAAAAAAATGAAGTTCTTTATCGACACAGCAAACCTTGAGCAAATTAAAGAGGCCAATGACCTAGGCGTTCTTGATGGCGTTACCACCAACCCTTCGCTAATGGCTAAGGAGGGGATTAAGGGTGAGGCAAACATCAAGCAGCACTACGTTGATATTTGCAACATTGTTAAGGGCGACGTGAGCGCAGAGGTTATTTCTACCGAGTACGAGGGAATGATTCGTGAGGGCAAAGAGCTTGCAGCGCTTCACCCACAAATTGTTGTAAAGGTTCCTTGCACAAAGGAGGGTATTAAAGCGATTAAGTATTTTTCCGACAATAAAATTCGTACCAACTGCACCCTAGTGTTTTCTGTAGGACAAGCACTTCTTGCAGCTAAAGCTGGTGCAACCTATGTTTCTCCCTTTGTTGGTAGGCTTGACGATATCTCAACCGATGGTATTGAGCTAATCCGTCAGATTGTAGATGTTTACAACTACTACGAGTACGAGACTAAGGTTCTTGCAGCATCAATCCGCCACACTATGCACATTGTTCAGTGCCTAGAAGTTGGTGCCGATGTAGCAACCTGCCCACTTAGCGCAATTGTTGGCCTACTTAACCACCCTCTTACCGATAGCGGATTGGCTAAGTTCCTAGAGGATTACAAGAAGGTAAACGGATAGTTCCATTTCGGAATAGGTTGAAGTTTTTTTGAGGTGTCGGAGGTTATCGGAATGTGAACGATATAGCCCTCGGCACCTCTTCTTTTTTACCGATTTTGATAACCCGTTTCATTAAACCTACATGCCATGCTTATTAAGTTGTACCCAGAAAATCCCAATCCCCGCGAGGTAGAGAAGGTTGTTGAAGTGCTACGTAAGGGCGGGGTGATTATTTACCCTACCGATACGGTTTACGGTTTGGGCTGCGATATTACCAACACCCGTGCCGTGGAGCGGATTATCAAGATTAAAGGGATTAGACCCAAGGATGCATCGTTCTCCTTTGTTTGCGCCGATTTGAGCAATATTGCTGAGTTCGCAAAAGTTGATAACCCCACCTTTAAGCTGATGAAGAAGAACCTCCCAGGCCCATTCACATTCATTCTGCCCGGTTACAATAAGGTTCCCGATTACTTTATCACTAAGCGCAAAACGGTGGGTATCCGCGTTCCCAATAATAGCATCCCCATTGAGATTGTAACCATGCTTGGTAACCCAATTCTTACCACATCAATAAAGGATGAGGATGGCATTGTGGAGTACACCACCGATCCAGAGCTTATCCACGAGCGCTATCAGGATATTGTTGATCTGGTTATTGATGGCGGTTACAGCGACAATGTTGCTTCAACCATTGTTGACTGCACTGGCTCCGAGCCAGAGATTGTTCGCGAAGGGAAGGGAGTGCTGGTGTATTAGAAATGATTAAGGTTAAAGGTTCAAGATTCAAAGTTCCAAACACTGAAACCAACAATATTATTTCAAGGTAATCAGTAACCAGTAACTTGTAACCAAAAACTAAATACTATACACGAAACACAACAAAAAAACATGCCTCCATACCCAAACATAACCCTTGCAGTAATGGCTGGCGGAAAAGCCCAGCGCATGGGCGGTGCAAACAAGGCATTGCTTCAGCTACACGGGAAAACCTTTATTGAGCATATAATTGGTAACCTATGGGGCTTGTTTGGTGAGACTATAGTAATATCTAACACCCCAGCCGATTTTGAGGAATTAGGCTTTAACGTTTACCCCGATATCATTCCAACCTCAGGCCCGTTAGGAGGAATACATACTGCATTGAGCAGCTGTAAGGGCAGTTCTATATTTGCCGTTTCGTGCGATATGCCCTTTGCTAGCGCCCATATGGCCAAATCGCTTTGCGAGGAGTTTACATCCAATCCTCCCGATATTCTAGTTCCAAAGGTTAACAATAACATCGAACCCCTATTCGCAATCTACAGTACAAAGGTTAAGCTGCCTATTGAGCAAACGCTACAAGGAGATGGCCCAAAATCCATACGCACAATATTTAGCCAGTGCAACACACGTTATTTTAGTTTTCCTAGTACGCCAGAAGTATTGCAAAGCCTTAGCAATATAAACACCCCCGATGATTTGAAGCAGATTGTGTAGGCTAGGAGAGGAGTGTTTAGTTTTTTGTGTTTAGTGTTAGTGTATAGCCCTTTCGTTGTCTAACATCTAGCGTCTAATATCTAATCTTAATCCTTTAACTTTTAATCTCGCCTAAGGGCGAGACAAGCTTTTTAACCTTTCACGTTTCACTGTCACTCCCTTTTTCAACCGATTGCATAGAAAATTGTTAGTTAGTGAACAATGCTATGTAGCATGTTTTTAAATTTTCGTAATTTTGGCTTTGATAAATGACTAAATAATAATAAACAGACAAGTTATGGCAAAGATTAAAGTAGCTATTAACGGATTCGGTAGGATAGGCCGAAATGTGTTTAAGATTGCTCTGGAACGTCCAGAAATTGAGATTATTGGAATTAACGACTTAACCGATACTAAAACCCTTGCACATTTACTAAAGTACGACTCTACTCAGGGTCGTTTTAATGGCGAGGTTAGCTTTGATGCCGAAGGAATTATTGTTAATGGTAAAAAGTATAGGGTTCATGCGGAGAAATCGCCACTTGCCATTAAGTGGGTGGAGAGCCCTGATGTGGTTGTAGAATCAACTGGAATATTCACCAAGCGCGAGAGCGAAAAGGGCGGATATGGCGATCATCTTAAGAATGGCGCAAAAAAGGTTATTCTTACCGTTCCTGCAAAGGATGAGATTGACCGCATGATTGTTCTTGGGGTTAACGATAACGACCTTAAGCCAGAGGACAAGTGCGTTTCTAACGCATCGTGTACCACCAACTGCCTTGCTCCTGTAGTTAAGGTGCTAAATGACGCATTTGGTGTTGAGCGTGGATTTATGAGCACTATCCACTCGTACACCAACGATCAGCGCATTCTTGATGCTCCTCACAGTGATCTTCGCCGTGCTCGTTCTGCAGCAGTTTCCCAAATCCCTACCACTACTGGTGCGGCTAAGGCTGTAGGTAAGGTAATTCCTGAACTTAAGGGTAAGCTTGACGGTCTTGCTGTTAGAGTACCAACACCAACCGGCTCATTGGTTGACTTTGTTGTGCTACTTAAGAAAGAGGTAACCAAAGAAGAGGTTAACGCTGCCATGAAGCTTGCTGCCGAAGGCCCAATGAAGGGTGTTCTTGAGTACTGTGAGGATCCAATTGTTTCGGTTGACGTAATCCATAACACTCACAGCTCAATTTTTGATGCTGATAGCACAATGGTAATGGGCAACATGGTTAAGGTTCTTTCTTGGTACGATAACGAGTGGGGTTACTCTTGCCGCGTTGTTGACTTGGTTCAGAAACTTTTTTAGAGTACTATACACGCATAAAAAAACGTGAGGTTTTGTGCCTCACGTTTTTTTATGCGTTTTGGTTAGCGGGGTTACTCTTCGTACGATTCGTCAAAGCCAAATTCCTCTGCATCAAACCCGTCTATATCGTCAAACAGCTCGTCTATCTCATCCTCACCCTCCCCTTCAAGCGAGTCTAGGTCGGTTAGTCCCATATCGTCAAAGGATGATTGCTCGGGAGCCTCACCAACTGATGCCGAGCAGTATGGGTACTCTCGTCCCGCTTTCTCGTCAAGTATGTCGAGCAGCTCAATAAAGAATGCCTTTTCGGCAAAAATATCGTAAACGTACAAAAGCCTATCCTTTCTATCCTTTAGCAAATCCTGAAGCATAATGGAATCCATGGGAATTGCTGCTGGCCCTCCATCGTTCTGCATATCAATAAGGGTAAGTTCAAGCCCTTTATTCCACTGCTCATCGGTTAAGAAGAACGATGCCAGCTGCGATGGATCGTACCCAAGATCCTCCTGAATGGCCTCGTGGAAATCCTGAAACGTGTTGCTTGCCTTAATCTCGTAATCTCTAAGGAACGCTTTTTCGTCCCCTGTAATCATTCTGAACTTGTATATCATAATAAGTGAATGTATGCTTGTTTTCTAATTTGCTGATATTTAACAATTAGCATCCGTAGGTTTGGTTCGCTAAATCGACTGCAAATTACGGTTTGCATTTATACCAGAAAAGAATCTTTGCACAAAATAGTGTTCTTTTTTACTTTTTTCGCATTTATAGGCTGCTTGGCAATAAGTGTGTATTTTTTCCTTGGGGGGTAATTGGGTGGCTACCGGTTAATAAAATCAATAATGTCAATATTATCAGGATAATCCATTAGGGTAGGGCTTTGCGCACATCCAAAGGGAACGGCATTTTTTAGGGTGCTAGAATTGGCAACCACGCACTGAATGCTGCTACTGTTTAGCGCAATAAACTCATTAACCTCATCCATGCTATTGTAGTGCCAGTAGTTTATTACCGCAACGGGTGAGCTAATGGCAAAATCCTCCTTTGCTAGCAAAAAGCCGTTATCGGTAAAGTTTTTGCCGTTTATTTTGAGTAGGGCTTTGTTGTAGCGGTAGTTGTTACTGTACTTTGTGTTGTTTCCTACGTAATCCCATGGAGCAAAACACCTTAGTAGTCCATTAACGTTGTACCCCTTGGGAGCCATAAGTAGCGATACGTTTCTGCATCCCAATCCAAAGTAGGTAAAAATATCTTTAGCCAGCGCCATTAGCTCTTCGTTCGTTTCGGTACCAGTAAGTACGGCAATGCTATTGCGGTTGTGCCTAATTATTGAGGGGATATTTTTGTAGTGGTACTCGAAGTAACGCGCGGTATTATTGCTTCCTGTGGCAATAATGTAATCGAAGTGGCCTTGTAGGTTCTCGGTATAGGTAATCTGCTCTGCAAAGCGAGGCTCAATTTTAACTAGCGTGCTAGTTACTGCCTGCAGTATTCCCCCGTCTTTTGATGAGTTTTTACCTACAAACCTATTTCCCGTTGCTATTACACATAGCAAATCCTGAAACCCTACCAGCGGGATATTCCCCGCCATAACCACTCCAATTTTTTTGGGGGATATGGGGTTAAAGTAGCCCTGAGGGTATGTGCTAATCCATTTGTTTAGCACATAAAGGTTAAGCCACTCTGCCCCAATAGACTTTAGCGCATGGGTAACACTATTAGTATCGAACCAAGGATTTTGCTGTTGTGCAGAGCTAATTGCTGCTACTATAGCGCTGTTTCCATTGCCATTAGCAGCATCAACCATACAGGTTCCTAGTTTTACTAGAGCGTCAATTCGTTCCGAGAGTTGCATTTACATGTAATTTAGCGCAAAGGTAGGAAAATAGTGTTCGGTGTTTAGTGTTTGGTTACGTCTAAGGCCGAGACTAATTGTTTAGTGTCTATAATCTAATGTCTAATATCTTTATCTTTTAATCTCGTCTAAGGGCAGCTTGCCTTCTCGTTATAGCCGAGACAAGCAGACCTCAGGCGAGGAGACAAGCTCTTTAACCTTTAACGTTTCACGCCTCACGTTTTCTCCACGTTAAATGCTGTTAAAAAAATGCCCACAATGTAGCTACTATGTTTGCAAATAAAAGATTCTGTTAACTTTGGAATCAGTTAAATAGCATGGATATGAAGTATGGTGCGCTACTCCGCGAGAATTTCAAGATTTCGGTAAATGCAATTCGCTCTAATCCGTTACGTACAATTCTCACAATTCTTATTATCGCTGTGGGAATAATGGCGTTAATTGGGATTTTAACAGCAATCGATTCCATAAAGAGTAGCATCAACAGCTCTTTCTCAATGATGGGAGCCAACACCTTTACCATTACCAGTAGAGGGATGCGTGTTAATATGCCCGGAAAGCGTTACCGTACCAAAAATCACAGCCAAATATCGTTTCAGCAGGCGCAGGATTTTAAGGAGAGCTTTGATTTTCCGGCAACAGTATCGGTATGGATTTACGCTACGGGAGGGGCAACGGCTAAGTATCAATCTAATAAAACCAACCCCAATATTACCGTTTATGGCGTTGACGAGAACTACTTAACCACAGCTGGCGAGGAGGTTGAAAAGGGGCGCCTATTCTCAAATACCGAGATTGAGGCTGGTCGTGCCGTAGCGCTTATTGGTGAGGATTTGGTTAAAAAGCTATTTGGAAAAAACGTTGACCCTATAGATAAGCATATAAGTGTTGGTGGCGGTAAGTATAAGGTAATAGGTGTTTTAAAGAGCAAGGGTTCTGGGTTTGGTGGAGGTACCGATAGATCGGTTTACATTCCCGTGTCAAACGTTACGGTTTACTTTGCTCGCCCTAACATGAACTATAATATCCACGTTAAGCCAAATGACCCAAAGCTGCTGGACCATGCAACAACCGAGGCCGAGGGTGTTTTCCGTATTGTGCGCCGACTTAGCGCTACCGATGAGTCCGACTTTAACATTGAGCGAAGCGATAGCCTTGCCGAAATGCTTATTGATAACCTTAAGTACGTTACCATTGCCGCTACTATTATTGGTATTATTACCCTACTGGGTGCCGCCGTTGGTTTAATGAACATTATGCTTGTTGCCGTGGCCGAGCGCACCCGTGAAATAGGAACCCGCAAGGCAATAGGCGCAAAGGCATCGCTTATTAAGCAGCAGTTTCTTTTCGAGGCCATTGTAATTTGCCAGTTTGGCGGAGCCTTGGGCGTTGTGCTTGGTGTACTTATGGGGAATATTGTATCGCTAATTACCAGTAGCCCATTTTATGTGCCTTGGGGGTGGATGTTCTTTGGCCTGTTTGTTTGCTTTGTGGTTGGCTTGGCCTCTGGGTATATTCCTGCGGTTAAGGCATCGCGTTTAGATCCCATAGAGGCACTTCGGTACGAATAAGCTACCTTTGCGCAAAATCATACATTGTTACTTGTGGCAAAGTGTTTAATTGTACTTCTGGGGCCAACAGGAGTGGGCAAAACGGATTTAAGCCTTAGCCTCTCAAAGCGGTTTGGGGCACCCATAATTTCAGCAGATTCAAGGCAGTTCTTTCGTCAGATGCAGATTGGCACCGCAGCGCCAACTCCTGCGCAGCTGGCCCAGGCCAAGCACTACTTTGTTGGGCACAAATCTGCTACAGAAGAGTATAGCTGTGGCTCTTATGAGACTGATGCGCTTACCTTACTGGAATCGGAGGTGTTTCCCCAAACAAATTACGCCATACTTACAGGAGGCTCAATGCTATACATTGATGCTGTTTGTAAAGGTATTGATGATTTTCCTGCTCCCGACCTAGCGCTTAGGGAGGAGCTAACCCAGCGGCTTGAGCGCGAAGGACTAGATAGCATTAGGATGCAGCTTAAAATGCTCGATCCTGTTTACTATAATCAGGTAGATTTAAAGAACCCTCAACGCATTCTTAAAGGGCTTGAGGTTACCCTACAAACAGGGAAACCATACAGCTCCTTCTTAACCCGCCAGCAAAAGGCTCGACCATTTACTATTATAAAAATTGGGCTCACTCGTCCGCGCGAAGAGCTTTACCAGCGTATAAATATGCGTGTGGATATGATGGTTGCCGATGGTTTGGTTGAGGAGGCCCGCTCGTTGCTCCACTTGCGCAACCTAAACTCGCTAAACACGGTGGGGTACCGTGAGCTATTCGATTACTTTGATGGAACCATTAGCCTCCAAGCTGCCATTGAGCTTATTAAGCGCAACTCCCGCCGGTATGCCAAGCGCCAGCTAACATGGTGGGCTCGCGATCCGCAAATTGTGTGGTTTCATCCCGATGATGTGCAGGGAATTTATAAACAGATTGAAATATTGGCAACAGAAAACGAAGGGTGATATTGCAATGCACTGGTAATTAACGAAATGCGCAAAATAGAAAAAGAGCCGTAGGCAAATGCTAACGGCTCTTTTTCTGTATATTAAATCTGGAGTATGCTTAAAAAAAGTGGGTAAGCTACTTGTATCGCACCGCTACAACCACATACCCTTGCTACCTTCCGGTCCTGGGGGGATTCTGTAGGAGCTGGTCGTACAAGACTTACCCACTGCAAAAGTAGTAACAAATGAAAAGAGTGCAAACATTTCGGGAACTTTTTTCCTATTTTCTCATATCTTTGTTACCCTCAAATATTAACCTAACGCAATTATTATGGAACCAAAATCAAACAGCCTTGTTAAAAGTGCTATGACATCGGGACTTATCCTAGGTTTGGCGCTAATTGTATTCAATGTTGTATTGTATATTCTTGGAATATATAAGCCTCCAACATGGGTGGGTATTCTTAACTACGTAATTATAATTGGTGGCGTTTTCTACGGACAAAAGAAGTTTCGAGACGATGAACTTGGCGGCTTTATTAGTTATGGTAGGGCGCTTGGAACTGGCGTTCTAGTTGCGCTGTTTGCATCAGTTATTTATGGTGTTTATTATTATCTTCTTACAGCAGTTATCGATCCAGGTTATATGGAAAAGATATATGAAGTAATGGAAGAGGCCTATATTGAAATGGGTATGAGCGACGATCAGGTTGAATCAACCCTTGAGGTTGCTAAAGGATTTACAAGCCCTCTAATGCTGATGTTTACTTCTGTAATTGGATTTGTTTTTTGGGGTACCCTTTTCTCGCTTATCACCTCAATTTTTATTAAGAAGAATGAGCCCATGTTTACTGGCAGTACCGAAACAACTGAAGAATAGTTAAACCAATGGATATATCAGTAGTTGTTCCTTTGTATAACGAGGAGGAGTCGCTCCCCGAGCTTATAGCGTGGATTGAACGGGTGATGGCCGATAACCATTACTCCTTTGAGGTGATAATGGTTGATGATGGTAGCAACGACAGCAGCTGGAGGGTTGTGGAGTCGTTGGCTGCAACGCGCCCGTTTATACATGGGCTTAAGTTTAGGCGCAACTACGGCAAATCGGCAGCATTACACTCCGCTTTTCAGGTAACGCAAGGCAATGTGGTTATTACTATGGATGCCGACCTACAGGATAGCCCCGACGAGATTCCTGAGCTTTACCGAATGATTACCCAGGAAAAGTTCGACCTTGTTTCTGGTTGGAAGCGTAAGCGTTACGACCCTCTTTCAAAGCGGCTGCCAAGTAAGCTGTATAACAGAACGGTAAGGTTCTTTACTGGAATTAAGCTACACGACTTTAACTGCGGTCTAAAGGCCTATCGTTGCGAGGTAACCAAGAGCATAGAGGTGTACGGCGAAATGCATAGGTACATTCCTGTTATTGCTAAACAGGCCGGATTTAAGCGCATTGGCGAGAAGGTGGTTCAGCATCAGGAGCGCAAGTACGGAGTGTCTAAGTTTGGTTGGGAGCGCTTTATTA
Organism: Bacteroidales bacterium; assembly: GCA_016931855.1. Lineage (GTDB taxonomy): Bacteria > Bacteroidota > Bacteroidia > Bacteroidales > Tenuifilaceae > UBA5206. Next base: position 99,291 of record JAFGDZ010000077.1, read on the forward strand.
AGGGCTTTCTCGACCTAATGACCGTACTTTTTGTATCGAAGTTTGGTAAGAAGCCCATGCACTTCTTTGGCGCTTTGGGTACGCTTATGATAGTAGCGGGAGGTTCCATTGCAGTATGGCTAGTTGGTTCAAAAATCTACGCTTTGGCCAATCACCTAAAATTTAGGGAGGTAACAGATCAGCCCCTGTTTTACATTGCGCTAGTAATGGCGCTAATGGGAATGCAGCTGTTTCTTGCTGGGTTCTTGGGGGAGCTGGTTTCGCGCTCCTCTGCCGATAGGAATACCTACCTAATAGAGAAAGATTTACAAGTAAAGTAGAACGAAATTTATAAAATACAGAGCCCAGCATTTTGCTGGGTTTTGTATTTTATTGGCGCAGCGTAATCTAAAACCGTTAGGGGTGATAAACGAATTAATCCTAATAGCCATTTTGTTAGCTCCTGATTCAAAAAAAACTCGCTGTTTCCAACTCGTAAGCCCCTAGAAACAGGTACCCCTTTATAAGCATTTTTTTTCATGTTCAATAACACCCCGCTGATATAGTGTTGGTTATAAAAATGATTTTTCTTTGCTAATTGGTTGTCCGCTTAAAAATTGAGTGGGAGTAACCCGTAAAGCAAACAAACACACTAAATATCGTCAGCATGAAAGCTATAATGAATCATCGCTCTATTCGTAAGTACAAGTCAACCCCAATTGAGGAATCACTACTAAACGAAATCCTTTTGGCGGGAACACGCGCTTCCACTACGGGTAACATGCAGGTTTACAGTATTGTTGTTACAACCGATCAGCAAATAAAGGAGCAGCTAGCACCTTGCCATTTTAATCAGCCAATGGTAAAACAGGCCCCTGTGGTACTTACCTTTTGCGCCGATTTTAACCGCTTTAACAAGTGGTGTACGCTTCGTAATGCTGAGCCCGGCTACGATAACTTTCTCTCGTTTTTTACCGCATCTATAGATGCGCTACTTGTCGCCCAAAATGTGTGCATTGCCGCCGAGGATAAGGGCTTAGGTATTTGTTACCTAGGCACAACCACTTATACTGCCAACAAAATTATCAACATACTAAAGCTACCCAAGGGCGTAGTTCCTGTTACTACTGTAATCCTAGGACATCCTGATGAGCACCCAGAGCTAACCGATAGGCTTCCCCTTGCTGGAATTGTGCATCGCGAGGTGTATCAGGACTACTCCGATGGCGATATCGACAGGATTTACGCAGCAAAGGAGGCGCTTCCGTTAACGCAAAAGCTTATTGAGGAGAATAAAAAGGAGACGCTTGCGCAGATTTTTACCGATAACCGTTACACCAAAAAGGATAATGTTGCCTTCTCTAAAGTTCTTCTCGAAGTATTGGAACAGCAGGGGTTTATGAATAACGAGTAGGTATAGAATCCTAATTGAGAGCTTATAGCCAGCCCAATAATTGCTGCTATGAGCATTGTTTTAAGCTCATTAAGAAACTCAATATACTGTACGGAGCAGCGCATTTACGCCGCTCCGTACTTTTTTTGTAGATATGGCGTTTATTCGTAATCTTTAGCTACGCTAATCATTCTAAAAAAACAGATGCTACCTGCCAGCAAAAAATGGGTTACTACAGCCTTAGCGCTATGTTTTTTAGCGCTAAATGCGCTAGGGCAGCAGGTGCACTTTATTGCCAAGGATGCCCCTAAGCCCATGCGATTAAGTGCGCCCCGCGCATTATTAGCCAACTCGTTGCAAGCCGACTCGCTTATTGTAGCGCACTGTTTACCCCAACTTTTTGCTAAGGGATATTTGGGCGTAACCATAGATTCTGCTAGGCTACAGCTGCCTATAGCTATTTATGGCGCATTAAATGGAAAGTATAAGTGGGGACAGGTAAGCCTTAGTTCAACCGCAGCGGCGCTTAGTAGGAATAGCCGTTCTGGATTGCGCTATTTATCCCGTAGGGTAGTTTCCCCACTGGGCTTAACGCAAGGTGTAGAGCGGATTCTGAGCTATATGGAGAATAACGGCTACCCATTTGGCAGCGTTTGGTTCGATAGTGTAACCTTGGGCAATAGCTGTATTACAGGAAAGCTAAATGCAAGTACAGGCCCATACATCACTTTCGATACGCTAGTTGTAAAGGGAAATATTAGGGTAAAGCCCTCGTTCCTATCAGCATTTGTACGCATTAGGAACGGATATGCTTACTCAGAGCAAAGCGTGCAGCAGGCAGAACCATTACTTAAAACGTTACCCTGGGCCACAGTAATTCGCCCTCCCGAGGTGGAGTTTGTACCACACAAGGCAAGGGTTTACATCTACTTAGAGAAGCGCAGGGCATCACGGTTTAGCGGAGTTGCTGGGTTTAATGTTGACCCAGAAACGAATAAGTTGCAGCTTACGGGCGATATCAACCTAAAACTAGTAAACCTACTTGCACGGGGCGAAACGCTGGGCTTGCTATGGCAGGCTCCGGGCGAAGGGGCGCAGCGGCTGGATCTAACGGTGCGGCTACCCTACATTAGGGGATGGCAGTTTGGTTTGGATGGGCGTTTTTCCCTTTACCGCCGCGATAGCACCTATATGAATGTAAACCCTGTGCTAAGAGCCAATTTCTACATTAATGGGTATAGCCAGCTCTCCGTTGGGGTAGATATGCGTAAGTCCATAGTGCTGCAAAAGCAGGTTACATCAACCCTAAATGGCTATACTACCACTCTGTATGGCGCCTACTACCAGTTCGATAACAGGGGCAGCAACCCCCTTCCAACCAGAGGCCTTTGGGTTGACCTTGCGGCAAAAGCGGGTACACGTAAGGTAGATGTCCTTCCGTTACCTACCAGCACCACGCTATTTGAACCAGAGCTAAGATTAGAGGTTCTTTTGCCGCTATTTAAGGAAAGGCTGGTGTTAAAGGGGACTGGAGGCTACAAGCAGCTTCTGCTGCTAAAGGGCGATGCTGAGAGCTTTCAGCAAAACGAGCTTTACCTTGTTGGTGGCGAGGGTTCCATTCGTGGCTTCGATCAGGGAGCAATTCCCGTATCGGCCATTGCAATGGCAAGTGCCGAGGTGCACTATCGGCCTGTTTCTGTAATTGGTGTATTTGCTTTTGCCGATATGGCCCGGCTAAGAACCGTTTCGCAAAGCCATTTTTCCGATGTACCAGTAAACGGCGTTGGCTTTGGGCTAAACCTTGTTGCAGGCTCGGGTATTCTTAAGGTGAGCTACGCGCTGGGTAACGGACTAGGCCAAACCTATAAGCTCCGCAATGCACGGGTGCATATTGGTTGGGAGGCAAGTTTTTAAGTCTCTGAGGGGATTTTCTCTTTCATAAATAGATTTAGTTTGTCAGTTATCACTCTAATAAGTGGTTGTGATTCTGTAGTGTGTTTTTTTTGTAAAATTGATTTTTTGACGAACATTCATCAAAAAAAAACTTGATTGGCATTAATCGGTTAGATACCTTTATATAAGATTACGGAATGCAATAAATCTATAGAAAATTGAATCTAATTAGGTACTTCAATATCTCGTGGGCGTCTAGTCACGACGGGCCAGGTAAGCGGGTTGTGCTGTTTCTCCAAGGGTGTAACTTGGCGTGTACATGGTGCCATTCCCCTCATTCTCAACCGGCCAGTTCTCCATTACTCTTCTTTCCCAATTTGTGCATGCAGTGCGAGCGTTGCGCTGCGGTATGCAAGCATGGGGTTCACCATTTTGCTAATGGAATCCATTCGGTTGCGCATGACTTATGCGTAAAGTGTGGCAGTTGTATTGATGCTTGTCCTGTTTCGTCGGTACACAAAGGGGGAGCGCTATGCTTGCCAACAAAAGAGGTTGAGGTTACCCAACTTTTTAGCGAGCTAGAACCGCAGCTTAAGCTCCTGAAAAATAACGGGGGGATAACCTTTAGTGGTGGGGAGCCGCTACTTCAATCTAAGCCGTTAGCAGAGCTGGCAAGGCTATGTAAAGCCAAGGGGTACCACGTGGCCGTTGAAACATCTGGTGTTGTGGATACTTTAAACGTGGAGCCGTTGCTTCCTTACGTAGATTACTGGCTGGTAGGCTTTAGGCTGCTGCAGGGTCATAGTAAAGGAGTTGTTCCTGCTATGGAGGTGATGGTACGTAGGTTCCTTGAAACAGTTCGGCATGCTGGTGGTTCTAGCATAATTGCGCGTATTCCCATTATTCCCAATATAACTGATAATAAGGAGTATTTGGATCAGGTTAGATTATTAACACAAGAGTTTTATATAGATAAAGTAGAACTATTACCCCATAATCCCGAAAGCGACCATTACTATAGAGCCCTTGGGGTACCTCCCTTGGCTATATATAATAAGGAGCAGTCGGAGACTGCTTTTCAAAATGCAAACAGAATTTTTACATAGCCTTTATTATTAACAGCGCAAATTACAAACAATGGAAAATGTACTAACAGAAAGAATTGCCCAATTACGATTGGAGCTAAAACGAAAAGGGTCAACCAATAGAGCCAATGAGTGGGTTGATAAGCTAAAACTTCCTAACATTGGTGAAACCTACTCCAATGAGCACGTTGTGGTGCGTAGGGCGTACGCCATTAAGGCAATGCTTGAGGCGCTATGCGATACCAGTGTGACAGGCAACACCAATTGCTTCCAAATTGCCAATGGCGATTTACTTGCAGGTAATATCCCAATGGGTTCCAATGGCTTGGGAAAGGTGTTTCCAACCTACCTAACCAACGATGAGCTACGCATTGGCTCGGTTACCAACAAAACGGAGATGGCGCTTCTAGGGCACAACTCCATTAATTACGAAAAGCTGTTAAAGGGTGGGCTGCGAGAAATAATAAATTTTGCCGAGAGTAAGCTCGCCCCCAAAATGCTTAGAATGAGCATTAAGGATGCCTATGATGTTGATGCTTTCTATAAATCAGTAATTATATCGTGCAATGCGGTTATTGATTACTCGCATCGCTTCTCCCAGCTGGCAAAGGATATGGCTGATGCGTGTACCGATGCAAATCGAAAAGCCGAGCTGTTGGAAATTAGCCGCATATGTAAAAAGGTTCCTGAGAACCCTGCCGATACTTTTTATGAGGCAATGCACAGCATCTGGCTAATGCATTGCTGTTTGCACTCAACAATGGACTTTATGTCGCTAGGGCGGCTAGATCAGGTGCTAAACCCATACCTAGAGAAGGAGCCAAACAAGAAGTTTGCCCTTGAGCTATTCCAAAACTTTATAATTAAAGCTGCAAGCCGCCTTAACCTCACCACGGAGTATCTTGTAGAGCAGGATCACATGGATTACAATGCGGCTCTAGGAATTCATCCCTACTATTTAGACCAAAGAGCTGGGCTTAACAACTTTTTACAGAATATTATTATTGGCGGTAAAACGCCCGATGGTAACGATGCTACCAACGAGTGTACATACCTTATTCTTGATGCTTTTAGAGGAGTTAACCTTTCCACTCCGGGTATATATGTTAGGTTGCATAGCCATAGTCCTGAAAAATTAGTTAATGAGGTTGCACGTACGCTTCAGGAAACAAAAAATTTACCTGCAATTCTTAACGATGATGTTATGATTCCCGCCATGTATAAGGCTTTGGCTACCGATGAAACCGATAGGGCTAAGCTGGCCGAGTACCAGCGCTTGGCCAACGACTACTGTGTTGATGGTTGCTGGGAGCCCATTCTTAACGGGGTTAGCGAGTGGACTTTTGGAATGATTAACGGCTTAACCGTTCTGGAATGCGCAATGAATAGGGGTGCTGCGCTAAATCCAAATCCAGAGCTGCTCCGTGGGCAAAAACTTAGCATTGATACTGGTGTTCCCTCTACCTATGAGGAGTTTAAGAGCGCTATATCAACGCAGCTGCAGTTTTTTGTTGATCAGTCGGCATTTGCCATGTGCCTGTACTATATGACCACCGAGTTTGTTGTGCCAACCCCTCTGGTTTCGGCGCTGTTTGGCACCTGCTTGGAGCGTGGCAAGGACAAATCGTGGGGTGGAGCCCAGTATAATATTGGCGGCACCATAGTAGGCGGTGTTCCCGATATGGTAAATACCATTGCTGCCATAAAAACTTGGGTTTACGATAAAAAGAAGTACAGCATTACCGATGTGGCTAATGCCTTTAAGTATAACTACATTGCCCCAAATAGAGGCGACGATGCAACCCAGAAGCTATATAACGATATTAAGGTTGATATCAATACCAATAGCCCGCAATGGGTTAATAGCAACGAGGTGGGGCTTATTGCTAAATTCCTTGCCGATGAGATATTTAGCGCAGTATCCAAATCAAAACAACTTGCCGAAAAGGTGTTTATTAATAAGGAGGGCGATGAGGATAAGAGCGTTTGGGCGCTACGCGCAATTAGTGGGTACTACGGTAAGTCCATGCAGTACGAAATTCCCGACTTTGAGCTAAAGTTTACAGCCGGACTTGGAACCTTTGAGCAGTACAACTGGCAGGGTGCCGGTAATGCCGCATCGGCGGGCAGGGCTTCGGGGGCTCCGCTTGCACCCAACTTTACACCTACAACGGGTACGCTGCACAAGCCCGTTTCATCGCTCCTTTCATCGTTTGTTAACCTTGGCCTGGATAGGTTTGCTGGTGGAGTTATTACCGATGTTTGCGTTAAGGAGGACGAGAACCTAGCCGATCTTCTTAGGCTTTTTGTAGATGAAAAAGGGGGTATGCTAACCGTTACCATTGCTTCCGATTCCTACAAGGAGATTTATGATATTGCAAAGGAGGCTGCAGAAACAGGAAACAAGGAGGTTGCCAATAAGCTTCTAAAGTACTCCGATATTGTTGTTCGTGTTGGCGGATGGAATGCTCCTTTTATAACATTGCCACTCTCGCACATGGAGAACTATGTTAATAGACCCGTAAATAAGGATTAACAATTAATTGGGGTGCACGCTTGTTGCACCCCTTTTTTCACCCTAAACTAAAGTACTATGAAATCGGTTTACTGTATTTTTCTGTCGATGCTTGCTCTAGTATCGTGTACGCAAAATACACCCCCTCCGTTAGATTCGTGGGTCGATAATGAGCTTAGAAAATCCATTGTAAAGTTTGTTGAGGTTGATGCGCAGCTAATTCCCGTTGAGGATCGCATTGCCGTTTTTGACCTTGATGGTACGCTTGCCTGCGAAACCCCTCTTTGGTTTGAGATGTATGTTGCTGTTGCAGGGTTGAATGAGAAATCGTTGCAAGACTCATCCTTACTTCAGTACCCTGAGTACAAGTATGCAAAGTTGCTTGCAGCCAATCCGTTCGATACTACTGTGCTAAGCCATTGGGGAACGCTAATTGACTCAATGGTGCTAAAGGCCTTTGAGGGTACCAACAACGAAGTTTATGTTGAGTATAGCAACAGCTACCTTAACAGCACTACCGACCCCAAGTTTGGTAAACCCCTGGCAAAGCTATTCTACAAGCCAATGCTTGAGCTGCTTGAATACCTTACTGATAATAAGTTCTCTATTTATGTGGTATCAGGTTCAAGCCAAGGGTTGCTATGGAGTATTTGTCCCGATGTAATTGGATTAGAGCGAAATAGGCTTATTGGCACTAGAACGGCAATGTACCCAAACTTTAATGCAAAGGGCGGTACTGCATTTGAACTCAAAAAGGGAATTTTTCCACCCAAAAACGATGGATTCAATAAGGCGCTTAATATCTACTCCTACATTGGAAAAACACCCGTTTTTGCCTTTGGCAATACAACTGGCGACTTTGGGATGTTTCACCTAGCATCAACAAACAAGTACCCCAACATGAGCTTAATGCTTAACCACGACGATTCTGATAGGGAGTACGCTTACCCTCCATACCATGGACCCGAAGTAAAAGGGTGGCTCGATTCACTCAACAATAATGGATGGCACTTAGTGAGCATGACCGATAATTTTAGCAAAGTTTGGATAGATTAAGTGTTAGATTTAAAACTAGTTCCTATCCTAAATAAACACTACAAAACGATGAGCAAGAACGGACATAACGGTAAAATCCTGTGGATAGATTTAACCACACAAACTACCGTGGAACAGGTAATACCTGATTCTGATTATCAGAATTTTTTGGGCGGATATGGCTTAGCGTCCAAGATTATTTTCGAGAACCAAGCAGCAAAGCTACCCGCTTTGCATCCCGATAACATAATGGCCATTACCAGCGGATTGCTTACCAATGGGCGCGCTGTTTTTAATGGGCGTTGGATGATTGCAGGGAAAAGCCCTCTAACAGGAACATGGGGTGATGCCAATTGTGGCGGCGATTTTGCGCCAGCCATTAAAGCCTCTGGGTACGATGGATTCTACATAAAGGGAAAAGCTAGTGAGCCCGTTTACGTTTTAATAAGCAATGGTAGCGTCACCTTTCGTTCGGCAAAGGAGCTGTGGGGCATTAAGGATGCGGTTGAGACAGAGGCCTTTCTAAAGCAGGTTCATGGCGAGGAGTGTAAAGTTGTGGAATTGGCTCTGGAGGCGAGAACCTCTCCTTAATATCGGGCGTGGTTAATGCTAAGGGCAGACTAGCAGGCCGTAGCGGATTTGGGGCTCTTATGGGCTCTAAAAACCTTAAAGCCGTTTGTGCTACAGGCTCAACCGAGGTTGATGTTCACGATGCCGATGCTGTTTGGCAAAGCACCACAAAGCTCCTTATCGATTTAGTTGAGAACCTGAACGACTTTGGAAAGGTGATGAAGAACAGCGGTACAGCGGGTACGCTTACCGATTCGGCTCAAAGTGGTGATGCTCCCGTTAAGAATTGGCAGGGAGTAGGCTCCGAGGATTTCCCTCCAGAAATGTCGAATAAAATTAACGGCTTTGAAATTACTAAGTACGAGGTGGGTAAGTACGCCTGCTACGGATGCCCGTTTGGTTGCGGGGGATTATGCCATATCCCTGGTAAGGAGTTGCTAAAGGAGACCCATCGGCCCGAGTACGAAACCCTTTGTGGCTTTGGCGTTCAGCTGCTTAACGATGATATGGAGAGCATTTTTGTGGCCAATGAGCTGTGCAATAGGGCAGGTGTTGATACAATTAGCTGTGCAACAACCGTAAACTGGGCGTTTGAGGCTTACGATCGTGGGTTTATCACCAAGGAGACTACTGGTGGCCTTGAGCTAACCTGGGGAAACGCCAAGGCGTTGGTTCAGCTTGTTGAGCAAATGGTTAGTAACAAGGGCTTTGGAGCAATGCTTAAAGATGGGCTTAAGCAGGCGCTGATAAATTTGAACCTACCAGAGAGTGAGTTTGCTGCAATGCATGTGCATGGACAAGAGCTCCCAATGCACGACTCTAGGTTTAAGGATGGTGGTATTGGCCTTGGTATTGGCTACGAGGTTGAACCAACTCCAGGGCGGCATACTAGCACTTTCTCTGGCATTGATGAGTATTTAGAGGCAGAGCAGAAAATAGAGGCTCAGCATAAAACGCTCAATAAGTTCTACGGTAAGCTAAAGTTCCAGTCTAAGTACAAACTTTCCGACCAAGCCGCCACTTCCGAGATTGGCGAGTCCCTTAAAAATGCAAGCTGCGCCGAGGATATTATTAATGCACTGGGGTTATGTAATTTTGGGTTTTACTTGGGGCCAATGGTTCCCTTTGTAGATTGGATTAACTCAACCGCTGCAATGAACTTAAGCTTAGCCGACTGTCTGCTTATTGGTCAGCGAATTAAAACGGTGAGGCACTCGTTTAATATAAGGGAGGGGGTAGATGTGGCCTCCATCCGAATGCCCGAGAGAGCCAGAGGTAATCCGCCTTTAAAAACTGGACCAAATGCCTATAGTCCCAATGTGCTAATGTGGGATGGAGCTAAAGCAGAGTACTTCAAGTCGATGGGTTGGGATGCTAGTACGGCCAAACCTCTTGCGGAAACGCTGGACTATTTAGGACTTGATTTTGTAAAGCAGCAGCTTTACTCTCATAAGCAAACCGCTACTATTTAGCTTGCTAACACTAGCATCCGAAAGTACGAAATTTAAAAATGCCCTCAGAATCCCCTATTTTTGAGTTCGAGAAAAAACTTTAAAATTATGGGA
>JAFGDZ010000078.1 GCA_016931855.1 Bacteroidales bacterium
TCCCATAATTTTAAAGTTTTTTCTCGAACTCAAAAATAGGGGATTCTGAGGGCATTTTTAAATTTCGTACTTTCGGATGCTAGTGAAGGAAAGTTAAGTAACAAAAACAATTAATGCCACTCCAGCCAAGCATCAGCTTGCTAACGGAATCAATATAATACAAAAAGGTAACGCTTAGCCCTTGGTCCAAAACCAGCTAAAGAGGTTAGGCTTTCCGTGGTTAACTAAGCACTCAAATCCATCAACAATAACAGATTTAACATCATCGTACTTAATAATTTCAACGGAACCAGTACGCTCATTAAATCCAATAAAGGTTTCTGAGAAGAACTTTGACCCACGGGGAAGGGGAACAAAGTAAAGATCCGACTCGGTTTTAAGTAAAAACTGATACTTAGCCCGAGCAAGCAGATCGGCAAACGACTCTTTATTTAAACGGATTTTATCCATAAAATAGTGCGTGCAAGTACTTAGCTTACTTTTTAGTGCGCATTCTTCTTAATAAACGAAACAACAACACCATAAGTTGTAATAATGCAAGAAAAATAAATGCAATACCTGTAATAACTAGCCCGTTTGGAGCCTCGCCGTATAGAGCTCTGTTAAGAAACCAAACCACAAAACACATAGCAGAGGCCACCAGTAATGCGAATAGCCTAAAGTTGATTCCTCCGCTAGAGTTTAACCGCTGGGGTTTTCGTAACATATATTTCTAATTTGAGAACACGTTAACAAGCCAACATCCTCGGTTAAGGGGTCAGGCCTTCCCTTTCTACAACAGAAAGTAGGCTACTAAAAAATAAGGGGAGGCGCAAAAAGAGGACATCTGTAGCAGAGACTTAGTACAGAACATTGCTCCCCTAAGCACTCTAACCCAATGGCAAGTTAAGCCACAAAAGCAATACCTGTCAACCCATTTGTGCCAACCAGCGCTTTAAACCCCGCTTTTTAGCCGCTTTTGATGTAAGATTTGGCGTTGTGGCGCACAGTGATGTATCTTTGCCACGGAGACTAGAAAGGGTACATAGCAGCGCTATTGCCCTTTTTTAAACTATAACATACAATGGCAACAACAAGCAACCCGCGCTGGTACGCAGCATATACAAAACCTAGAAACGAGAAGAAGGTACTTGAGCGGCTAAGGGAGACAGGAATTGAGGCGTACCTCCCTCTTCAGAAAAGGCTTAAACAGTGGAGCGACAGGAAAAAATTTGTTGAAGAGCCAATTTTTAGATCGTATATTTTTGTACGAATAGAGCTGAAGGACTACTTTAATGTGCTTAATACCACTGGTATTGTTAGGTTTATAACCTTTGAGGGGAAAGCGGTGCCCATACCCGATAAGCAGATAGATCAGGTTAAGCTGCTCCTCGAACAAAAGGACGTTGAGGTTGATGTGTCGGAAGAGCCAATTATGCCAGGAACAATGATAGAGATTACATCGGGAGTAATGATTGGGCTTACTGGTGAACTTGTAGAGCATCAGGGCAAGCAAAAGGTTGTGGTACGGCTCAATCATATTTCGCACTCGCTACTTGTTTCTCTTCCTGCTGGTTATATTGCCAAGGCAATATAACCTGAAGACAGAACATAAGCAGGTTGGAGTTCCTACCCAGCTCTTCTCTAAAGACAGGAAACACAAGGGTTTAATCCCGATAGATTAAGACAACCTATCGGGATATATTTTATACCGCTTTTGGAGAATAAAAAGGTGAGCACAAGAAATTTTCCCGTACCCACCCAAACACTTTAAACAATAAAGCGGATAAGAAACCTATTTTACAGGTATTTTATCTACACGAGCCTGATGGCGACCGCCCTCGAATGGCGTTTTTAGAAACGCGTCAACAATCTCCTTTGCAAGGTTAACACCTATAAAACGGGCAGGGATTGCGCAAACATTGGCATTATTGTGCTGGCGAGCAAGGCTTGCAATCTCAACACACCAACAAAGGGCAGAACGAATACCCTGGTGCTTATTGGCCGTAATGTTAACGCCATTGCCGCTTCCACAAAGGATAATGCCAAGGTCGTACTGCTTACTCTCAACAGCAGAAGCCAAAGGGTGAATAAAGTCGGGATAGTCAACACTAGCCTCGCTGTGAGTTCCAAAATCGAACAGGGTGTGACCAAGCGCCTCAATAAAGGGCTTTAGCTCCTCCTTGGTGGCATAGCCCGCATGATCGCATGCAATTGCTATATTCAATGATTCCATAGTTATGTAATTAGCTTCAATTATTTAACGAATGGCTCGTAATAAATTTAACAAACATGCCATTCGGCACAAATAAACTACGAGTTAAAATAAGCACCTCCATTTAGATGTTCAACACTAGTGCAAAACAATGCCATCCAACGGAATTGCTAACTTTGCAAAGTTAACAAAAACAGAGAATAAGAAGGAATTAACAACATGGTAGAATTGTAACACACTCTTAATTAGCACCTTTAAACACACAAGCAGAGCTAGCAGAGAGAACTTTTCATTGCCATTTCCTACTGAAACCGAAAAACAAAAGTAATGTCGGGAATATACGTTCATATACCATTCTGCCACCGAAAGTGCCACTACTGCGACTTTTACTCCGTTGCCAACAAGGCAAGGCAAACCAATTTTCATAGCTACCTAATAAGCGAGATTGAAGCAATGGCGAGCTACCTAACCGATACCGTTAAAACGGTTTACTTTGGTGGTGGAACCCCATCGGTTCTTACAACAGAGCAACTTAAAGCCATTCTGAAGGCAATACACAGGACTCACCCAATTGCTAACGATGCTGAGATTACCATTGAGGTAAACCCCGAAGACGCGTCCCAAGAGTACCTAGCAGGCATTAAAGGGCTGGGTTTTAACCGCATTAGCATTGGAGTACAATCCTTTAACAACGGCACGCTGCAATTCCTAGGACGAAAGCATTCCGCGCAAGATGCCATTGCTAGCATTGCTAACGCTCGAGGCGCTGGGTTTACAAACATATCGGTTGATTTAATCTACGGAATTCCAAATCAGACCATCGAAGATTGGACAGACAGCATAAACACAGCATTATCACTTAATCCAGAGCACCTCTCTTGCTACCATTTAACCATTGAACCGGGTACTCTATTTGGCCTATGGGAGCGCAAGCAGAGGCTAAAGGCCATTCCCGACGAGAATAGCCAGAAATACTACGATATTCTTTGCCATATGCTGCGCGAAGCAGGGTATAATCACTACGAAATATCAAACTTCGCAAAAGTAGGATTTGAGTCTAAACACAACTCATCGTACTGGAATAATGATAGTTACCTAGGCATTGGCCCCGCAGCACACTCGTACAACGGTAGCACTAGGCAGTGGAATGTTAGCAACATCAACAAGTATATATCCTGTATAGAAACAAAAACTCCCCCTTTTGAGATGGAGGAGCTTAGCGAGATAGAACTCTATAACGAGGAGGTTATTAAACGGCTGCGAACATCGGAGGGAATAAACCTTAAAAGGCTAACCACACGTTTCTCCCATAAGTGGGTAGAAAAACTGCAACGCTCCGTTGCTCCCTTGATTTCCCTTGGATTAATAAACCATACAGATAACCGCTATTTTATACCAGAAGATAAGCTACTTATTTCCGATAGCATAATGGTTGATCTAATAGAGAACGATTGATTTACCGGAAGCCCTTTCCAGTGGCTTACCCTCTGCATCAAACCAAAGCGATTTTTCCTTATATGCAGCAAACACCCCAATACCATTGGTTATGTTTGAGTATATAGGCTGTGCCTCTGCAAAGGGGTTCTCCTCTTCGTAAACAGAGTGGGTTTTAAAATACCTAAAGTACTCCCTATTTACACCAAAAAGAACTAGTTGGTACATTGTAAATCCTTGGTTATCGCAAGAGAACTGAAGCTTTAACCTATTGTTCTCCCAGTTTTTATCGGAGGCTATTTCCAAGTAGTTCTCAAGGATAAACTCCTGTTTGTAAGAGCTTTGATTCTCATCAGCAGATCCATACACAAAGTACCGATAGTAGTTTTCCCGATTGGTATCGCCGTCAAGCAAATCAAAAGAGAAGTTTGTTTTAAATGAGCTTGCGCTGGTGTTAATACTAAAATTCTCTGCATTTAAAACTAGTGAAGGCACGGTGGTTGATGCGTAAGCTGTTTTAAAACCATCGGCTGATACAGTAATTGTGTAGGTCTCCCCCTCAACAACAGGAAAGGTTTCGGAGGAGATAAGGAAGCAGGACTCCTCATATGAGTAAGGAAGCACAACCTCTTCGCCCTTTGAGTTAGCTACAATTACCAATGCGGTTACCACAGGGTCGTCCTTGTACATGCTGTTACCGCCACCGCCAAGTATTGGAGTAGATTTATATACAGCAGCCTTAACCCTAGAAGAACTTGGCGAAATAAACGAGTAAACAACTAGTTTAGGCTCTGCCGTTGGGACATACTTATCTGGAACGTCCTTAATGCACGACCCCATTAATAACGAAAGGAATAGTATGCTTACTATGTGTAACTTAAGTCTTTTCATCGGTACCAATTTTTAGAATGTAATTGTCCACGAAACAGATGGCAGTACAGGGAACAGGCTAACCTGCTTTAGCACACTACCCCTATCGCCCTCATCATCGATGTAATAAAAGAATGGGTTTTTCCGGTTGTAAACGTTGTAAACGCTAACCTCAAAGGTTCTTTTATACTTTGCCTTCTGCTTGTGGAACTGGAATCCAATATCGAGCCTATGGTAAGGAGCCATTCTAAACGAGTTTTTCTCGCCGTATTCGCTGGCACTTCCACTGGTATTAATGTACGAACTATTGGCCCCAAAGGGCTCTACCGTTGGGTAGGTAGCTGTAGGCATTGTAATGGCGTTTCCTGTGCCGTAAACCCACGTTGCGGAAACGGTAATATCTTTGGCTGGCTCGTAAATTGCTACAATGGATAAATCGTGACGCCTATCGTACCTAGCGTAGTAGGACTTGCCCTCGTTTATCTCATCAAACTTTAACTTGGTCCACGAGAGGGTGTAGCCAACCCAGCCCGATAGCTTTCCTACCTTACGCTGCGCTAGCAACTCAATGCCATAGGACCAACCCAAACCGCTGGTAATATTATCTTCCCACTTCACCTCGCGTGCCGAAGACATCTCGTCAAACATGAGGAACGACGCCCCCTCACGGTAGGTAATAACGTTTTTAAGTTCCTTGTAGTAACCCTCTACCGATAGGGTTGACGACCACTGGGTTAGATCCTTTGTTACCCCCGACGATACCTGCCATCCCTCCTGTGCTGGAGCTAGTTTGGTTGCAGGCACCCATAAATCGGTTGGCATACCTGTTCCCGTGCTGGTTAACAGGTGTATGTTCTGATTCATTTTGGCATACGCCGCTTTAAACGACATCGTGTTGCTTAGGAATATGCTGCTGGACAATCGTGGTTCCAGCGCAAAGTTTGAGTAGCCATCGGTTGAGTGGTTGCTCACACGCAAACCCGCATTCATAACGCCCCAGCTACCAAGCTTCATGTCGTCTTCCGCGTAAATGCCCGACTCCAAAGAACCTATTGTTTGCACCCTGCGAGAAAACTCGTTAACGGCATCGTCCTTAATAACAATGGCGCTTGGCCTAAAGGTATGCCATACGGTTTGCAAGCCAAACCGTATGGTATGATTGGGGTTTGGATGCCACGACAGGTCGAACTTCCCGCCCAAATCGTCAATCCCCGATTTGTAGCTTAGGTTAAAATTGTCGCCATTACTCTTCTCATCGCTATAAAGCTTTAGCCCATACTTGCTAAAAACGAACGAGGTATTGGCAAATACCTTATTGCTAAACAGATGATTCCAACGAACGGTACTGGTAATATTGCTCCAGTACATACCCGCATTAATATCGTCGTTGGACGATTTGCTATTTACCCAAAACTTATCCTTTCCAAAGTAGGAGCTAACGTAAATTCGGTTGTTGCGGTTAATCTCGTAGTTGGCCTTGGCAGTGAGGTCGTAAAAAAAGTAGCCCCCTTTCTCATCCTTTGGCATTAGGGGGTAGAGTAGCGCATCAATATAGGTTCTGCGCCCCGACACAATGAACGACGATTTATCCTTAACAATTGGCCCCTCAAGCACCAACCTCGATGAGATTATGCCAACGCCAGCCTCTCCGGTCAGCTCTTTTTGGTTTCCCTCTTTCATTACAATGTCCAGCACCGACGATAACCGTCCACCATAACGCGCAGGGAAACCACCCTTTGTTAGCTCTATGCTTTTTAGCGCATCGCCATTGAACAGAGAGAAAAAGCCGAATAGATGGTATGCATTGTAAACCGTGGCGTCATCAAGGATAATAAGGTTCTGGTCGGGGCCTCCACCACGAACATACAGCCCGCTGCTCCCCTCGCTCCCCTTTTGCACACCGGGCAGCAGCTGCACCACCTTAAGTGCATCCTTCTCTCCCATTAGGGTTGGTATGGATTTTAGCTGCTTAATGGGAATCTCAATCACACTCATTTGTGAACTACGGCTACTGCTTGCCGAACGGGCAGCAACAACCTCTACAGCCTCAATCTCCAGGCTAGAAATCAGGTTCACGTTAAGCTCAATGTCCTCCGTAAGGTTTAGCTTAAACACGCGCGTTTGGAACCCAACGTAGGAAAAGGCAACCTCAACGCTATCGGCAGGTAGGGTTATTGAGTAAAAGCCGTAGCTATTGGTTACGGCTCCCTTTCCTGTTGATGGGAGGAATACGTTTACCCCAACAAGGGTTTCCTTGCTACCATCCTCCCTTACAAAACCACTTATTGTATATCGATTTTGGGATGTTGCGGCCAACGGTGTGCCACAAATAAGAATGCCATATACAAGCAAAAAGAGTGCTATACGCATGAATAGTTATTTTATAATGAAATTAGCTCTATTATAAATGACAGCAATGGATGGCAATGTTAACATATGCTAAACAATGGCAATAGGACTAACAGCCACAAGCAATACGGCCGTATTTGGAGGTAAAAGTAAAGGGCTGCCCAAGTGTAAGCGCAGCCCTTTGGCAAATTCTATTGCAACTAATGAATCCTATCGAGTTGGCCTGTACTTTTAGCAAACCACTTTTGCATGTTAACAGTAATACGATACATTACCGGAACAATAATAAGCGTAAGAAAGGTGGAAAATGTTAACCCAAAAATTACAGTCCACGATATTGGCCCCCACATTATAACGTTATCTCCGCCAAAGTAGATATCAGGATTAAACTCCGATAGCCCTTTAATAAAATCAATATTTAGCCCAATAGCCATTGGAATTAGCCCAAGGATAGTAGTTATTGCCGTTAGCAACACTGGGCGAAGCCTAGTTCTACCAGCCTGAACAACACAATCGGTAGCATCTTGTAACGACAGAAAGGCATTCTCGGGCAGCCCCAGCTCCTCGCGGCGCTTCTCCTTAAGCAAACCTATATAGTCAATTAGCACAATGGCGTTGTTAACCACAATACCCGCAAGGGACACAAGTCCAATACCAGTCATAACAACCACAAAGTCCATTTTAAAAGTTGCTATCCCGCCAAACACACCAATTGTACTCAGCAGCACGCTGGATAGAATAATTAATGGCCGCACCAAGGAGTTGAACTGGGTAACAAGTATCAAAAGAATAAGCGCAAGGGCAATTAGCATGGCATTACCAAGAAATGCCATAGATTCCTGCTGCTCTTCCTGCTCGCCTGTAAAAGCATACTTATAGCCCTCGGGCATATCAAATCCAGAGAGAATAACCTTAAGCTGATTGTTGATACTGGTGGCGTTATAACCCTTAAGGACATTAGAGTAAACAGTAACAACCCTATCTTTATCCTTTCTTTTTACCGAGCCGTAGGTTGTGGAGTAGTGAAACTCAGCTACAGCAGAAATAGGAATTTGAATAAGCTGCCCATCGTCCATAAACGATATTTTTTGGTTGAGAAGGGTTGCAAGATTATTCCTATAAGCCTCGTTGTAACGCAGCTGTATTGGGTAATCGTCCTCACCAACCTTAAAGCGCGAGATCTCCTTTCCAAATAGTGATGTGCGTATGGTTTCTGCAATTTGCAAGGTACTTAACCCAAACCTGCGGGCCTTATCCCTATCAATATCAATAATAAGCTCGGGCTTCCCAAGCTCTAGGTCAAACTTAAGCCCCTCAATACCGGCAATGTTGTAGCTGTTAATTAGCGTCTCAACGGAGTCGGCCAGAACCAGAATCTTATCAAACTCAGGCCCGCTAACCTCAATATTAATAGCCTTACCTGCAGGTGGGCCCATTAGATCCTGAGTAAACGATAGCTCAACTCCAGGGTACTTCCCAAGCAGCGCATCGTTTAGCGTCTGCATTATCTTTGAGGTATTATCGCCAAGCCTATCCTTAAACTCAACAAAAGAGATGGTTAGTAGGCCCTTATTAACCTCATCGCCAAAAGTCCACTCGTTTGGATCGCCTTTGCCCACAGTTGTAAGAACCGACTTAACAGAGTGCCTGTGCGGCTCTATAACCCGGTTAACATCTACCTCTATTAAGCGCATTACCGAGTCGGTAACTGCCAAATCGGAACCAATAGGAAGCTCCGCAACGATGTTAATGTAGTTAGGATCGTTGGTAGGAAAGAACTTAACCTCTGGCTGGCGAATTCCAAACAGCACAATTGTAAAAATCATTAGCCCAAAAGTACCTGCTAGGAACCAGATAGGGTTTTTACCCCTCAAAGCATAGCTAAGAACCCTAGAGTAAACATTCTCCAACCGGCTAAGGAAAACGCTTCGAAACCAGCGCTCAACCTTCCAAAAGAATATCATGTTTAGGTAGAGCACAATGGCCATAATGGCAAGTATATTTGCCAGGGCAAACCAGCGCACAGCATAGAATATTACCGCAAAAACTAGGAGAACCAGGATATTCCTATGCGTTTTCTTTTTATTGGGCCTATTATTAACGCTACCATCATCTATTTTAATAAACGTTGCCGCAACCACAGGGGTAATAACCAGTGCAACAAACAGCGATGATATTAGAGTGATTATAAGAACAATTGGCAAATACTTCATAAACTCCCCCATAATACTATCCCAGAATGCTAACGGCAGGAATGCAGCCAGCGTGGTTGCCGTTGACGAGATGATTGGCATGGCTATTTCGCTGGTAGCCAATCGCGCCGCCTCAAATGGCTTGTAGCCCTGCCCAACAAATCGGTATATGTTATCAACAACAACAATGGCATTGTCCACAAGCATACCTAGGGCAAGTATTAGGGCAAAAAGCACAATCATGTTAATCTTGTACCCAATAAGCCCAAACACCATAAAGGAGAGTAGCATGGACAATGGAATAGCCAATCCAACAAACAGGGCGTTGCGCGTTCCCAGAAAATAGAACAGCACTATAACCACAAGGAGAATACCCAGAATCATGCTATTCTCTAGGTTCGACAGCTGCTTGCGAACCATATCGCTCTGGTCATTGGTAATGCTCACGTTCATGGTTGCAGGTATTGCTCCCGTTTCCTGCGCCTCATTTAGAACATCAAAAATCTTATCGGTGGCAACAAGCAGGTTCTCTCCTCCCTTTTTAATTACCTGAACCGAAACCACAGGCTGCCCATCAAGGCGAGCCTTGCTTGTGAGATCTGCATAACCATCAATAACCTTAGCCACATCGCGGAGGTAAACTACATGGCCGTTGCTCCTTTTTACAATAATGCTCTCAATGTCGGCTGTGCTCACAAACTCGTTTACAACGCGAATAGAGCGGCGGGTTTTGCCCAGCGTAATGTCGCCACCAGACATTGATATGTTTTCCTGTGCTACAGCGTACTGAATATCGGGAAAAGCTAACCCTACGGCCTCAAGCTTATAGGGATCAACCTCAACAATAATCTCACGCGCCTCAACACCCTGAATATCAACCTTAGAAATCTCGGCAATTGACTCTAGCTTATCCTCAAGGTACTCCGCATAGCGCTTAAGCTCCGCCAACGAGAAATCGCCCGATAGGTTTATATTGATTATGGGAAACTCGGTAAAATCGATATCCGTAACAACAGGATCGGATAGGAGATCGCTTGGCAAATCGCTTTTTGCCCTATCTACAGCATCCTTAACTTCCTGTAGGGCATCGCGAATCTCGGTGTCGTAGTTAAACTCCACCATTACCATTGATGCATCCTGCAACGAAGTAGATGTTACCTTTTTAACCCCTTTTGCCGATTCAACCTCTTTCTCAATTGGGCGGGTTATAAGGTTCTCCATATCAACCGGGGGGTTTCCGGGATATACGGTTTGCACCAGAATGGTGGGAAAAAACACTTCGGGGAACAGCTCCTTACTTAGCCGTTGGTAAGAGATAAAACCAAACACTGCAACAATAGCCGTTAATAGGAATACGGTGTTCTTGTTTTTAAGCGCAAGTACAGTTAGCTTAAAATCTCTTATTGTATTTTTTACTGATGACTGATTGCTCATCTGCTTTAATTTTATCCGTTACTTAATGGTTACCTTGCTACCATTACCAACAAGGTTAAATCCGGAAACAATAATCTGGTCGCCCACCGCTAAGCCGCTCTTTATCAGGGTGCGCTCACGGAACGAGAGTCCGGTTTTCACGTAAACCTTTTTGGCAACTGTTTCGCCAGCCTCATCCTTACTGGTAATAAACAAGAACTCACCTTTACTATCCTGCTTAATAACTAGCGAGGGAACAACAATGGCTTTTGCTTCTTCAAAATCTTTAAGATTTAAAAGGGCAATTTGATTGGCTTTTATGCTCTCATTCCCATTGCTAAACTCCAGCTCGATGGGAACAGTGCGCGACTTATAATCAACCACATTGCCTATTTGCTTAATGGGAACCGACAGCAAAATATCGGGGAAGGTTGGGAACGAAAGCTTAACCACATCGCCCTCAGCTATTTTAGAGAGATAGTTCTCGGCAAGGTTAGCCTTAACCTTCATACGCTTTAGGCTAACAAGGTGCAATAGCGGAGCGCCAGGAGCGCCAAGTTCGCCCTCCTTAACATAAACCTCATCAACAATACCTGTGAATGGCGCTTTAATAACAGCCATAGCGAGCTGCGCCTTTAGGGTTGCCAGCTTACGCTCTAAGCTTTCCTTTGCGTTTTTGGCCTCAAGGTACTGTATCTCTGAGCCCACACTCTGATCGTAAAGAGCCTTCTGCTTATCGTACACCTTTGTTGCAAGTTCCAAGGCTGTGTTCACCTCTTGAATTCCGCGCTCTGTTACACTTGTGTTTAGCTCAACAAGTAGCTGTCCGGCGCTTACCCTATCGCCCTTTTTAACGGCAACCTTAACAATTTGGCCTCCAACCTCGGGGCTAATTTTTGCCTCCTCAACGGGTTCTACAGCACCATTCACAATAACAAAGTGCTCAAAAAGCTGATATTGAAGCCTCTCTACGTAAACAGGAATTTTCCCGCTCTCGCCCTCACCAGACTTTAGCAGTGCAAGCTCATCCTCAAGCGTTTTTATTTCGTGATCGATAGCAATTGACTTTTCTTTAAGCTCTGCTAATCGTGCTTTTATCTGCTCCTCAGGGTTACCTCCGCACGAAACAAGGATAACAGCAATTGAAAGGGCTAATATTTTTTTCATTGTAGTAAAATTATTTTTAGGCAACACAAGGGTACAATACTCATTAGAGCGCCAATTATGGGCGTAATGCCAACTCTTTTTCAACGCTCTGCTTACATTAAAAACACTCCAACTCATAGTAGCGGCGGTATTATAGTAGGCTCAAAATTTTATCCAGCTTAAGCTTTGCGTTTAGCAAATCGTACGCAGCTTGAACAAAATTGCCTTCAGCCTCAAGGTGCTTATCGTTAGCTTGAATAACATCGGTTTCCGAGGCCATCCCCTTAGTGTACTTAAGCATTATGTTTTTGTACACCCTTGCAGCCAGCTCGCGGTTAACCTTAGCCGATTCGTACATGCTATACAGGGTTCTATAGCTGTTTAGCGCATCGGCATAATCCATACTTAGCGCATACCGCACCAGCTCCAAGGAGTTTTGCGACTGGTTTAGGCTGATTTTGGCCTGCTGCACTTTAGATAGGCGCTGGCCGCTGGAGAAGATTGGGACAGAAAGGCTAAGCCCCACCATCATTTTGGGGTTAAAGTTTATTGCAGGCTCATTAAACTGCTCCTGATATGTAAAGAATGCTGCTAATGAAGGAAGGAACTCCGTTTTTTGGCGCGCTAAATCTAAGGAGTTAAGCTTTACCTGGTTCTCCAGAATGCGAACGTCAATGCTCCTCTCTAGTTCCAACTTACCGTTTTCATACTGTAGCTGGTTCATTCCACCAATAAAAGCATCGTAGCTATCGGTTAGCTCCAAATCTACAGACATTGGCAGGCCAATTTGGTACTTCAGTAAGTTTTTGGCATTGTTAAGCTGTGCTGCAACCTCAAGCCGCTTATTCTCAATTGTAGAGCCCGCAAGCTTAAACTGATCAACGGTAACATCATCAACAAAACCCACATCATACATTTTTTGAGTATGATCTATTACTGTGGTAATGTTATTAGCGCTAGAGTCTAAAATTGCCTTACTCTGAGCAATTAGCAGCACTAAATAGTAAGCAGTTGCGATACCGCTCTTTAGCTCTACATCTGTTTTTTCAAGACTTAGCTCCGATAGCTGCTTGTAAGCCTTTGATGCACGCAAACCCACAATGTACGGGCCACTAAAAATTAGCTGAGTAGCGGTAAGCCCGTAAGTACCACTAGTCTTTTCGCCAAGAGGGATTAATGTTGGCTTTTCATCAGGGTCGTTTGGATCTGGTGGTCCAAAAGGAACCAAAGGAATATCATCAAGCCTGTACTGCAAATTTGCCTCACCGGTAACCTGGGGTAAGCCCATTGCTGTGGTTTCCCAAACCTTTTTATTAGCCTTATCTACCTCAAGTTCAGCATTTTTTCTATTCAAGTTATTTTCCAGAGCATACTCTTGCGCTTGCTTAAGCGATAGAACCATACGCTCCTTTTCCTGGGCCACTCCACCAAAGAACAGCAAAACCAGAAAAAGCATTATTCCTACTTTCCTAAGCATAAAAACTAAGGTGTTTAATGTTTCTGTTACTATATGTTCCATTTCTCTTTGCGCTTCTCTTCCAGCGCACGAATACCCTGTTCCGTTGCAACCCCCCGAACATGGTATAGCATAATATTAAAAAAAGCCTCATCCGAAGTAAAATCGTCAAGAGTAAACACCTCACTAGTTAACATGCCCTCAAGCCTAACCACATGGAGCTTACACATAAGCTCTTCGTCAATTTCAGCCCTATAAAGGCCAGCGGCTTTTCCCTTCTTTATATTTGCCCTAACATTGGCCATAACCCTTTGGCGCCTATAATCGGCAAAGCGGCGATACTGTTTTGGGTAGTACTTTTTTAAATCGAAAAGAACAGCATGTGCTAATCCTTGAATTTTGCCCTGAACCATCCGGTTTATCGCAAAAAGTTCGTCTATTGCATCAAAATTCTTTGCGAAAATTGATTCGAACTCATTGTTAAACATTTCGATATCGCATTCCACGTAATGATCCACCAGATCCTCTTTATCCTTAAAAAAGGTGTAAAGCGTTTTCTTAGACATCCCCAGATAGTTGGCTATATCGCTCATTGTAACGCTCTTTATGCCATACTTATGGTACAAATCGCACACCTTATGAACAATAGATTGCTTATCCATTTCAATTTATTTAGGAAACCAAAGAAACTAAAATAGTTTCCAATGTGCATAAAGAAAAAGCTAATTTTTGCTAATGATTACCAGACAATTAAAAATTACAGAGAGGGAAGTTACAACGCGTGGAGCAAATATGCGGAACGAGGATTGGTATTGCTCAAAAGGGTTAAAAACTGCCTGAAATAGAGAAGGCGTTGCTTTGCAACGCCTTCCTGCCTAAACCTCAATTTCTTTTTTCCAGCCCGCCCTTGTGCCCATCTAGGGTAAAAATCTGGTTTAATAACGTCTTATTCTACGTATAAAGCAGTAAAATGGTACAAAAAACAGTGCCCGTTTAAAGATAAGGGAATCAGGCTAAATTGCTAGCAACTTTTTCAAATAACTGAAGATAATCGTTAGCAATGGAGCTCCAGCAATAGCGTTCATTAACAATCATCACGCTAGCAAGGCTCTTTTTGGAAAGGCTCTTTTCGTTTTCAGAAAAGTTTTTAATAACCAAAGAAAGTTCCTCTGTGCTAGAGAAGTAGAAGCCAGCACTACCCAAAACTTCTCTATTAAACAGGTTGTTATGGGCTACAACTACGCATCCACACGCCATAGCCTCCAGCAAGCTAGGGTTTGTACCGCCAACCGTGTGGCCGTGTATATACAGGAGTGCGCCTAATCGTAAAGCATTAAGCTCATCCTGATTATACGCTGCGCCATAAAAATGGACAAGTTTACTTTGGGAGTACTGCTCATACAGCATTTTACCATATCCACTATCAATACTACCAACAATTACAATGGGGATCTTGGCCAATATAGCTGCATTAGCTATTTGCTTAATGCTGTTCTCGGGGGTTATGCGGGCAATGGCCAAGCAGTATTTTTCTGGAACGCCAACCTTTACTTTAGGCTCATTGCAGGTATCGGCTCCGTAGGGAATAAATACAGTATTAACAGAATACTTTTTGTAAAGTATGCTGCCAATCTCCCTGCTATCTACCACTAGGTTACGGGTGAGCTTAACCGCGCAGTACTCGCAAAAGCGCAAATACAGGCTAGCTACAAGTCCCCATTTCTCGCGGGTGTACTCAAGTCCATCCATATTAACAACAACTCGTTTCCTGGTTTGCTTCCCAAAGAATAGCAACCACGGAGCAAAGCCGTAACCACACTCAAGCAAAACATGGAAGCCCATTTGCTTGGCCTTTACTAGCGACAATAAATCGTAGAGGAGGGTTTGCACTTGCGATGGAAGAAACCAAGGGGTTGCAACAGGAAGCACCCAAACGTTACCATGCCTAAAGGCTTTGGCTGACTTATTGCACGGGCAAAACACCCAAACATCTACACCAACGTGGGCCAGCTTAGCAGAAAGAACTTCGGCAAAACGCTCGAAGCCACCGTACCTATTCGGGATTCCACGAGTACCAAGTATGGCAACCTTCACTTAAGCTTATTAGTTAGGGGTATCAGTATAATCGGATTTGGGAACCGTAAAGTAAAATCGGGAGCCCATATTGGGGACGCTCTCAAGGCCAATCACTCCACCATTTCGTTCAACAAACTCCTTGCAAAGGATAAGGCCTAACCCAGTTCCCTTTTCTTGCTGAGTGCCTATTGTGGTTGGGTTTGAATCAATCTTAAACAATCGTTTCTGATCTTCGGGAGCAATACCAATGCCTGTATCGGTAACCGAGAGTAGCCACATATCGCCCTTATCGGCTATAGCTATATGAATTTCGCCGCTAACTGGGGTAAATTTTATGGCGTTGGAGAGCAGGTTGCGCACAACCGTTGTAATCATGTTTGCATCAACAAAAGCAACCTTGCTTTCAATACCCTCAATAAGTATAGCAATCTGCTTTTGCTTGGCGTTGCCCTGTAGCAGCTCCACATTCTCGCTTACAAGCAAACCAATATCCACAAGCTTTGGACGCAACGGCATGCGGCCGGTTTGCACCATGGACCACTGCAAAAGGTTCTCCAGAAGGTTAAAGGTGTTGTTTGAGTACTTGTATATTTGGTGTATAAACTCCTTAAGGCGCTCAGAATCGAACGACTCAAACTCCCTTGCAAGCAGCTCCGATAGCCCAAGAACCGTGCTAAAGGGATTTTTTAAATCGTGGGCAATAATGGCAAAGAACTTATCTTTGGTTGAGTTTAGGGCTTCCAGCTCAAAGCGCTGCTTTTCCAACTCCTCTTTTTGGCGCTGAACCTCTGTGTTTGAGCTCTTAAGCTCCACTTCCAGCTTGTTATAATCGCGTAAGCGCAAAACAAGCCCCTTGAGCATGGCAAGTGTAAGCTTGGCGTTTGTGTTGATAAGATCGAAAAATATCTTTTGATCTAACCGTAACAGCAGGGTTGGCCCGTTTGCCGACACCGAGGTGGAACGTACGCTTGAATCCACAAGAGAGTACTCTCCTACATACTGGCGGGGGCCAAAGTTTGCATACACATAATCGCCAACATGAGCCCGTACGCTCCCCTCAACCACAATGTAAAGGGCAAAATCGGCATCGCCTTGCTTAAATAGCAACTGGTTGGTATCGCAGAACGTGGGAACAAGCACTTGCGCGATGCTCTCAAGCAAGGGGGTTTCAACATCAGCAAAAATAAAAACCGACTTAAGAATCTCTACCCTCCTAGAAAACTCTACTGACGGAACCTTTTCCATTCGATTCAGATTAAATCCTAAAAATGGCTTATTTACAGCCCAGTTTCTGTAGAAACTTTAGCGGGTTAAGTTAATCAAATTATAAAAACTACATACCAGTACACCTAACTTGACCTAAATAGTTTGAGGAACTGAACCTTTATGGTTACCAAAGCCAAAACGTACCAATACAAAAAGGCCTTTGCCCCATTGCTTAGCAAATGCATTTTATTCTCTGATTCCAAATGCGCTTAGTGAGCACGTTAAAAACGTTATGCACCGCCAAAGAAAATCTACTCAAAAATTTAGAAATTGTTTTGCAACAGCTACTTTTACCAAATCTCGTATCAACAACTTGTAATTAGTATGAGATTTTTCTTATGTTTAAGGCTGACTTAATTTAATTGCTTCCGCTATGAGGCTCAAGATGAATATCCGTCAAAAACTTATCATTTTCATTCTTTCTACAACCGTACTTCTTTCGTCGGCAACAATAGGCTATATAAGCATTAAGGCGCGAAACATGGCATACTCTGATGCCACGGAGCTAACCAACACCTACTCTGAGCAGTATGCCGCCATGGTTCACTCGTGGCTTAACAGCGATATGGCCATAAGCCGAACCTTAGCCTCGGCACTACAGGAGTACAAAGCGCTTCCCTTTGAGGAGTGGAAAACGCTGGTACTGGGCATGTACAAAAGGGTGATGATTTCTAACGGTCAGGTTGATGCCATTTGGGACAGCTGGGAGCTAAGTAATCTTGATCCAAGCTGGGATAAGCCCCACGGAAGATGGCTACTTATAAACTACCGTGAAAACGGCATTATTAAGAGTAAAGCAGAGCTGCGAAGCCTTGATGGAGATCCTGTTGTTTACGGAAAGCTTAAGGCTGCTGAGGCAGAGAGCATTGTTGAGCCCTACGCATCGGCGCTACAGGCCAATGGGTTAATGACCTCCCTTGTTGTTCCTATGTTTGAGAAGGGACGTTTTATTGGGCTAGTGGGTGTTGACCTATTCTTGGGCAGATTGCAAGCTCTTGTGTGCGGAATTACGCCATACGCAAACAGCTTTGCCTTTCTAATTTCCAACGAAGGTAACTATATAGCCCATCCCGATACGGCTTTCTTTAGCAAGAACATTGCCGATGTGTCGCCAGAACTTAACGAGAAGTACAGAATAGCAGAGAGAGTAAAAAAAGGCGAGCGCTTTAACATATCGATTAAAGGAGATAAAGGCGAGGGGTTTTACTACGCATTCTCTCCCATTACCGTTGGCAACACATCTACTCCCTGGTCCCTTGGAATTGCGGTACCTGTAAATACTGTAATGGCAGAGGCAAACAAGAATTTTAACATCAGCATTTTTGCTGGGGTAATGGCCGTTTTGCTTATCATAATTGTAGTGGTTCTTCTTACAAATAGCATTATTAACCCGCTAAAGAAAATTACCACGCTCCTTAAGAACCTTGCACATGGAAAAATAGACCACAGCATGAAGATTGCCCTTGATACAGGTGATGAGATTGCCGAGATGGCTCTAGCGCTAACCCAATCCATTGAAGGGCTAAACAAAAAGGCTGAGTTTGCTGCTAAAATTGGGAACAATGAGCTAGAAACGGATCTTTCCCTTTTGAGCGAAGACGATGTTTTGGGAAAGTCGCTGCTCGAAATGAGAGATAACCTAAGAACTGCAAAAACGGAAGAGGCCGCCCGCAAAGCCGAAGACGAAAAACGCACATGGATAAACGAAGGGCTTGCCCGTTTTGGCGATATTCTTAGGCAGAATAACGACAACATGTCTAAACTAGGCGACGAGATAATTAAAAATCTTGTATGGTACCTAAAAGCCAACCAAGGAGGGTTCTTTGTTAAGCAGGACAAAGGGGGTAAGCCCATGTTCAATATGGAGGCGGCCTTTGCATACGACAGGAAAAGGTATCAGAATAAAACCTTTGAGCTTAGCGAAGGCCTTATTGGAACCTGTGCCGCCGAAAAGGATACCGTTCATCTAACAGAGATTCCTGCCAATTACATTGAGATAACCTCTGGGTTAGGCGGTAGCAATCCTAATAACCTACTACTTGTTCCCCTAAAAATAGAAGAGGATGTTTTAGGTGTTATTGAGATTGCCTCGTTTAACAAGTTTCAGAAACACGAGATTGAGTTTGTTGAGAGCCTTGCAAGCAGCATTGCCTCAACCATTCGCTCTGTGCTTATTAATGCAAAAACCAATGAGCTGCTAACCAAATCGCAGGAGCAAGCAGAGATAATGGCTGCACAGGAAGAGGAGATGCGACAAAACATGGAAGAGCTGCAAGCAACACAAGAAGAGGCTGCCCGCAAGGCACAGGAAACAGAAGGCTTAATTACAGCCCTTAACACCTCGGCATTTGTGGTTGAGTACGATTTGCAGGGTTTTGTTACCAATATCAACAGTAGTTTTTTAGATTTACTTGGCATAAGCAAGGATCTAATAATTGGAACCCACCACACAGAGGGCATAACGCTAAGCGCCGAAGAAAAATCTACATACGATAAGTTCTGGATTGATTTGCGAAAGGGAGCAATTAAGAAGCAAAAGACAAAGGTTGCTTACAACAATAGGCACTACATCCTTTTGGAAACGTACACCCCAGTTAGGGATCAGTTTGGCGAAGTTCATAAAATCCTGAAAATTGCTATTGATATTACAGAACTTGCCAGTTAACATTGAGCAATAAGTAAAAAGCAAAAGACCTAGGTATCTCTAGGTCTTTTGCTTTTATGGTATTGGGAAGTATAGGAATGTGAGGGAGAGGAGGAAGTAAGAGGAAGAATTGATTCTCGGATGTTATCGGGAGTTATCGGTATTTTGTGACTGATAACCAGCAAGATGTCACAAACTGAGGGAGTAAGAGGAAGAATGCCTACCTGTGTTAATTTGTAAAACCTGCGTTATCTGTGTTCAACGTAACTTGTAACATTTCACCGATTGAAGAAATGTGAGGGAGTGCAAGTAGAAAAAGGAAGGCTCCTATCTGTGCCAATCCGTTAATTCAGTGTTATTCGTGTTCCATGTAACATGTCACAATTTGGTGAAACTAGAAGCTCAGCTCCACATTATACCCAGCATAACTTCTAACGTTAAGTACTACTCCGCCTTCAAGTATTAGATATTGCCCACGAATACCCATTAGGGTTCCGCTAAACAGTGGATCCTTATCTAAATTGGAGCTCTTTATCTTCTCGGGATACTGCAAAACGGGGTACTCAATTTGGTAAATGCTATTATCAGCAGGATTATGGATTAAAGAGGCTTCCTCAACAAGCGCCAGCGCCCTTTGCTTTTCCTGCAGCAAATCACCCTCAAACTCATCCTTCCCCTTAAGCATCGATTGCCACTTGGTTTTGTCGGCAAAACTTTTCTTAAGCTCAACCTCAACAACCCCTGCGCTATGCCGGTTGGGCGCAGTAAGCAATACAATTGCCCACGACGCACCTTGGTCAATCCATCGGGTTGGCACCTGATGAATACGCGTTACCCCAACCTTTAACCCACCCGAAACGGCAAGGTAAACCACCTGGTCTATTAAACAGTTCTCCCTAGCAAACGCCATATCCCTAGCAACGCCTTCGTGTGCACGGCAAAGTTCAGGTCTAATTACGCACTCCTCGGTCTCTGGTGCCGAAACAAAGCAGGGATAACAAAAACCCTGTCCAAAAGATTTTTTGGTTTTCCTACCACACTTTATGCAGTTTATATCGCCTGTAAACTGCAAGCTAATACGCTTTCCTATTAAGCTATTCATCTCTACCAACTCTGTTCCAGAAAACAGAGTGTAAACTGGCTTTATGCTTGTTTTAGCAGATAAACTATTGGCTACTGCCATTTTCTTAAGCATGGGCATATGCTAATCTCCTATCTAATTAATTTTCAAACATATATATCTATATAAATAAAGATACCTCAAACGCTAAGCTAAGCAAAAAGCTAATAAATGCAAAAAAACACTACCTTGTCTTGCATAGTAGTCTGAATCAATATATATTTGCATTATAAACATACTACCAAACCTAAGGTACCTGTTTAAAGCCAGTTAAACAAAACTTAACATCTACCGCATATGAAAAAGACAGTAACGGTAAACCTAGGAGGCTCAATAGTAACCCTTGAGGAGGATGCCTACTCCATACTAAACGGCTACCTGAGTAGGCTTGAGCGCCACTTTGCAAACGACTCGGGCAAACAGGAAATTATAGACGACATTGAGCACAGAATGGCCGAGCTGTTCCGCGAAAACGGCAAAGACGAAAAATATGTAAACACCACCCAGGATGTTAACAGAGTGATAAAAACAATGGGAGAACCCGGCGAGATAGGAGACGCAGAACCTAATACAACTAACAATACAAATACTACTTACGATATGCCAGCTTACAAGAGACTATACAGAAACCCAGACAACAGAATCCTAGGAGGAGTTTGTTCTGGACTGGGAGCATACTGGAACCTAGACCCCATTTTACTCAGAATTCTTTTCATCGTCCTATTCTTTGGCGTTGGAACAGGCTTTCTGCTCTACCTAATTCTTTGGATTGCCATACCCAAAGCAGTAACGCTTACAGAAAAGATGGAGATGCGCGGAGAACCAATCACAGCAGAAAACATTGGTAAGAATTACACCTCAACACAAAAATAGACTACGATGAACGCAGAAAACTCAAAAGCACAAATGCGCAAGGGGGTTTTAGAGCTGTGCATACTATCAATCCTTTCGCGAGGCGACTCCTACGCAACAGAGCTAATAAACAAGCTAAAGGAAGCCCAAATGATTGTTGTTGAGGGCACACTTTACCCAATGCTTACCCGGCACAAAAATGCGGGGCTACTAACATACCGCTGGGAGGAATCGCCACAAGGGCCACCCCGTAAGTACTACTCACTTACCGATAAAGGGAAAGAGTACCTTAGCGACTTAGATCAAACATGGGTGGAGCTAATAAGCACAGTAAACGCCATTAGAACTAACGCAGCCTAACACATCGTGCCATGAAAAAAACACTAACGGTTAGCCTAAACGGAATGGCATATAGTATAGACGAAGATGCTTATGCAATTCTTGAAACCTATATAAATGCGCTTAAACAAAAGTTTGGCAAAGACACTGACGGACAAGATATTCTTCGCGACATAGAGGAGCGCATTGCCGAACTATTCGCTGAAAAGAAGGGGAAATCGGAATCAATAAACCTGAGCATGGTTAATGAGGTAATAGAAATACTAGGAAAACCAGAGCAAATTGAACCCGATAACGACCCAACATCAAGCAACAACGAGCCACAAGGGGCGCACCCACCAAGAGCGTCAAGAAAGCTGTACCGCGACCCAGAGCACAGCATTATAGCAGGTGTTGCCGGTGGGCTAGGAAACTACTTTAGCACCGATCCTATAATTTTTAGGGTACTATTCTTTATACTGCTCTTTGCACATGGTATTGGCCTACTTATATACCTAGTACTATGGTTTGCCGTCACCAAAGCCGTTACCCCAAAACAAAAAATGGAAATGAAGGGAGAGCCAATTACCCTCTCGTCCATTGAGAAAAACATTAAAGAGGAGTACGACGAAATATCAGAAAACATTAAAAAAATTGACACAGCAGGTGTTTCTCAGAAAGCAGTGGGTATGCTAGAAACAATACTTAGGGGACTTGGGCGCGTTTTTATTATAGTTCTCAAGTTTTTTGTTGCCACACTAGGCATTATACTTATTGCAGGAGCGGTAATAATTCTCCTATCAATGATAAGTGCGCTGTTCTTTGGCGGACTAGCGTTCAGCACAATAGTGCCTGAACTTGGAGGCTTCTCACTTATTGAGTTCTTTGCATCAGTCTTTGATATCTCATCCAGCTCATGGGTTCTTGTCCCCCTTACGCTTATTGTTGCCATTCCGCTGCTAACAATTATGTACCTTGGAGTTAGAATGATTTTTAGGTTTAGGGCTAACGATGGCATTTCGGGCATAACAGCTGCCGTTGCATGGGTGCTATCGGTTGTTGCTGTTGCTGTTTTCCTCTTTTTCCAAGCCAAAAGCTTTACCATAAGAGAGTCCAACAGGGAGGCAATTACCCTTATTCCATCAAAATCAAAGCAACAGCCACTAATAATAAAGGCAGTAGGAACAATTGATACTATCAGTTCCAGCACAGACGAGACGCTTCACTTTAAGGAGTACGCAATTAAAATCTCCGATGGAAGAACCCTTATTATGGGGAAGCCCCGCCTTACCATAAGCCAAACCAGCGAGCAGTATCCTAGCCTGATACTTGAACGCCGCTCAAGAGGGGGCACGCACAGCCTTGCACACGAAAACGCGAATAAAATTGAGTACCGATACGCATTAACCGATAGCTTGCTAACCCTGAATCCATACTTTGCCCTAACACAAGGAGAGAAATGGAGAGCGCAGGAACTATTTATTGAGCTAAAAATACCCATCGGCACAAAAATTTTTCTCGACAAATCGCTAACAAAAATCCTGTCGGCAAATCAAACATTTTCAAATCTTTGGCCAGACGAAATGGTAGGTAAAACATGGGTTGTAGGGCGTCATGAGCTGGAACTAACAGAATAATTTTTTTCGCAAAGGCTATTGCACCATTAAACTTTTGTATTACCTTTGCACCGCCAGTTGAAAAAATTGGCTCTACGGATTGACCCATGGTGTAATGGTAACACAGCAGATTTTGGTTCTGTCGTTCTAGGTTCGAGTCCTAGTGGGTCAACAAAGCCTTGCAAACAAATTGCAAGGCTTTTTTTATTGCCTAAACCCATCTAAAAAACGACTTAAAAAGCTGAAAATCCAATTGTAACCTTTTTTAGCTTTCTCAGTCCAAATAATGTCCTAATTTCGGGACTCAATACAAACACCCTAAAGATCACCCCTATGACCAGAACAACCCTAGCGTTAACCTTATTGTTCTTTTTTAATTTGGTTGGTGTTGTAAAAGCGCAGGACACATGGAGCCTTGAGAGATGTATAACTCATGCTCTGGAAAATAACCTCCAAGTAAAGCAGCAAAACCTTACTGTTGAGACTAAAGAGAATGCGCTAGCTGTTGCAAAAATGGCTCATCTTCCAACCCTAAACGCATCTGCAAGCCACTCATACAGCTTTGGGCGCGCCATCGATTACGGAAGCAACCAGGTGTCCAACGATATAATCTCAACAAGTTTCTCAATAAACGCTAACCTTACGCTGTTTAACGGGTTTGAGATTCTAAACTCACGAAAGCAGAGCCAAACAAACTACTTAGCTGCTAAAAGCGATATTGAAACCACTAAGAATAGTATCGCCATTCAAATTGCTCTTGGGTACTTACAAATTCTCTTTAGCGAAGAACTTGTAAATAGCAGTACAACTCAAGTTGAGCTATCGAAAATGCAAGTTGAACGAACCCGCGTTTTGGTTAATGCTGGAAGCCTGCCAGAGGGAAACCTTTTTGAGATGGAAGCCCAACTGGCTGGTGACGAAGCACAACTGGTTAACGCACAAAATCAGCTAGACCTAGCTTACCTTACGCTAACACAAATGCTAGATCTTAAATCGGCTGACAACTTTAAAGTAGAAAAGCCTAACAATGTTGACATTGAGGATAAACTAATTGCAACAAATCCACAGGAGATATACAACATCTCCATGGGGATTATGCCTCAGATTAAGAGTTCTGAACTAGGTGTTGAGAGCGCAAACTACGGACTAAAGATTGCTAAGGGAAGATACCTTCCACAGCTTAGCCTAAGCGCAAGCTACAGCTCAGGAGCTCGTCAGTTTTTAAAGGAAAATCCATTAGTTGCCGAAGTTCCCTTCGAGACCCAAATTAAAGATAACGCCAGTACGTATTTAGGCTTCTCGCTCTCCATCCCCATTTTTAATGGGTTGCAAACCCGCAAAGGGGTAAGCAATGCAAAAATCAACCTTTACTCTTCGCAAATAGACCTAGAGAACCAAAAGAACTCCCTGTACAAAGACATTCAGCAAGCCTATGCCGATGCTCTTGCCGCGCTAAAAAAGTATAAATCGACCCAAAAATCGCTGCAAGCGCTGGAGGAGGCATTTAGGTACTCCGAGCAGAAGTTCAACCTAGGCATGGTAACATCTATTGACTACACCACAGCAAAGAACAAGCTGGCTAAGGCTCAAACCGACTTGCTGCAGGCTAAGTACGAATTCATCTTCAAATCAAAAATTCTTGACTTTTACAAAGGCGAAGCGTTAAAGCTGTAACCAAAACCAGGCAAACAACTAACAGAATTAGCCCCCAAACAAATAGCATGACCATGAAAAAGAAGAACAACCTACTTAAATACTTACTAGCAGCAGTTGTACTGCTAATCGTTTTGGCAATTGTAGGCAAAAAGGCTGGTTGGTTTGGCAAGCCAGAGATGATAAAGGTTTCCGTTGAAAAACCTGAGAAAAGAACCATTACCGAGAGCATTTCGGCAAACGGCAAGGTACAACCAGAGATTGAGGTAAAAATTAGCCCAGAGGTATCGGGCGAGATAATATCGCTACCCATTAAGGAGGGCGATTACGTAGAAAAAGGCCAGCTTTTGGTTAAAATTAAACCCGACACGTACATCTCGTTCAAGGAAAGGGCCATAGCCTCTGTAAACTCATCAAAAGCACGGTTAGCACAGGCTCAAGCCCAAATGGAGCAGAACACACTCGCCTTTAACCGCAGCAAGCAGCTTTTTGAGCAAAAGGCCATATCGGAATCGGAGTACGAGAACGTACAAACCACCCTTAACGTTTCCAAGGCCGATGTAAAAGCAGCTCTTTTTAATGTAGAGAGCGCCGAAGCATCGCTCCGCGAAGCCGAGGAAAACCTTAGCAAAACAACCATATACGCTCCCATGAGCGGAACCATATCTAAGCTAAACGTTGAGCTTGGCGAACGCGTGGTTGGTACTGCCCAAATGGCTGGAACCGAACTGCTGCGCGTAGCTAACCTAAGCAGAATGGAAACCCGTGTTGATGTAAACGAGAACGACATTGTGCGCGTTAAGCTAAGCGACACAGCCCTTATTGAGATTGATGCTTACGTGGATCAGAAGTTCAAGGGCATTGTTACCCAAATAGCCAACTCGGCCAACCTTCAGGGAGTATCGGCCGACCAAGTAACCAGCTTCGAGGTACGCATACTACTGCTTGAGGAATCGTACAAGCACCTTATTTCCAACCGCAACAAGAATCCATTTAGGCCAGGAATGTCAACTACCGTTGAGATTTTAACCGAAACCAGAAGCAACGTTCTTACGGTTCCTATACAGGCCGTTACAACTCGATCCGACTCAGCATCAACCAACACAAAAGGATTTGAGGAAGTTGCCGACAAACCTGTTGAGCTAGACAAAGAGAATATTGCCCCAACCAAAACAATCCTTAACGAGATGGTGTTTATTGCTAGTGGCGATACCGCAAAAATGGTTCAGGTTAAAACGGGCATCCAGAACAATGCGTATATCGAGATAATATCGGGACTAACAGGCGACGAGGAGGTTATTGTTGCTCCATACAGCGCCATATCGCGTAAGCTACAAAACGGCAAGCTTATTCAGAAAACCAAGAAAGAGGAACTATTTAAGGAAAACAAGTAATTAGCATAATGGCAACCATTTTACTTATTGAGTCTGGAGGGAACGTATGCTCTGTGGCCTTAGCCCGCAACAATGAGCTCATTGGAATTAGAGAGGAGAACGACCCAAAAAGTCATGCCACTAGGCTTACTGTTTTTATACAAGAGCTACTTAACGAGCAGGGCCTAACTGCAACAGAGCTAAGCGCCGTTGCAGTAGGGCGTGGCCCTGGCTCATACACAGGTTTACGCATTGGAGTTTCTGCTGCAAAGGGCATTTGCTACGCAGCAGGAATTCCTTTAATTGCCATTGACAGCCTACAAGCCCTAGCAAGCGGCATTACCAACTTTACAACGCACGCCAAAAGCACTACCAACCAAAAGCCACTGCTACTCTGCCCCATGATTGATGCCCGCAGAATGGAAGTTTACTCTGCTCTTTACGACGTAGAGCTAAACAAAAAAGCAGCTGTAGAGGCGCTTATTATTGACTCAAATTCCTTTAAGGAAACGCTAGAGAACAGTACCATATTATTTTTTGGTAGCGGAGCCGATAAGTGCAAAAAGGTTATAGTAAGCCCACAAGCCCGGTTTATTGAGGCAATTGAGCCTTCGGCACGGTTTATGATACCTTTGGCATTTAAAGCGCTAAACAATGAAGACTTTGAAAACATTGCTTACTTTGAGCCGTACTACCTTAAAGACTTTGTTGCCATCAAGGCCAAAAACAAAGTACTTAGGCATGCAAGTGAATAACAAGCTATCCACAACGCTTTTACGAGGACTGCTAGTTGCAACAGCTCTTACTGTTTCGTTGCAAGTTACAACGGCACAGCAAAAGCAAGCGTTTAAGCCTGGGGAAAAGCTTAAGTACACCATTTACTACGGATTTATTAAGGGTGGCGTTGCCGTTCTTGAGGTTCGCGACGGTGTTTACGAGGATAAAAAAGTAAACCACTTTTACCTAAATGGCAAAACGGTTGGCTTAGCCAGCAGCCTATACGACGTAAACGATACTTACCAAAGCTTTACCAACCCCAAAACCGACTACCCCTACAAGGCCATTAGGGATATTCAAGAGAATCGGTATAAGAAATACAACATTCAAACCTTTGACCACTGGTCCCGTCCCGACTCATCCATAGTTTACAGCTCCGCAACAGGCGAAGTTGTTGTACCAAAAGGATGTCAGGATATCCTATCATCGTTCTACTACCTACGTAACTGGCATCTGTGGAAATCCCTTAAAAAGGATGAAATTATTGTTGTAGATACCTATTTTACCGACGAAACCTACCCACTAGCCGTTAGGTATAAGGGCAAAGAGAAGATTAAAACCAAACTAGGAGAGATAGAATGCCTAAAGTTTATGCCCGTTGTAATTACTGGCAGGGTGTTCAAGAGCAAGGACGACATGACCATTTGGTTCTCCAACGATGCCAACTTTGTGCCCATAAGAATAAAGTTCGACATTTTTGTAGGTTCGGTTTACTGCGATTTATACGAGTACTCGGGACTAACGCACGACTTTTCATCATTAAAGAAAAAAAAATAATCCCACAGCCAACCTAGCCTGAGCCCATAAACTTGGATTATTAACGCTCAATACACTAAATACTAATCACTATACACCCGTTTTTTGTATCGTTTTTCTATTTTTGCAAAAAATATTTGAATCTAAATCCACACTATGGCTACTACAGCAGATTTTAGAAACGGCATGTGCCTCGAGTTCAACGGCAAGCTATATACCATTGTTCAATTCCAACACGTTAAACCAGGCAAAGGCGGTGCATTTGTTCGCACCAAGATGAGAAACCTTGAAACAGGGAAAATCCTTGAAAACACCTTTACCGCTGGAGTAAAAATTAACCAAGTTAGAATTGAAAGAAGACCTTACCAATTCCTTTACAAGGACGATTTAGGCTACCATTTTATGCACCAGGAGACCTATGAGCAAATTAGCCTAAACGAAGCGTTGGTTGACAATGCCGATCTTCTAAAAGAAGGACAAAACGTAGAAATGGTTGTTCATGCCGAAGAGGAGAACGTGCTATCGTGCGAACTTCCTCCATTTGTTGAGATGGAGATTACCTATACCGAACCCGGTTTAAAGGGCGACACCGCTTCATCAACCGCACTAAAACAGGCTACCGTTGAAACCGGTGCTACCATAAACGTTCCTCTTTTTGTTAACACTGGCGACAGAATTAAAATAGACACCAGAAACCGGGAGTACTCTGAGCGCGTTAAGTAATCCTAAATAACCAACTTTTCCACGGGAAATTTATGGTTTCGCCAAATTGTATTGCCTTTGGATAAACTATGTGCTAAATTGCTAGTTTATTCAAAGGCTTTTTTTAGAACTTAGTATATGGCATCAATATCCTCATCGGTTAAAAGACTAAAGTTGAGCACATTTAAGCTCAACACCCTTCTTAACATGGCGCAAGCCATAAACGAGGACTTTAAAATTGACAGCCTACTTGAGCGGTTCCGTACAATCCTTAACGATGACCTTAGCATTGACAGGGTTCTTTTTTACAAGAAGGAAGAGGAGTGGGAGCTGCTGCTTAAAACCAATTGCCCCGACTATATTGTTGAGAGCATTAATGTTGACACGGATTTAGCTGGCATTGATGATATTACATTTATTAGCACCTCGCAAAACCCCATTTTACAAGAGCTAGATATTGTTATTCCCATTATACAGAACAACGCCCCATTAGCATACATCCTGATTGGCGACACCAACGAGCTCTCAAAAGGCGTTAGTTCAACTATTAAGCACCTTAACTTTGTGCAAACGCTCTCCATTATCATTTTTGTGGCCATAGAGAACGTTAGGCTATTCTACAAGAGCCTACAGCAGGAAACCATGAAAAAGGAGCTAGAGCTGGCCTCTAGGATGCAAAACATGCTAATACCCGGCCCTGAGACTTTCCCTCAAAACAAGCACATAAAAATAGCCTCATACTACCATCCGCACTACGAGGTTGGAGGCGACTACTACGATATTATACCTTTAGGAAAAGACGAGGTTGGGTTTTGCATTGCAGATGTTTCGGGCAAAGGGATATCGGCAGCCCTGCTAATGTCTAACTTCCAAGCCAACCTTAGAGCGCTTTTTAGCCGAAAAATAAAGCTTCAGAAGCTTGTTGAGAAGCTTAACGAGCGGGTTATGTCCACCGCCAAGGGAGAAAAGTTTATCACCATTTTTATTGGCCGGTACAACTACGAGAAACACGTTTTGGAGTACGTAAACGCGGGGCACAATCCGCCCATTATGTTCAACACAAAAACCAAAGAGCTAACACAGCTCAAAAGTGGATGCGTTGGACTTGGTATGCTGGATGAAATCCCATTTATGAACATAGGGAACATTCAGGTGCAAGACCCATCAAAGCTTATTTGCTATACCGACGGATTAGTTGAGTACCTTAACGAGGATAAAATAGAGTACGGCACAAAGATTATTGAGGAGAATATCGCCAAAAATCTCTCTATTGAAAAAAACATTGAGAGTATAATTGAGACCCAGACTAACAGTAGCAACGGAAGTTCAAAGGTGATATTCGACGATATCTCTATTATAGGATTTGAGTTTAGGTAGTAGCAAACCGCCCCTACTCCACGCTAACGAGATTTACACATCGGCTCCACTAAACCCGCTCTTCCTTAAGGCCATGCGAGAGCGCAAGAACTATTGCAATGTAAGCCCAAAAAGGAGCCGCAATTTTATCCACATCAAGAAAGTTATTTAGGAAACCGTGAACCACATAGGTAATTAGCCCCAGCATTGCGGCTAAAAGATACACCCTATCCCGTTTGTTAGGGATTCGCCTAATGGCATTAAAGCCAGCAATAAAGGTAAACACCAGAATAAGAACATACCCCAATACAGAGGGCAACCCCGACTCCGAAAGTAAGCCTAAGTACTCGCTATGCGCATTTCCAAGCGTTCCAAAGTTTGTACTAATAATGGTTTTTTGGTACGAGCGCTGAAATGGAGCGTAAAGAAACATGTATGTCCCTGGCCCCCAGCCAACGAATGGGCGCTCCTCAAACATACGTATTGCTGCGTTCCACCTATTAATGCGCTCCATGTTGGACGCATCGGTTGATATGTTTACCATGGAAACTAGGTGCTCCTTTAAGTCGCCGCTGGACTCTGTGGTGTTTTTCTCCAAGCCATTTAGGATGGGCTCTCGCACCACAAGGAACAGCAGAACTGCAGCAAGAAAAAGGTAAGCAACGGTTTTAAAGCGCATACGAAGCAAGTAGATAACCCAAACACCACCCGCAAAAATAAGGCTTAACCAAGCAGCCCTAGAGTATGAAAAAACCATTGCCGCTAGTAACAAAAGAAGCAATGCGCCCCAAACAATTCTTTTAAGTACCCCGTTGCTGGTAAACAGTAACGCAGCAACAGCAGGTATCCCAAAGGCCAGCGCAGCACCATACGATGTATGATCTATAAAAAAAGGAGCACAAGCTCCATGCGCCGCGCGCTGGTTTAGCAACCCTTTTCCAGCATGGTTTACCAGCGTAATGATAGCCACAGCAACAACACCCAATCCAAACAGCAGAAAGAAGCGCCTCACATTTTTTGGGTTACCCCTAAACAAGCTATAACCAAAGTAAAAAAACACCACAACAAACCAGGTTCGGGATAGGAGATACTTTGCCGATACCACTGGCATCTCACTTGGAATAACAGCAATGGCAATCCAACCTAACAGAAAAAGGATGGAGTAAAAAACAGGCTCCACAAGTAGTCGCCTTTCAAACTGCCGCTTAAAAAGCGTATTTACCATAACCAGCAGCATTAAGGCAAAAATTACGGGTTCCGTGGGAACCCAAAAATCGAAGGATAAACCAGGAATAATTCTACGTAGAGGTACGGAAAGGGGAATAACAAGAACCAGTGCCCAGAAAACGGTGTTAGGAGCAAAAAGGAGCATTACCCCAACCAAAAGAACAAAGGGCAACCCAACTAAACTATAAATGCCTTTAGACACAAAAAAGGCATTAGCTACAATAAACAGCATTGCAGCTAACAGCACCCAAATATCGTTACGAAGCTTTGGCAAGGATTACCTCCTA
Source organism: Bacteroidales bacterium (assembly GCA_016931855.1). Taxonomy (GTDB): domain Bacteria; phylum Bacteroidota; class Bacteroidia; order Bacteroidales; family Tenuifilaceae; genus UBA5206. The sequence goes on from JAFGDZ010000078.1 coordinate 31,078, forward strand.
AGGCTTTTTCGAATAAACTCGGCAACAATAAGAAGAAACACCAAAAAGAAGAACGAAGCTACCGTTGACACAACAATAACAATGGACTTTTTAGGGTACGACTTTTTATCGGGAGCAGAGGCCCAGTCAACAACAAACTGTGCGGGAATTAATTTTGAAGCCTCAAGTCTTAACACCTTCAAATTCTCACGAAGTTCGGTTAAGTGCAGCGCCATGCGCTCAATTTCCTCATTCAAGCGAATGTACCTACTTCCGTAAGGAGCAATATCGGCTAACCGCTTGGCAATAGCCTCGGCACCCGAACGGTTGCCACTAACAAGAGCCTCGGCGTAAGCTTTATGGTACCTATCGGTTTGTCCCTCAAAGTTTATAACACCCTTTTTCATCACTACAGTAAGGGAATCCTCAAGCAATTTCATCTCATCAAGGCCAACCTGATACTGCAGCTCCAGCGCCTCCAGCGCTTTAGATGTTACCTGCGCTTTTACCTCGCGCATTAGGCTATCGGCAACAGCAACAATGGTATTGGCAATGGCAGCCGACGACTGGGGAGAAAAATCTTCAACCTCAACTTTAACACTTTGGTACTGTGTTGGCCTAAAAGATACCACATCGCCATAAATTCCATAAACCTTAGTTCTGGCATACCTTTCGTTAGGATCGACACCCCAATTCTCCATCAACCGGTGCTTCCTAATTATAATATCGCGAAGGGTTTCCGATGAGAGCACCTGCAGTAGCTGCTCGGCCTCCTCGTCCTCGCCAAAAACAGTTAGACCCTCTTGCAGCGTAGTTGAGAATACGTCTTTTGACTGCTGATTAGCCCTTGCTGGATAAACCACAGCCGTTGCCTTAAATCGCTCTGGAATTAAAAACGAAACAGCCATAGACACAACAAATGCCACGGCTGTTACAATAAACATAAGCTTACGTTTCTCCCACAAAAAGTTAATAATATGGGTAGAATTTATACTAAACTCCTTTTGAGATGATTCCATATCTTCAGATTAAAACACTACAACGTAAAAAGCTAGACTATGCGTATAAGGTTGTAGCTCTTTTTCCCCTTTTGAACCACAAGAAACTTGTTGTTGATAAGCATCTCAGTAGTAACCACCATTTCGGAATCCTCAACCTTTTCGCGGTTCATGCTTACTCCACCGCCTTTAACCAAGCGCCTTAGCTCACCCTTTGATGGGAAAACCTGAGCCAGTTCAGCACAAAGCGCAGAGAACGAAACGCCCTCGGCTAAAGCCGATGCTGCCACATCAAACGAGGGAACGCCCTCAAAAACAGAAAGGAATGTATCCTCGTCAATCTTCCTTAACGATTCGGCTGTTGCGTTACCAAAAAGAATGGCCGAAGCCTCAACGGCAACCTCATAGTCCTGCTGCGAGTGAACCATAACGGTAAGCTGCCTTGCAAGTTCCTTTTGAAGCTTACGCAGATGTGGCTCTTTTGAGTGCTCCTCAATTAGCCCTTCAATTTCTTGGCGGTTAAGAAGCGTAAATATCTTTATGTAACGCGCAGCATCCTCGTCGGAAGTATTAAGCCAGAACTGGTAGAATTTGTATGGCGAGGTTAGCTTAGAATCGAGCCACACGTTACCCTGCTCTGTTTTGCCAAACTTGGTTCCATCGGCCTTGGTAATTAGTGGGCAGGTTAATGCAAACGCTTCGCCCCCAACCTTACGACGAATAAGCTCGGTACCGGTTGTAATGTTTCCCCACTGGTCGGATCCACCCATTTGTAGGCGGCAGCCATAGTTCTCATATAGGTAAAGAAAATCGGTTCCCTGAACCAGCTGGTATGAGAACTCAGTAAACGATAATCCGGCACCACCTGCTTCTGGATTAAGACGCTTCTTAACAGAGTCCTTAGCCATCATGTAGTTCACGGTGATATGCTTACCAATGTCTCGAATAAAGCCAAGGAAGGAGAACTCCTTCATCCAGTCGTAGTTATTCACAAGAATAGCCGCATTCTGTTCCTTCTCATCAAAGGTTAAGAACTTAGCAACCTGGTTCTTTATGCACTCCTGATTGTGTCGTAGCGTAGGCTCATCGAGCAGGTTACGCTCCTGCGATTTTCCCGAAGGGTCGCCAATCATACCCGTTGCACCACCAACAAGTACAATGGGCTTATGGCCGCATCGCTGAAAATGCTTAAGCATCATTACAGAAACAAGGTGGCCTATATGTAAAGAATCTGCCGTTGGGTCTATGCCAACATAAGCAGCGGTAAGCTCTTTTGATAGTTGCTCTTCGGTTCCAGGCATAATGTCGTGGATCATACCACGCCAACGTAACTCTTCAACAAAATTCATATTAGTAATAAGTTAATTGTAGTCTAAAAGCAAAGCAGCGTATGTAAAAAATAACGGCTGCAAAGATAGCTCTATGTGAGGAAAAAACAGCGGGTTACTCTTTGTTAGGAGTAAAGGTTTCCTTTATAGTGCTCTGTATCTCGTCAAAGTTGAGATAGGGGAACACTGCTGGAGCTAATTTGGATACGGGGGAATAGAAAATGGATTTCTCCGAAATATCATCGGGAATAACATTAACCTTAGTATCGGCTTTATTAACGATAACAAGGAGTACACTTAGTATAAAGGCCGTTTTTAGCACACCAAAGGCAACGCCCAGCAAACTGTTGGCGACACCCAGAAATGCCATATTAAAAACACCCTCAACCAGCAAGCCCAAAAAGTGAACAGCAATAACAATAAGTGTAAACGTTATTGCAAAGGCAATAAGGGGTAGATACTCTGTTGTTAAACTGAACTGCTCTCGCAGAAAAGTTGCCGTAACATCAGAGAAGTGGATTGCTCCCCATATTCCTAAAAGTAAACCTGCAAGCGAGGCAAACTGAGCCACAAAACCCTTTTTGTAACCCATAAAGCCGCTAAAAATAAATACGGCGGCAAAAACAATGTCAATAACACCCATGTGACTATTAGTGTTTAGTATTTAGTGTTTGGTGTTTAGGAATTCCCATCTAAAATCTAATGTCTAACATCTACTTATTCCTATCAACCACATAGTTTGTAAGCAAAACCAGAGAATCGCGGCAATCGGTTTGGGGCAAGCGCATTAGAACATTAATAGCCTTTTGCTTGTAATCCTGCATAACCTTCTCGGTGTAAACTAGTCCATCCTTAGAAACCACAAAATCAACAACCTGAGCAACGGCCTTCCCGTTGCGACGACTAGCGCGCACCAGTTTAAGAACCCTTCTTCGTTCCCTTTCCGAGACCTGGCTTAGGGCGTGAATTAGCGGCAAAGTAATTTTTTTCTCTTTAATATCGTTACCAGTAGGCTTACCAATTATGCCTTTGGGTTGATAGTCGAATAAATCGTCGCGAATTTGGAATGCAATACCTAGGTTTGTACCAAACTCGTGCATCATGTCAACCACCTCGTTGCTGGCACCCGCCGATACGGCTCCATTTGCAGCACAGCTGGCAAGCAGGGTTGCTGTTTTCATGCGGATTATCTCAAAGTAAGTAGCCTCATCTACGTTCATCTTGCGTGATCGCTCAATTTGCAGCAGCTCCCCCTCGCTCATCTCCTTAACAGCCTTGCTCATAAGCCGTAGCAACTCAAATTCATTGGTTTCAACAGCAAGCAGTAGCCCTTTTGATAGTATAAAATCGCCAACAAGTACGGCAATCTTCGAGCGCCAAAGGGCATTTATGGAGAATGCGCCGCGCCTTTCGTACGACTCATCAACCACATCGTCGTGAATAAGGGTAGCGGTGTGCAGCAGCTCTATCATTCCAGCTGCAGTAAAGGTTGATTGGGTTACGCCGCCCGTTGCCCCTGCAGAAAGGAATACCAGCAATGGTCGCAGCTGCTTTCCCTTATGCCTGTAAATATAGTTTGTAATAATATCGAGTAACGGAACCTTTGACTTCATTGACTTCTTAAAGAACGGCTCAAAGCCATCAAGATGCTCTGCAATTGGTTTCCGAATGTTATCGATTTGTGACATCAAAAGCTCCATTAGTAATTAAACAGCAAATTAAACATTTTTTTAACCTTTCCTTATAACAATTCTAGGGAGCTTTAGCTTTAATATTCAACATTCACTAGCATCCGAAACTTTTCGAAAACAAGGAAAAAAACAGATGAAACCCCACTGAATACGCTAAATAGAATCGAGTTATCCAGA
>JAFGDZ010000079.1 GCA_016931855.1 Bacteroidales bacterium
CGACGTATCTAACCCAATGCCTACATTTTTTAGGAATATGCCATTTTACTATTCCAGCTATCTCCACTCCGACTACTACACCCAAATTGAACAAATCTGGTCTAAAAAGCCACAGATTGATTGGGATTATATTTATCTATCAAACTCCAAAAATCTGTTTACCACTTACGATGCCTAAGGCGTACCAGGCAATACCGTTACTGCAAATAAAGCCCGTTACATTATATCGAATAATAATGTTGATGTTACCGATTTGCACCTTACATCCCATTTTACCTACGCCATTAACAGCAACACCACGCTAACAGGCGGATTCTACGCTCAGCATAAGCAGTGGGATGCATACAAAACCATGCACAGCCTTCTAAATGCCGATTACTACTTAGACAATCGCATTCACCCATACCTATTCACCCTAATACACAGCGACATTAGAATCCCCAACAACATAATTTACCAAGGCGAAACCTTTGGCTACAGCTACACTGCAACCACCAACATGTACCGTGGATTTGCTGGTATAGTGTACCAAACCAACGCCCTTAACCTTAAGCTAAACGGCAGCATTGGTTACAATACGCTACAACGCGAAGGTAAAATGGATAACCAAACACAGGGAAATAACTCCCTTGGTAAAAGCGCGCAAAAAGGATTTTTAGGCTATCAGGTTAATGCCAGTATGGGCTATGCAATACGTAACAACCATAAAGTTGAGCTAAGCGGATTTGTCCTTAACCAAGCGCCCAGCTTCTACAACCTATTCCCATTGTCACAGGTATCAAACCTAATGGGAAACAGCAGCGTAAGCAGCAGGTACGGAATTAGCGCCTCGCATTCCCTACAGCTAAATCAACTAAAAACCTATTTAGCAGCCTACTACACGGCAATGCTTAACCAAACCCAAAACAGCATAAGGTTTAACGAGGAGGTTAACGTAATTGCAACAAGCTCGTTGAGTAACCTTAATCAGGTAAACATGGGAGTTGAAGCAGGCGTTGATTTTGATGTTAACCAATACCTAACCCTTAAGTTTGCTGGTAGCCACGGAAAGTACTACTATACCTCGCACCCCACGCTAAATACCTACGCAAACATTTTTACTAGTGCAATAATACAGAACCAAAAGGTTAACGCCGATAACTTTAGGGTTCCCAACGTACCACAAACGCTACTAAGCGGCGGCGTTGAGGTTAATATCCCTAAGGGATGGACTGCCCGTATAATGGCAAACTACTATGACAATGCGTATGCCGATTTCACCGCAGAATCGAGGCTTGAGAACAGCTTTAACGAAGTTAACATCGCTCTGAGCGATATGGAAGCCTTCTTTGGTCAGCAAAAGCTGGACGATGGCTTTACTGTGGATGTTGCCCTTGGCAAATCGTGGCAGCTGTTTAAGCAGAAAAGCAGGCTAAACCTCTACCTACAGGTTAATAACCTACTCAACAATCAGGATATTATGCTTGCCGGACGTGAGCAGTATGGTTTCACTGCCCATAGCCGCGAAATGGCAGCCAACCAGTACCTATTTATGCTTGGGCGCAGCATGTTTGTTAACCTCGCCTTTAGCTTCTAACAAAAGTAAATGCCATGGTAACCATTAGGAAGTACAGCAAGCAGCACGATGAGGCAAACGTAATGCAGCTAATTGCCAACGAGGATGGCTGGGACTACGCCAACAGCGATATGGCCAAGCAGTACAAAGCGGCACTGGAGCAATCTGTTACCTACGTTGCCTACTACGACAACCAAATTTGTGGCTACTCCCGCTCCCTAAACGATTGCGGCTTTTACATATACGTTTGCGACCTCCTTGTTTCTCCTACCTACAGAGGGCACTCCATTGGCAAGCAGCTAATGGAGTGCATATACGCCCACTACCCCAACCACGTAGTGTACGTAATGAGTGGCGTTGATGGGTACTACGAAAAGGTTGGCTATAGCAAGGAAGGCTCCATATATTTAGTTCCCAATCCCAGTGTGTAGCGGTGGCTGGGATGAGTGGAATTAATACAACTATAATTCAAAAAAGATAATTCGCCCTAACTGGGGTCGGATGTTTTAAATAGGGCTGGATTTCTATAAACATAAGACTCCTCTGGAGTCAAGCCCTCTTTACCAAAGTAAAATTGAAAAATCAAACCGAAAGCGCCTTATTCTGTGTCTTAATATCTGCGTTTTGGCAAAGCAACTGGGGTGAAATTAATTGTTTGATTTTTAGAAAAGAGAGGGTATATTAGGGGTAGAAATGAATTAAAAGTTTATAGAGCAAATGAAAAGATATGAGAGCAGCCAATACTATTACCAAAAGATTTCATCAATAAAAGAGGTTAAAAACAGATAATAAACTGAATACCAAATGCATGAGAAAATTCTAATTAGTAAAACATCCCAGCAATCATTAATAACCCTCAACTTAGAAATAACCACCCAAAATGAAAAGAATCCTTCCCCTACTTTATCTAACCATTTTTGCAACGTTAACGGGAGTTTCGCAGCAAACGCTATGCATTAAAGGCTCTGTTTTTGAAGCCAACAGTAAAAAGCCAATTAGCTTTGCAGCTATTTGTATTAGCGGTAAGCCCATAGGGACAGTATCAAACGACACGGGAGACTTCTCGTTCCACTTCCCTGTTGATTATAAAAACGATACGCTTACAATATCAAGTCTTGGCTTTAAATCTTACAAACACCCCATAGCCAAAATTCTTCGCGATTCTGTTACTCTCTTTTACCTTGATACAACAAGTATTCCCATTAAGCCCATAGTTGTGCTATCGAAAGGGGAAACAGCAAAGCAAATTGTAGAAAAGGCTGCTAAGAAGATTAGGAAGAACTACCCCACTAAAATGTACTATTTAAACGCCTTCTATAGGGAACTATGCATGAGGGATAACAAGTACGCAAGGCTAATTGAGGCCGCAGTAAACATTCAGGATTTTGGTTACGATACCGACTTGAATACAACCCGACTAAGAATAAACGAGATTCGTAAAAGTGACAGTTACCTTGAATACGACCTAAAGTCCAAAATATACAGCGCTCTTTTTGGGTCTAACAACCTTTTGCTAAACGCATACAGCTCCGATTTTGTGCGAGCAAAACAAAACAACTGTCGCAACCGAAATTTCCTTTGCATGGAAAATATCGATAGGCATGCCTTTACGCTAGAAGAGTGTAAGTACATAGACAATCAGCTGATATACATTATAAGCTACAAGGACACCCTTGGCGACGGTGAAAACACCAAACAATCCAGCAACATCGGAGGGAGTATCCATATTCAAGCCGATAACTATGCAATTGTTAAATTCGATTGGGGCATTTACGCGGTAAACAACAGCAAGCAAGGAGTAGATTACTATTTCAACAACAAGTACTTTTACTACTACAGCGTAAGGTATAGGGAATTTGAAGGCAAATACTACCCCGATCTTATCCAGAACATAGAACCCGTAAATGGTGCATTTAAAACAAACTCGTCCGATACCATTCAGGGCAAACAGTATGTTACCTCAACTCTAATGATAAACACAATACTCACCAAGCGCAGAGAATTTGCCAAAATAAAAATTAAGGAAAAAGAGATCCCTACAGAGGACATTTACAAAAAGACGTTCCCATACAACCCATCGTTTTGGAAGAACTACAATATTATACTACTTAATCCCTTAATGGAAAGCATAAATAACGACCTACAAAAGGATAAACCACTTGAAGAACAATTTAAAAATAACGGAGAATGAGAAGTAAATACCTAAACCTAATACAAGAGAAGGAAAATTTTTGGTATCTATTTGTATTTCTGTGCCTAATTAATGTTCTATCGCTATACGTTATTCACGACATTATCATCACAGATCCGCAGTATTTTACTGGAGGAAAGCAAAGTTCAGTAGATCTCTACAGAACCATATCTAAAGCTATTTACATTATTCACCCTCTTTACTGTTTTATTAAAATTGCCATTATCTCTACTCTACTTCTTATGGGACTTAGGCTATGGAGAATAGAAATACCCTTTAGGCAACTAATGGTAGTTAGCATTATTGCAGAAATTGCTTACTGGATACAAGATTTAGCCCAGATTATATGGTTCCTAGTTATACATCCAGACTATACAATGAAGGAGGTTGACAATTTTTCATTCCTCTCGTTGCAATTCATTGCAGGTACAAATACAAGTGATACAACCAAGGCTCTGCTAAATCTGATTAGCGTTCCCGAGGTGCTTTTTATACTAGCACTTATATATGGGCTAAAAACCATTACCAGTGAGACTACACGCCGTGTTGTAACAATTGTACTAGGCACCTACGGAATATCGTATGTAGCATTTGTTTTAGTAAAAGAATCCCTTTTTTAAACATGAAATAACTGTTACAAACAGACAATAAGCAAGTTATAAATTAAACTAACCTCATAATAATGCAAACACAACCAAAACAAAAACGTAAGTTTCTAATAGCAATTGCAGCAATTCTAGTTCTTATTTCACTTGCATATGTACTTACAAAATCGCACGATAATAACGATAAGTATGCCACAACATTTCCTAACCTAAGTTTAAAATCGCTAAATGGCAATGCCATTACATCCCTACCCATTTTAAATAACACACAAACCATTATAATGCTCTACCAATCGGAGTGCAGTAGTTGCTATGGTACTTTCGATCAAATAGTTAATAACTTATACGACATACCAAGAGTTCAGGTGCTTATGGTTAGTCCTGATTCCCTTGAATCAATCAGAAACTTCAAGAACAGATTTGACCTTGATCCCGATATGCCCATTTCATTCTACCAGTGCAACAAAATGGAAGCGAAAAAACTATTTGGAAATTTTCTGTATCCAACTATACTCCTGTATAGCAGTGAACAACAGCTTCTTCTAAAAATGGACGAGATAATTGATGTTGATGAACTTTTTGCCAAAATAGCTCCAAACCTATAACCTCCGCCAAACAAAAAGGCCAATCCTTCTGCAAGATTGGCCTTCTTATATTACAGTATGTTCTGCTGTTACCTCAACGCCTTTAGCTTATCGGCCATGCCCTTGGCAACCTTATCGCACTGGGCTAGTTTATCGATATTGGGCTGGCCAAAGATTTCCGATGGGTCGGAAACCATTTCCCACTGAATCTCCTCGGCAAACTTCATTAAGTTTTTAACACCACCGCCATTCCAGCTGTAGCTACCAAATAGGCCAAGTAGATGATCCTTTACTCCCATGTGTACCAGCTCACGGGTAAACTGCTCCATTAGCGGGAACATCTGCGAGTTGTAAGCGCAGCTGCCCAAAATCACCCCTTTGTACTTCCAAACCTCGTTTATTAGGTGGCTAATGTGGGTGCGCGACACATCGTGAACGCGGATATTGCGAATTCCCTCCTCGGAGAGCTTACGGGCAATGTAATCGGCCATCTCCTCGGTGTTGCCATACATAGAGGCAAACACAACAAGTACTCCCTCCTCGGTCTCATAGCGGCTCCACTTATCGTAAAGACCAAGCACCTTCTCGGGGTTGGTGCGCCATACTGGGCCGTGCGTTGGAGCAACCACTTTTACGGGTACACCTTGCAGCTTGGCAAAGGCCTTTTGCACCATGTTGCAGTACTTACCCACAATGTTGGAGAAGTAACGACGCATCTCCTCCTCAAAGTACTCAAAGTTAATCTCATCGTCAAAAATACCACCATCAAGGGTACCAAAGCTACCAAAAGCATCGGCCGAGAAAAGAATCTGCTCGGTAACGTCGTAGGTCATCATGGTTTCGGGCCAGTGAACCCAAGGGGTCATCACAAACTGTAGCTTGTGATAGCCCAAATCGAGGGTGTCGCCATCCTCAACCTGGTGTAGCATATCCTTACCAAAACCCCAGTAGCCCTCAACCATTTTAAAGGTTTTAAGGTTACCCACAATTTTAACGTTAGGCCAACGCTTCACAATATCCTTAGCCTCGCCAGAGTGATCGGGCTCCATGTGGTTAATGATAAGGTAATCCAGCTCACGACCTTGTAGCAAGCTCTCTATACGCTCAATGTAGTTACCTGCAGCACGATCCTCAACGGTATCAACCAGTGCTGTTTTATCATCAACAATAAGGTACGAGTTGTAGGCAACTCCCCTATCCAATGGCCAAATGTTCTCGAACAAACGCTTACGGCGATCGTTAACGCCAATCCAATGAACCTTGCCTTTAACGGGTACTGTAAAATGCATATATTTAATCGATTTTAATTCGAAATTTAGCAACACAAATATAGCCAAAAGGTTCTCATGATTGGGTTGCTATAAAGCATGTTTATGATTTTTTAGAATGCAGCGGGTAAAAAACTTACCCTTGCGCACCTTGCTGCCCAGCTACCTTCTATCCCACTTACAACGTGATGGTTACCCTGCAGCAACGGCACATAAAACGCACCAACATGTTCCTTTGAGCAAACCCTTTATTTGCATAGCCCTACAAAAATAAGTATCTTGAGAAATCAAGAAAATCAATGCATTAATGTCTTTATATCCTGTTACAAAAAGTACACTAGTTACATTCCGAAAAGAGCTTCACAAAAACCCTGAGCTTTCGGGTTACGAAAAGCGCACCAGCCAAGCAATAGTCAACTTTATTGCACCCACAAACCCAACAAAAATCATTACCAACATTGGCGGTTATGGCGTTGCTGCAGTTTACGATTCGGGACTACCTGGCCCTACCGTTCTGTTTAGAGCCGATATGGATGCGCTACCCATTCAGGAGTCAAACCAATTCCCCCACCGCTCCAGCAGTAAGGGTGTAGCCCATTTGTGTGGGCACGATGGTCATGCCACAATACTTGCAGGCTTTAGCTATAGCCTGCTAAAGAACCCGCCACCAAAGGGGAAGGTAGTTCTACTTTTTCAGCCTGCCGAGGAAACAGGCGAAGGTGCAGCACGCGTTATTGCCGATACTCTTTTTAGTGAGATAAAACCGAGCTACGCCTTTGGCCTTCACAACTTACCGGGCTTTGAGCAGGGAACATTCTTTGTTAGGGATGGCGCTTTTGCATCGGCATCAAAGGGAATGGTTATTGAGCTTAAGGGTTTGCCATCGCATGCAGCGCACCCCGAGGATGGCAATAACCCCGACCAAGCCTTGGCTCAACTTATTCTAGGGCTAAACTCATTGGTACCAGCCAACAACCAGTTTAGCAACTTTACACTGGTAACCGTTATACACGCTAAGCTAGGCGAGGTAGCCTTTGGCACAACACCAGGTAATGCTGTGGTAATGGCCACACTCCGCTCCTTTGAGAATCCCGATATGGACACACTCACCTTACTGGCCGAAAAACTTGTGCATAGTGTGTGTACCCAGTACGGCATCTCCTATAAGGTATCGTACCAAGAGGAGTTTCCGGCAACCACAAACAGTGCGCAGTGCGTAAATATGGTTAGAGCTGCTTGCCAGCAGCTCAACCTCCCCTTGATGGAGCTAGATTCTCCCTTTAGGTGGAGCGAGGATTTTGGACACTTTTCCAAGCTATGCAGCACCGCCTTTTTTGGTGTTGGTGCTGGTGTAAATCACCCGCAGCTCCATAACGAGAACTACGATTTCCCCGACGATATCATCCCAAAAGCCATTCAAGTTTTTGAGGCCATTCTGAATCAACTTTTAGTTAACACAAAATAGCAACAGCATGAATCAAACATCATACATAGAAATAAGCAAATCGGCATACAAGCACAATATAAGCTACTTACGGGGACTAATAGGCAAAAATGTACGCATAACCTCCGTGGTTAAGGGAAATGCTTACGGACATGGTGTAGAGAACATTGTTCCCTTGGCCGAAAAGTCTAAAATCAACCACTTTGCCGTTTTCTCAGCCAGCGAAGCCCTTGATGTGCATAGGGTTGCCAGCAGCAAGTCGGACATAATGGTTATGGGCTACCTAAGCGACGATCAAATGGCTTGGGCCATTGAGCACGGCATTGAGTTCTACGTTTTTGACATTGACAGGCTAAACAAAGCGGTTGAAATAGCCAAGCGCATTAAAAAGCCAGCTAGAATCCACATTGAAGCCGAAACGGGTTTTAACCGTACAGGATTTGAGTTTGATAAGCTTCCTGCGGTAGTAGATATAATCAATAGTAACCACTCCCACCTAATTCTAGAAGGGCTTTGCACGCACTATGCGGGTGCCGAAACAATAACAAACCACTTTAGAGTAATAAACCAAATTGAATCGTTTAGCAATTTTGCCAAATACTTAAAAGCTCACGACCTATCTCCTAGGTACATGCACACTGCCGGCTCGGCAGCATCCTTAACCTACCCACAAACCATAATGGACATGGTGCGAATGGGGATTGCGCAGTACGGATTTTGGCCTAGTCAGGAAACCTTTATCCACCAGTATAAAACCAACATGGCAAAGGATAGCGACTTAAAAAGGGTAATATCGTGGAAATCGAGAGTGATGACCGTTAAAGACGTTTCCCCAGGCGATTTTGTGGGGTATGGCACATCGTTCCTTGCCAACAAGAAGCTAAAGGTAGCCATTGTTCCCGTAGGCTACTCCAACGGCTACAGCCGCTCACTTAGCAACATGGGCAGGGTGCTAATCCAAGGCAAGAGGGTTCCTGTAATTGGATCGGTAACCATGAATACCATGAGCGTTAACGTAACTGATATTCCAAACGTTAACCGTAACGACGAGGTTGTGCTAATTGGCCGCCAAAAAAGGGAATCCATAACCGTTGCCTCCTTTTGCGAGATGAGCAACATGCTAAACTACCAAATATTAGCCCGCCTACCAGGCAATATTCCACGGGTTATTGTTGATTAAGCAAAAAGGCCTCTGCCGTTAAAGCAGAGGCCTTTTTTGTAAAAATGCAAACCAACTTTAAGGATGGATGCTATTTTGTTAGCACAAAAAACTGCCAAGGTGCCAGTTCAAGGGTATCGGAACCGGTAAACGTTTGAGCTTCGCCAGTAAGGTAGTTGGTATAATCGCCCACAAACTCATCGCCCTGTAGGGTAATTGTTTGCACCAGCGGCGACAGGTTGAATATAGAGAATACCTCATCGTTCTCGGCTCTGCGAATTAGAGCAAAAACGTTAACATCGTTAGATGTTTTAACCCGAATCACCTCCCCGCCATCGGGGCCAGCAGCCAGAGCGGTGTTCTCCTCCTTGAGCTGGTTTAGCTTGGTGTAAAAGTTGGTCATTTCGGCATTCTCCGTCCAATCAATCAGGTCTTTCTCAAAGAATTGCAGCCTACGGTTAAAACCAACCTCCTGTCCGTTGTAAATAAGCGGCATGCCAGGCATAACATAGGTTAGCGCGGTAAACGCTTTTACGCCCTCGCCCAAGCGTTCAAACTCGGTTCCATTCCATGAGTTCTCATCGTGATTCGATGTAAAGTTCATCTTAATGGTATTGCGTGGGTAAGTTGATTCGCTCTTTAGCACATACTGGTCGAGATCCATTACCGTTTTCTTTCCTTTGGCAATCTCGTTCTTAATGTGGTGGAACTCCCAGCCATAATCAGCATCAAAAGCGTATTCCTGTAGCTCGGGCTTTTCGGCCTCGGCAAGCATAAACATGGGTTTAACCTCATCAAGCTCACGGCGCGCCTTGTTCCAGAACTCGGTAGGAACCTCACCAGCCACGTCGCAGCGGAAACCGTCGATATCGGCCTCCTCAACCCAGTACTTCATGGCATCAATCATGGCATCCCACAGCTTCTTGTTCTCAAAGTCCAGCTCGGCCACATCGGTCCAGTCAAATGGAGAGATTAGGTTGCCAACGGAATCGCGAGTGTAAAACTCGGGGTTGGAGGTTACCCAAACCGCATCGTGCGATGTGTGGTTTGCCACCCAGTCGATAATAACCTTCATGTCTAGGCTATGGGCCTCATCAACCATTGCCTTAAAATCATCAAAAGTTCCAAACTCCGGATTGGTACCCTTATAGTCCTTAATGGAGTAGTAGCTACCCAAGGTTCCCTTACGATTCTCAACGCCAATGGGGTGAACTGGCATAAACCAAAGCACATCAACGCCAAGCTCCTTAAGCCTAGGCAAACTTTGGGCAAAAGCGTTAAATGTACCCTCGGGGGTAAACTGGCGCACGTTTACCTCATAAATGGTAGCGGTACTAACCCAATCGAGATGCTCTACAGCAAAGGGCTCTTGAACCTTTTCCTGCCTCTGCATGCAAGAGGAGAAGGAGATTGATGCCCCTAGAAGTACTAATAGCATACTTGTAAAGGCAGTAAACGAAAGCTTTCTTTTCATCATAACAAAAAATATTAGTGATTGAACCATTAGATTTCACTCGTTTGCACTGGGTATTTTGCGGGAAATCAGCGTTTTTATAGGCAGTCCACGTGATGAACTATGGTTTTTTTTGTACTTTTGCTTTCGTGCAGAAAAATCGACTCGTTAAAAGTACAACTTTAAAACAAATCTGCAAATACAAAGCTTAAATGCTTGTAAACAAAGTTTTTAAACTGTAATTCATTTTGTCTATGAAAAGAGTATTAGTTGCCACCGGCGGCGGCGATTGTCCTGGGTTAAATGCTGTAATTAGGGCAATTGTTAAGCGTGCTGCACAGGAACGCGACTGGGAAGTGATAGGGAGTATCTCATCATTTGATGGCATACTTCGTGAGCCCACCGAAATTAGGGTGTTAGACGAAAGATCTGTTGCTGGTATTCACGTACAAGGCGGTACCATAATTGGTACAACCAACAAGGGAGGCCCCTTTGCATGGCCAGTTAAGAACAAGGATGGCTCTTGGGGATCGGTTGACCGCTCCGATGAGATGATCCGTAAACTGCAGTACCTTGGCATTGATGCTGTTATTAGCATTGGTGGCGATGGTTCGCAAAAAATATCGCAGGCACTCTATGAGAAGGGTCTTAATATTATTGGCGTTCCCAAAACCATTGACAACGACCTTTCTGCAACCGATTTCACCTTCGGGTTCCAAACCGCAGTTCAAATTGCCACCGAAGCTGTTGATAAGCTTGTTACCACTGCTGCCAGCCACAACCGTGTGCTTATTCTTGAGGTTATGGGACGTTACGCAGGCTGGATTGCCCTACATGCGGCTATTGCTGGTGGTGCCGAGGTTTGCTTAATTCCAGAAATTCCTTACGACATTAAGAAGGTAGCAGAGAAGCTATCGAGCCGTTTCAACAAGGGTAAAGGCCATGCCATTTGCGTTGTAGCAGAGGGTGCTGTTCCTGTTGGTGGGTCACTTACATCTGAGGAGAGCAGTGAGGTAGGCTATGCTAACCTACGCCTTGGTGGTGTTGCCCGTAAGCTGGAAATGGAGCTTAAAAAATCTGGCTTTGAGGCCGACATGCGCGAAACGGTTCTTGGTCACCTTCAGCGAGGTGGTATTCCAGTTGCATACGACCGTATTCTAGCCACTCAATTTGGCGTTAAGGCCTTTGAGATGGTGCTGGAAGGCAGATTCGGTGAGATGGTTGCATATCGTCATCCAGATATTATTGCTGTACCGCTAGTTGACGCAGTAAACCGTCCTAACTTTGTTGATCCGGGTTGCGACCTTGTTCGCACAGCAAAAGGTGTAGGTATTAGCTTTGGCGACTAAGCTAAGCCTCCCCTTTTTTCTCAAAATTTACTGATCTGCCGGCTCTGTTTGGGGTCGGTTTTTTATTTATAATTGTGCAGCAAAGCGAAGATTAAGACGCACGCCTTATATCGTGGGATTAATGGGTAGAATCAAGGGTTCATATAACGCAGTATGGCATTGGATGGTAGCACAAAAGTACCTTCTTATCGTTCTCCTGTTTACACCCCTTTGCGCCAACGCAAAGCCTGACACTACTGCGCATAATTCATCCCTATACGCATCGGTTAGTGCAGGAAAGGTTATTGCGCACCACACCATACTTTCCTCCTTAAACAACGGAATTACTCTTGGTACAGAGATATCCTACAAAAGCACTCTTAAGCAGCACGATAATCTTGCCAAATACTGGGGATTACACCTAAACGCCTCCCGCTATGGCAACGCTAATTTGGGCTATAGCATTAGCATTACCCCCATTGTTACTGCGCCTATTCTATCGGCAAAACGTACCAAGGTGTTTCTATCGGTAGGGTCGGGAATTGGATTGGTAACAAAGAGGTACAATCCCATTAGCAATCCAACCAACTACTCCTTTTCCACTCCAATTAATATTGCAGCTAAGGTTGAACTAGAGACTAATGTGCAGATAAGCCCAAGGCGCATTGCTTTTGTAAAAGTAGTAGCACACCACATATCAAACGGCAACACAAAAAAGCCCAACTACGGTTTAAATAGCATATCCCTTGCTGCGGGCGTACAGCTGGGCTCTCCCTGGCCAAATGCTCCAGTAAAAGAGGCTAGGCTAAATTTTCCAAGTCAAGGCCAATTCAGCATAACTGCTTCGGCTGGATACCGAGAAGCGGGAGACTACGGTGGGAAAAGGTATGCGGTTGGCAGCGTAAAGCTCAGCTACAAGCTCTTACAATGGGAAAACAACGGCCTTTTAACGGGTACCGATTTGATGCTAGATAAGGCCAGTCTATTTCACCTAGAACGAGATGGGACAAGCCACTCTGGGAATATTGATGCATTTAAGCTAGGGCTAAACGCTGGAATTGAGAAGCAAATTAATAGAATTAGCCTTTCGGCTAGCTGCGGGGTTTACGTACACCGAAAGGATACAACGGGCGGATTTCTTTACCAACATATTGCAATTAACTACTGGATAACGCGTTACCTTGCCACGCAGCTATCGCTAAAAACGCACTGGACTACTGCCGATTACCTTGAGCTAGGCCTCCGGGTTAGAATTTAACCTCCTTTAATGGGTACTTACTTCCCTTAACGCCTGTAAGGATCGCTTTTACTGAACCAACCAGTATTTTTGCCTCAACCAGAACGGGAATCCTATTCTTATCATCGGTAACCCAAACGGTTAAATCCTCGCCTCCTTTAAAAATCGTACCCTCAACCAGCATTGCCGAGAACTTAATGGTATTGTACTTCTCCCCGCTTCGCAGCTCCAGCTTTTCCTTACCCTTATACCGAAGAAAAAGGTCGAAAACCTCATTGTCAATCACCATTCGCAACGGAATTTTCTCGTTCGGTTTCCTATTATCAAAATCGAGGTTACGGCAGTAGTAAATGGCGCTAAGCACATCAAAAGTGCAACCAGACAGCTTATGAATATCGCGCTTAAAGGCTCTTTTGCTCGTTTTGCTAATAATATCTACGTTTCCTTTCTCGTAGTTAAACACATACCTATTATAGGTTTCAAAGCCACCCTCCGATGTTTCCCGCTCAAACCAGTAGGGTTTTAGGTTTACTGTATCAATAATAGACTCGAACCTATCGCGCACCTTAAAAAACCAATCGTACTCCTTTAGGCTCCATCCCTTCGACACCAGATGCAAAGCCTTTTCTCCATTGTAAGTGGTATCGGATACGCTAAAAAACACATCGCCTGCGTTAAGCCATATAAACCCCCAATTGTAAACTGCCCTATAGGTAATGTACTCGCCCGACTTAAAGGTGTAGTCGCCCAAACACTCATCCCTTTGCGCCATAGCAATGGTGCTAAGGAATAACAGGAGCAGAAAAACTAAGCCGTGTACGTTTCTCATATGGTGCAGGGGGAATATCCCCCAATCAAATTATTATATACAAAAGCCAATGAATGGAACAGCTGAATTTAGCGAAAGTTTAATAAACAAACCGCCCGCTTAGGAAATAATCCTAGCGGGCGGCAGGTACTTTGCTCTATGGTTTTAAATCTGTTTAAAAGCGTTCGTAACCATCATCGGCCTTATTGTCGGAAAGGAAGTTGAGCTTTGTGCCCTTGTTTCCTTTAGGTTTTAGCTCAGTAGCAGGACTTGCTTTAGGCGATGAAACGCTTGGCTTTGGTTGCTCCTTTTTCTTTTCATCCAAAGGTTTCTCCCCTTTGCTTGCAGCAACAGGTTTACTCATAACCTTAACCGCTGGTTTTGGCGCACTTTTGTCTATTTCGGCAAATTGAGTTTCACTCTTTACCTTTACCATGTGCTGCTTTGCGGATGTGGCCTTAGCTGCATCAACCTTAAAGAATCCAACAATCTGCTTCATCTGTTCGGCCTGGCTGCTTAGCTCCTCGGAACTAGTTGCCAGCTCCTCCGATGCGGCAGCATTCTGCTGCGTAACCTGATTTAGCTGCTGTATGGCGTTGTTTATTTGATCGGCACCGCTGTTCTGCTCAATACTTGCAGCGGTAATCTCCTGTACAAGCTGAGCGGTACGCTCAATTTCAGGAACCATTTTATCCATCAACACAGCAGCCTCTTCAGTAATATTTAGGCTGGTTTTTGAGAGCATCGATATTTCGTCGGCAGCAACCTTGCTACGCTCGGCTAGCTTACGAACCTCGGCAGCCACTACGGCAAAGCCCTTTCCGTACTCCCCTGCCCTTGCGGCCTCAACAGCAGCATTTAGAGCCAGTATATTGGTTTGGAATGCGATATCGTTAACAATGGTAATCTTATCGGCAATAAGCCTCATGGAGCTTAGGCTGTCCTTGGCCTTTTTGCCAACCTCCTCTATGCTGGTTGCAGCGCTGTGTGCAATTACCTCGGTTTGCTTTGAGTTATCGGTGTTCTGCTGAATATTGGCCGCCATCTCCTCCATGGAGCTGGATACCTCCTCGGCCGATGAGGCCTGCTCATTAGCTCCCTGCGAGAGCTGCTCGGAGCTGGAGCTAATTTGGCTGGATGCCGAGGCAATATGGTCGGCACCCTGTTTAATTCCCGAAACTACATCGCGCAGCTGAACCACCATTCGATCTAGCGACTCGGAGAGCAAGCCCAGCTCATCGTTAGAGTAGGTTGATGAGGTAACGGTTAAATCGCCATCGGCTATTCTCTTTGTGGTATCGACCATGGCTACAATTGGGCGCACAAGCCTTACCATAAACACCCACAAAATGAGTAGGCTTATTGCCATTAGCAGCAGCCCGGCAATTACCATCCTATAGGTCATTCCCATTGCCTCTTCCTGAATAATGCTGGTAGGAACCTGTATGTTTACCTGCCAAGGGCTATCGGTCTCAGCAAAGTAGATGGGAACAGAAACCTCAATAATATCGCCCATTTGCACAACAGACTCTTTACCTGCTTTAATATCGGAAAGCTTGCGCTGAGATACATCGGAGGCGTAGAGCTCGGTTAAGCTTTTGGCCGCAACCGACTCGTTGTTCTTCTCGGCTACAATGGTACCGTTATTTGAGATTACGTTGATATTGGAACGACCCTCAAATATATTGCTCTCATCCACCATTTTTTGGATAAAGGTGCTTGAGATATCGGCACCCACAATTCCATAAAACGTATTGTTGTTTACAATTGGGAAAATGGTTGATACAAGAATCACTTTATTTCCCTGCACATTCCAGTAAGGATTTGAAACAAAGGGCTTTTTGGTATTCCTTGGAACTAAGTAGTAATCCTGATCGTTATAACCAGCACCAGTAACAAGAATAGCTCCTCCATCGCGGCGATTCCAGTAAGGAATAAACCTACCAGTTTGGTCGTGCCCCTGCTGGTTAACAAACTGGGCATCCAAACCATCAAACTGATTTGGTTCCCACATGGTATAAGTAGTAAAAAGAACGCCGTTATCTACCAATACCTTTTCAAGCATTGCATTAGCCTCTGCACGAGATAAGCTAACGGGATTCTCTTTCGATTTTATTGTTGAAAATGCATTTGCCAAGTAACGGGTTGCATTTAGGGCACGCTCAACCTCAAGTTTTATATTTTGCGCATAATCGCGCGAGGTCAGCAGCGCCTGATTCTCTGCATTAGCAACGGCTCTTTCCCATGCAATGTAGGAGCTTACGGTTACTAGCGTTGCAACGGTTAAAAAGATACCAATCCCAACAATAAACTGAAGCTTCACCTTAAATGACACAAAACGTTTCTTCATTACTCTCTATTTTAGTTACTACAACTTCCTAAAATCAATCTAAAAAACCCACTTTGCACCAAGTGTTGGACACGCCTTAAAGCCTTCTACTCCACCAAAATTACTGCTTAGCTCAACTTCGCCTCCCAATGAGAAGTGCTTGTTAAAGTTGTACCAGATCTGAGGTTCAGAAAGGAATATGTATGAGGTTGTTTTTGCGAGGTTGTCCTCTCTCCAAAAATCAGCGAATCCAGAAAAAGTAACCTTACCCTCTAGGAAATGCATGTACCAAACAGCGGTTAGCTGAAACGATGCATCGTGCTTATCGGTAATATACTTGTACAAAGCCTGAAAGGTAATACCGCGAGTAAAGTTTTCGTTGTTCCAAGAATAGGCAGGACCAAACAGATAGGCATTATTAATTGTATAAGCAAGATCTGTTCCTCCTAATTTAAACTGGCCAAATCCACCATCAAACTCAAGGTGAGCAGTAAATGGGCCTTCCCAGAATTTTAGGTCGCGAGAAATTTCCCAGTATGCTAAGCCTACACCTCCTTTATCAGCAGAATAGTCCATATCTACAAAGAAGAAAGTACTACCGTACTGGTCGGGCTTAAACATTTCAAGGGTGGTTGTAAAAAACTCACGGTCTTCTCCAAAATCGTAGTGTAGCTGTAAATTCTGTGCATTTGCGGCTAGCCCTGCTATTGCAAGGAGTGCAACAAGAGTAAACTTCCTTAACATATTGGTTTATTTTTAGGTTAATAAATTGCTTATTAGCTAGTACCTGCAAATAAACGACAAAAAAAATTGTCCGTTTCAACATTTAGAATGATCTTAATCATCGCTATAGGACAATAAAACTCACCATACACCTAGGAATCTGCATATAAATACCAAAAAACCGCAACTTCGTTACAAGTTGCGGTCGTCAAAAAAAAATGAAATATCAAAAAATCAGCATACGCCTTACCAAAGGCTCTCTCCGTTTCTATTCTACTTTTTAAGCTTTTTACCTAAAAATTCAAATCCAAAAACCAGCAGCGCACCAAAGCAGGCAATAGCAATGGCTTGTACTGTATGTGGCTCTAACCCGTTAACCGAAAGGTACGTGTTGGGCAAAACGTTACTCTCAACCAATGGCTTTACTACTCCATGAGAGTCAATGTAGGTTTGAACCGATACCTTCCAAGGCCAAACCTTATTTAACGAGCCAACCATAAAGCCAGTAAGTACGGCTATGGTAATATTATGGTACTTAGCAAGCATCCACGATAGCAAATTAGAAAAAGCTACAATTCCAATTGCTGCGCCCGAAAGGAAGATTAGAATTATAGGAATATCCAAACTTGATATGGCGGTCATCATAAACAGGTACTTACCTAGCAGCAACAGAATAAAACTTCCTGAAATACCTGGCAGTATCATTGCGCAAATGGCTATTGCACCCGAAAGGAATATAAACCAGTAGCTATTTGAGGTTTCGGTTGGCGATGCTGCTGTTATAAAATAGCCTATGGCAACGCCTAAAACAATAGCCACAATGGGACTTACAGACCATTTTGTAACCTTTTTCCCAATAAACCAAGTGGATGATAGAATAAGCCCAAAAAAGAAGGACCAAACAAGAATTGGATGATTACTTAGCAGGTACTGCATTAGCTTTGCCAGCGAAAATACGCTTGTACCAATTCCCAGCACAACGCTAAGCAGGAAGTTCCCATTTATATCGGCCCAAAACTCAGAGATTCCACCCTTTTTAAAAATCTTAAGAATAGACTTTGAACCTACTGATTTTATTGATGAGATAAGCTCCTCGTATATGCCCGTAATAAAAGCAATGGTACCACCAGACACCCCTGGAATTACATCGGCAGCCCCCATACCTGCTCCTTTAATGTACAGGAGAAGGTAGTCGCTAAATTTTCTTTTCATCTAAAAAATAATTGTGAAATTGTGATTTGTGAAACGAAAGGCTGACTTGCAGTCAGCCAATCCGTGTTGTGCTATTTAGGCAAAAACTGGAAAAAGGTATCGCCTCTTAGGCCTAAACGAAGCGTTTCCAGCGATATTACCTCATTGGGAGCAATATTACCTAGGTTTACGTTTGCTCCTAAGAGCTTAATAAACCATGCCTGCTGACTTTTTATTGGTGCTTCCCAAAGCACGTTTTCATTTTTAACATTGTGCACAATGTCGTCTATCAAATCGGTATTGGCAGAGTGATCGGCATTATAAATCCCAATGTTACCGCTCTCGCGGGCTTCGGCAATAACTTTCCAAGCACCAGCGTCAAGCTCCTTCTTCATCATGCTCACCCACTTATCCTGAGGGATATGAACCCCTGCTTGCTTTGAACCCACTTCCGAAATTACCGTTGCGTGCTTTGCAAGCTCCGATATGTACTTGCACTTAAGGTCGTGATCCAGTTCCATTGAACCATCCGATACCTCAAGTAGATCCAGCTCGTACTCATCAATAAAGCGCTTGTAATCGTCAACCATATTCCTAATAAGGAAAGCCTCAAATAGGGTGCCCCCAAAGTATGTACGGATATTTGCCTGACGATACACCCTAATTTTCTCCTTTAAACGCGGGGTTATGATTGATGTGCCAAAGCCAAATTTCACAAAGTCGATAAATTCGCCAGAGCCATCAACAAGATCCTCGGCTTCGCGAAGGCTAAGCCCTTTGTCCATAACCATAGTTACCCCTGAGTTACGAGGTTTAACTTCCCTTGAGGGAATATGAGGTAGATTAAAGTTCATAATGCTTTTTGCTTAATTAGAAACTCAAATGTATTCGCTTTTTTTGGGTTTACAAAGGCAATGGGGATAAGTGTTGGCACTACAAAACAAAAAAGCTGGACTTTAAGGTCCAGCCAGTAAGGTTATGCTAATGGGCTATAGCCGCTTAGCTTGTGTAATAAACTCATCGTCGTTAATAATTGAAACAATGCTAAAGAAATCGTCAACGGAAAGAGGATCAACCTTTTTAGCAGCCTTTAAGGCATCAAGGGCTTCCTTCCTGCGCTTGGTAAGGTAAAGCGCTGCGGCTTTAATAACGTTCATAGAGGCATTCGCTTCAAACTTTCCGCCAACCTCATCAAACAGGGTATCCACCTCTTTAAACTTCTCTTGGTAAAGATAGATTTCGGCAAGAGCAAGGTAGGCCTCTGCCTCATCGGGATTAATAAGTACAGCCTCTCGGTATGCCTTAAGCGCCTCCTCTTGCTGGCCTATTTCAAAGTTAACCTTGCCTAAGCCCAGCCAGAAATCGTACTGTTCTGGATCAAGGGAAATGGCTTTCTGTATAAAGTCGAGCGACAGGGTTGGCTGTCCCGTTTCCATCATAACAACGCCAATGCCATAGTATGCCTCGGCATAGTTAGGATCCAGCGATATTGCCGTACGGTAGCTCTCCATTGCCTTTTCGTAAACCTCCTGCTTCTCATAGCACTCCCCCAGCGAGCACCAAACTCTTACGTTCTCCTTCTCTAGCAGAACCAGTTCCTGAAATGCAGCAAGTGCTTCGGGGTATCGCTCAAGGGTTGCTAATGTATTGGCCTTATTGTGTAGCGCCGATTCGTACTCGGGGTCAATGGCCAAACAAAAATCGTAAGCATCAAGAGCTTTATCGAAATGGCCTTTTTTGGTATGTACTATGGCGATGTTGTACCATACGCTGGCAGCAAATGGATTTATATCGAGGTAGTAATTATAAAAGTAAATGCTACGGTCTAAATCGTTCATACGCTCATAGCAAAAGCCCAAATCGAATAGCACAAACAGATTATCGGGCTGGAGCGCAAACGCTTTTAGCAGATACTTGCAACCAAGGTTAATCTCATCCATATCAAGCAATGGCGTAGATATACGGGTAAGCGTATCAACCCGGTCCTCAACGCTAAGCTCAACCGCTCTATCAAAGGCCTCTTCGGCAAGGTTTAGCTGCCCTGTTTCAAGAAATGCTTGTCCCTTAATTAGGAACACCTCAAAGTTACGCGGCTCTACACTCTCAAGGAAACGGAGGGTTGTAAAGGCCTCCTCGTAGTTCTGCAACATCACGTTCATATCGGCCTTACGCAGCAGAATTTCCGAGGAGTTGGGATACATTTTAAGTGCAATAGAAACAGCCTCAGAAGCCTTTACCCCATCGTTCTCCGCCATATAGTAGTCTATAATACCTTCGTACTCTATGGCATCGAAAAAGGGATTCTGGTTCTGAAGCAAGCGCTCCTCATATCGGCGTACAATGCTAAGCGTTTCCTCGTAGCTTAAATAATCTCCTTCGTCTCTCATGTAAAAATTCCTCCACCTGCAAACTTAGCAATAAAAACAACAATGTTAGTAACCGATAACCTTTCAACATTTAAACAATATTAAAAACATATCAACAGGATCCTACTCGCGCTCCCTAAAGTATTTCATAAACTGAACGCGTTCAAACGCTGCGGGATTATACGTTTTGGACTGGCTCATCTTTCCTTTAAACTCGCCAATGCTATTGTACCCATTATCCTTCATCCACTGCTCAACTTGGCGAAGCATTAGCGAGATGTGACCAAAGCCGTTACGGTAAAGCGCAGAGCTAACCTGAATGGCATTGGCTCCGGCAAGCAGCTGCTTAACTACGCCATCGCCATCGTGTACGCCGGTTGATGCGGCTAGGTCGCAATCTACTCTATCGGACATAAGGGCAATCCAGCGTAACGGAAGGGCAATTTCGGCAGGAGTGCTAAACACGTTGGTTGAGGTAAATTCAAGGCTGTGAATATCAAAATCGGTATTATAAAACCTGTTGAATAGCACTATACCTTTAATTCCTGTGCGGCTAAGTCTCTGTATAAACGACGCTAGGCTTGAGTGGTAAGGGCTAATTTTTATGGCAACTGGAATGGTAACTACTTTAAGCACTTTTTCAATTACCTCAAAGTATATCCGCTCGTTGTCATCGCTGGATCTATCTAGGTCGGTAGGAAGCACAAAGAGGTTAAGCTCAATGGCATCGGCACCGGCATCCTGAATGCGCTTCGCAAAATCGGTCCACTTATCGGCGCTAACGCAGTTTACGCTGGCAATAATTGGGATTTTAACCTTTGCCTTGGCATCGGTAATAAGCTTAAGGTAATCGAAAACAGGGTCGCCCATTTCGTCATAGTTAAAATACTCCATGGTTTCGGGGTAAACAAAGCCCTGTGCGGTCATCTTGTTAAAGTTATCCTCGGCTTCAAGCCTAATCTCCTCCTCAAAAATTGATTTTATTACAACGGCTGCAGCGCCATTAGCCTCAAGCTCAACTATGTTTGATAGGCTATTGGTTAATCCGGAGCTTGCGGCAATAATGGGATTCTTAAGCTGAAGCCCTAGGTAATTTGTGGTTAGTGTGCTCATATCTGGGTTATTAGTTATTGGTTCTTTCTAAAAGTAACAAATAATGGGGAATAATCAAAAGATTGGGATTACTCATACAGCTACAGTACATCACTTAAAACCACAAAAAAAGCTGGTTTGTTCAACCAGCTTTGTAATATTGTGAAACAATTGCTAAAAATTCTCAACAAGTAGTGAGAGCTTATAGTTTGCCGACTCGCTAATTGGCACCAAGGGTAGGCGCAGTGAGTTTTCCATTAGCCCTAGGATGTTAAGGGCTGCCTTTACGCCCCCTGGAGAGCCCTCGGCAAATAGAGCATCTATAATCTCTATCATCTTAAGATGAATTTTTGATGCCTCGGTAAAGTTTCCCTCTAGGCCAAGCTTAACCATGCGCGAGAACTGCTTTGGAAATGCATTTCCCACAACGGAGATAACACCATCTATTCCCATTGCTAGCTGGGGTAGGGTAAGGCCATCGTCTCCTGAAATTACAAGAAAGTTTTCTGGCCTATCCCTTAAAATGTACGACATCTGGTTTAGGTTTCCCGAGGCCTCTTTTATGGCAATAATATTTGAGTGATCGTGTGCCAGCTTAAGGGTAGTTTCGGCGGTCATGTTTACTCCTGTTCTTCCGGGAACGTTGTACAGAATAACTGGCACAGGCGATTGCGCAACAATGGCTTTGTAATGCATCTCAAGCCCTTTTTGCGTGGGTTTATTGTAGTATGGGGTAACGCTTAAAATTGCATCGATACCCTTAAAGTTGTAATCATCAATGGATTCTAGTACACTAGAGGTGTTATTCCCTCCTATCCCAACAACAACGGGAACCCGCTCATCGTTTTTATCAACAATAAAGCGTATTAGATCCTCACGCTCATCGGCGCTAAGGGTGGCCGATTCTCCTGTTGTTCCCATAACAACAAGGTAATCAACCCCGTTACCAATTAGGTGCTCAACGAGCCGTTCGACGGCATCAAAATCAATGCTCTTGTCGTGTTTAAAGGGTGTAACCATGGCTACACCCAATCCTCGGAAGTTCTCAATCATTTTTCGTTTTATTTTCGGGTTACAGCGTTTAGCTATGCAGTTTCCTCTGTTGCAAATCTATTGTTTATTACTGATAAGTAATGCTTTGCCTGTTCTACTAAATGAGTTATGCCTTTGGTTTTATCTATACTTAGAATTAGGTCGTTGGGATTCCCCTCGTAATCTAAGCAGCCCACTTTAAACTTTGCCTTCGAGGTAGAAATAACCCAACGCAAAGGGAAGTAATGCTCAAGGGAAAGGTCTATAAGTATATCAAAATCGGTGTTGGCAAACTCATCAACCACTTCTGACTTTGGCTTATCGTACCAGTTTAGCTCCTTTGCCGTAAAGATGTTTGTACCCTGCCTCATAATAAAATGTTGGGGCAGCTCCTTTCCGGGGAAGTACCCTAGAATGCATATCTCAAGATTCTTAGAGCGAAGGTAGTCCGAGAACTTTATTGCAATGTCAAAATCGGACTGGCTTACAAGGGGCAGCACAATACCAACCCTTCTTGCCGTATCAAGGTTATAAACTAGCTTGCGCCTGGTAAAATTCTTTAGTGCATTACTTAGAGCAGACACCCCTATACTGAAACGTAGCTTTTGAAATGGCTTTCCCATTGATTATAATATTATTACTACTGGATTAACTTAAAAAATTCCTCTTCGTTAACAATTCTAACGCCTAGTTTACGCGCCTTTTCCAACTTGGCTGGCCCAATTTTATGGCCCGCAACAAGCATTGATGTATTCCCTGAAACGGCGCTCTGATTATTGCCCCCATGCTTGGCAATAAGCTCTTTAAGCTCCTCGCGCGAGATGGTTGTGAATGAGCCCGAAATTACAATATTCATTCCAGAAAGCGTGACCGAAAGGGTTTCAAATTGCGACTTGTCAACCTTAAGCTGTATTCCAAACCCACGCAAACGCTCCACAATATCGTAGTTTTTGGGGATTGAAAAAAATTCTTTTATGCTTGAGGCAATTCGCTCCCCAACCTCATCAACCGCCAAAAGTTCCTCGGTTGACGCAGCCATAATGGCATCAATGTTTCCAAAATGCTGAGCGAGCTTCTTTGCAGTGGTTTCGCCAACATACCTAATTCCCAATCCGAATAACACCCTGGGGAAAGGAATTTCCAACGATTTCCTAATGCTTGCAACTGCATTCTCTGCCGATTTTTGGGCAAAACGCTCCAAGCCCAGCAGCTGTTCTTTGGTTAGCGCATACAAATCGGCAACATTGTGAACCAAGCCCTTACTGTACAGCAGCTCAACCGTTTCCTCTCCTAACCCATCAATATTAAGTGCCTTGCGGCTAATAAAATGCTCAATGCGCCCTTTTATCTGAGGCGGACAACCCGTGTCGTTTGGGCAGTAGTGCTTTGCCTCTCCATCGGGTCTAACCAGCGTTGCCCCACACTCAGGGCAGGCTGCAATAAACTCAAAAGGGATAGCCACCTGTGGGCGTTTTGTGGTATCAACCCCTACAATCTTGGGAATAATCTCCCCTCCCTTTTCAACAAGCACAGTGTCGCCAATTCTAATATCGAGTAAGGCTATTTGATCCGCATTGTGCAAGGAAGCGCGCTTTACCGTTGTTCCAGCAAGATGAACTGGCGAAAGGTTTGCTACGGGTGTTATTGCCCCCGTACGACCAACCTGAAAATCAATGGAGAGGAGCTCCGTTGCAGCCTGCTCTGCTTTATACTTGTAGGCAATTGCCCAACGAGGCGTTTTAGCGGTAAACCCTAGCGATTTCTGATGCTTTAGGTTACTTACCTTAACCACAACGCCATCGGTATCGAACAGCAAATTGTGACGTTTGGTTTCCCATTTACTGATAAAGCCCAGAACGGCATCAATGTCTTGTGCCAAATAAATAGTATCTGGAACCTTAAAGCCCCATTCACGGGCTTTAACCAGGTTCTGATAATGCGACTCGTATGGCAAATTATCGCCTAGTACGTAGTACAAGTAGCAGTCGAGCTTACGACTTGCCACCACCGATGGATCCAGCAGCTTTAAGGTGCCCGAAGCCGCATTCCGGGGGTTGGCAAAGGGCGTATCGCCATCAATCTCGCGCTGCTTGTTGATGCTATCAAAAACATTGCGGGGCATCACAATCTCGCCCCTAATCTCAAACTCTGCGGGGAAATTGGCTCCGTGCAATTTTAGCGGTATTGATTTTATGGTTCTAACATTGGCCGTTACATCGTCGCCAACCGTTCCGTCGCCACGGGTAACAGCCTGCACTAAAACTCCATTACGGTAAGTTATTCCAATGGCTACCCCATCGTACTTAAGTTCACAAACGTACTCTAATCCGTTATCGATAACCTTACGTACCCTTCCATCAAAATCCTTTAGCTCCTCTGGTGAGTAGGTATTGGCCAACGAGAGCATTTGGTACCTATGCTTAACCTGAACAAACTCGCCGGTAAGGTCGCTACCAACCCGTTGGGTGGGTGAGTTTGGATCGACCAAACTAGGAAACTGAGCCTCAAGCTGCTCTAGCTCCTTTAGCAGCTTATCGTACTCAAAGTCTGATATGGTGGGCGATGAAAGAACGTAGTACTGGTAATTATGCCGATTAATCTCATCGGCCAGTTCCTTTATCCTTTGCTGCGCGTAATCGGGTTCCATTTACAAAAATTTGTGCTAAATATAGTAAGAAAACGGTAATGAAGCATGTTTGTTGCAAGCAGTACTCCAAGGTTATATTAACGTTTAACACCCCCAATAGGGCATACCAAGCTATTAAGCTATTATTGCAACGAATGCTACATGCAACGTTTCTACGCAAGGTGGTATTATATCATAGCCAAAAATAGCCCCCTTTAACATGTCACTTTTTCTTATATTTACAGTTCACCTAATTGACTTATGCAATGAACCAGTTAGAGTTTACAGAGAAGGAGCGGAAAGCAATAGTTACCCGCTACAGGGGCTTACTACGTGCGGCAAAGGTCACTTTATCGCCAGCCGACATAAAGGTGATTAGAAAAGCGTTCTCGCTGGTTTCAAAATTTTATGGGAGTAGCAGGAAAGGCTCTGGCGAACCATACATCTATCACCTTATTGATGTTGCAAGAATTTGCGTTGATGAGATTGGTTTGGGGACAACAGCAGTTGTTTGCTCCCTTCTACACGAAACCATTGAGCTAGGCTTTTTAAACGCAATAGAAATAGAAAAGGAGTTTGATAAAACCGTTGCCGAGATTGTTGAAAACCTAACCAAAATATCGAGCCTTGACCCCAAAGACCATAAAACACAGTCGGAGAACTTTAGGCAGCTAATTTTTACCCTGGCAAAGGATGCTAGGGTTATCCTTATTAAGCTAGCCGACAGGCTAGAGGTTATGCGCTCGCTAAGCTATGAGCCAAGCGACGCGCAGCTTAAGCGCTCGTGGGAAACGTTCTACCTTTACGCTCCCCTTGCCCATCGATTAGGACTATACCGATTAAAATCGGAAATGGAAGACCTTTCCATGAAATACACCAATAATGATGAGTACAAGGAGATTATAAAGAAGCTTAAGAACACCACAACTAAACGCAACAGGTTTATCCGAGAGTTTATTCCCCCTATTGAGGACGAGCTAAAAAGACGTGGATTTGACTTTGAAATAAAAGGACGCACAAAATCCATATTCTCAATATGGAAAAAATTGCAGCAAAAAGGAGTTGAGTTTGAAGATGTAATGGACGTTTTTGCCATACGAATAATACTTAACAGCCCTCCAGAAAAAGAGAAGTCTGATTGTTGGCAAGTTTACTCCATTATTACCGACTGGTACACACCTAATCCAGAGCGGCTTAGGGACTGGGTTTCTGTACCCAAAAGCAACGGATACGAATCGTTACACACCACCGTTGTTGGCCCTGAGAAAAAGTGGGTTGAGGTTCAAATTCGCTCCCGCCGAATGGACGAAATTGCCGAAAAGGGGCTTGCCGCACACTGGAAGTATAAAGGGGTTAGGCAAGAGCAGGGAATAGACGATTGGCTTGCCCAAATACGTGACTTTATTGAGAATACCGAGGCTACCCATGAGGATTTTGTTGACACATTCAAGCTAAATCTGTATAACAAGGAAATTTTTGTGTTTACCCCTAAGGGAGACTTACGCAAGCTCCCAGCGGGTGCAACCGTTCTCGACTTTGCCTTCGATATTCACTCACAAATAGGGAGCCAGTGCGTTGGCGGAAAGGTTAACAACAAGAACGTATCCATAAAGCACACGCTCCAAAATGGCGATGTGGTTGAGATTATCACATCAAAAAACCAAAAACCAAAGAACGACTGGCTAAGCATTGTAACCACATCAAAGGCCAAATCAAAAATCAAGCAGAGCATTCGCGAAGAGGAGTTTAAACTAGTTATGCATGGGCGCGAGCTTCTCCTGCGCAGGTTAAAAAACTGGAAAATGCCCGATGCCGAGGAGAGCATACGCTTTCTGCAAAAGCACCTTAAACTGAAAAGTTCCAGTGAACTCTACGAAATGGTAGCAAGTGGCAAGTTTGATATTACACAGGTAAAGGCGCTGCTTTCCCAACCCGAAAAAGTAGCTGCCGATGATAAAATACCCGAACCGCCTAAAGTATCGCAACCTGCACAAGAACCCATTTCCGACGACTTTTTAGTTATTGATGAGCGGCTGGTAAACATCGACTTTAAGCTGTCAAAATGCTGTAACCCCATTTTTGGCGACGATGTTTTTGGCTTTGTAACCATTAACGAAGGGATAAAGATACACCGTACTAACTGCCCCAACGCAGCTCAGCTATTAGCAAAGTATGGCTATAGAGTTGTTAATGCCAAATGGAAGGAAAGCGCAACCTCTAGCTCATTCCAAACCACAATTAAAATTACTGGAATTGATGAGCTGGGCTTAGTTAACCGAATATCGGAGGTTATTAGCCGCGATTTAAAGGTTAACATGCGAAGCGTGTCTTTCTCGTCAAGCAACGGGGTATTCGAGGGTAAGATTCAGGTTTTAATCTCCGATACCAAACACCTTGACATGCTCCTGCATAGGCTAATGCGCATAAAGGGCGTTCAAAAGGCAGTAAGACTAAACCACGAAGAGTAATTCCAAACGATTAAAGCAATACTTTGCTTTTTTAAAATGCATTGTATAGCTTGCGTAAAAACAAAACAGTTGCTTAACAATATGAACCATGAAAAACCTAAACACAGTAATTACAGGAACAGGCTCTGTTACTCCTGATATTTCTATATCAAACACTGATTTTCTTGAGCATAGTTTTTATGGAGCAGATAAACTCGAAATTAACACCCCAATTAGTGAGGTTATTGATAAGTTTAAAGACATTACAGGAATTAAGTTCCGCCGCTACGCCAACAACAATCAAACTGCCTCCGATTTAGCCACACAAGCCGCACTAAAAGCCATAGAAAGCGCAGGTATAAACCCAGAGGAGCTAGATCAAATAATTGTAGCGCACAACTTTGGCGATATCACCTATGGTTCCAATCAATCCGATGCAGTTCCCAGCCTTGCATCGAGGGTTAAACATAAATTGGGCATTAAAAACCCAAGCTGCGTTCCCTTCGACATACTTTTTGGATGCCCAGGCTGGATTCAAGCCCTTATACAAGCTGATGCTTTTATACGCGCAGGAATGGCCAATAAGTGCTTGGTAATTGGTGCCGAAACGCTATCGCGAACCATTGACAAGAACGATAGGGATTCAATGATTTTTTCCGATGGCGCAGGTGCAGTAATTCTGGAAAAAGAGCTAAGCGACACGCAAAGGGGAATAATTAGCACTGCGGTTGCTGCTCACTCCCAAGAGGAGGTTGACTATATTTACATGGGTAAGACTAACAATCCGACCAACGACAGCTCAACCAAGTACATAAAAATGCTTGGACGGAAAGTATATGAGTACGCACTTTCCAATGTGCCCGCTGCCATGAAAACGGCTTACGACAAAACGGGGCTACCAGTAGAAGAACTCACAAAAATTATTATCCATCAGGCTAACGAGAAAATGGACGAGGCCATTGTTCAGAGATTCTTTAAGCTGTACAAGCTTAAGTGCGACCTTAGCAAGGTAATGCCCATGAATATTGCCGAAATGGGGAACAGCTCTGTGGCTACAATCCCTACGCTGTACGACATGATACTTCGCAAAAACCACAATGGCCATGCTATTAGCAGCGGCGATATTATTATGTTTGCATCAGTAGGAGCTGGAATGAACATTAATGCAGTTGTGTATAAACAGTAAGCCACATCTTTTTTCGTTGTGGCGTTATTAGTACTTTTGCAATCTAATTCTAACAATATAAACGATAAGCATAATGAGAACAGCCGAAATCCATACCGCTAAAGGTATTATGAAGGTTAAATTCTACGAAGAGGATGCCCCAAATACCGTTGATAACTTTTGCAAGCTTGCAAACGAAGGCTTTTACAACGGCTTAGCATTCCACCGGGTTATCCCAAACTTTGTAATCCAAGGCGGATGCCCCTTCTCAAAGGAGATTAAGGATCCTAGAGTTGGAACTGGCGGACCAGGATACAAGATTAACTGCGAGCTAACTGGTGAAAATCAGTTTCACGACAAGGGGGTTCTCTCAATGGCTCATGCTGGAAGAAATACTGGAGGGTCTCAATTCTTCATTTGCCACTCAAGAGCCAATACCAGCCATTTAGATAGGCAGCATACTTGCTTTGGTAAAGTTTACGAGGGTATTGAGGTTATTGATGAGATACGTGCTGGTGATAAGATTGAGAAAATTGTTATCAACCAAGAGTAATTGTTCTAAAGTAAAAAATAGGGTATCCATGCTGGATACCCTATTTTTTTTACCTAAAGTAAGCCTGACCACATTACTTAAGTAAGCAATCCCTCTTTTTTCATCCTAGCCTGAATCTCGTCCAAGCTAAACGTAGAATTTGGAAGAATATAATCGGGGCACGAGCCAAACTTCTCAGAAGCCATATACCGCTTACAGCTAGTCCATTTAGACTGACCTGCCTTACAATATAAGGTTCGGTAAGTTTCAGCAGATTCCGCTCTTTTTAGAATTTGATTATTAAACAAGCGACATTTGGCTACTTTTGGGCAATTGTCATCCATAGCAGTAATTTTAGTTTGCCCACTAAAATTACAAAATATCAGGTAAAGGATTAATAGTTAGGTGCTTTTTCCATATTGAAAAAATTGCACTGTACTCACAATACCTCCAGAGCTGCTGGGCAACCAGTGGAGTAGCAAAAACTTGCTACCACAGCTTACTAGTTCCCCTAAAGCAAAAAAGCTCCGCCGATAAATCAGCGAAGCTTTTTCTGCATAACCAAAAGTATATTAAAACATAAACTTAAAGTGCGAACCAAATCGTTCAAAAGCGGCTTTATCAAGCGCTTCTCTATGGTCTGGATGCGCCACGCTAATAAGTAAACGGGCACGCTCTTGCAGGGTTTTACCGTAAAGGTTAACAGCGCCATGCTCTGTAACAAACCAATGAATGTGGTTACGAGTAGTTACCACGCCTGCACCATCGGCTAGGGTTGGAGCAATTTTGCTAATCCCCTTATTGGTTACCGAAGGCATTGCAATAATAGCTTTTCCACCAATGGAGCGTGAAGCACCGTAAATAAAGTCAACCTGACCACCTACTCCTGAGAAGAACTTAGTTCCCAACGAGTCGGCACAAACCTGACCAGTTAAATCTACCTGAAGAGCAGAGTTAATGGCTGTTACACGAGGATTTTTGGCAATAATAAACGGATCGTTGGTGTAACCAACATCCATCATAAGAACCAATGGGTTATTGTGAATAAAGTCGTAAAC
Source organism: Bacteroidales bacterium (assembly GCA_016931855.1). Lineage (GTDB taxonomy): Bacteria > Bacteroidota > Bacteroidia > Bacteroidales > Tenuifilaceae > UBA5206. Next base: position 30,194 of record JAFGDZ010000079.1, read on the forward strand.
CTTTTGCGAGCCCATTAGGAAGGTTGATACCATTTTCCCCTTATCAATTCCTTTGCAAGCGCCATTAATTACCCCCTTCTCAACAAGAGGAAGTACGCCATCAGCAAACATCTCGGTATGGATACCAAGATTTTTGTGGTTTCCTAACTGCGCCAGTACGGCGTTAGGAATAGCACCAATACCCATTTGAAGGGTAGCACCATCTTCAATAAGAGCAGCGCAGTGCTTGCCTATTGCAGTCTCTATCTCATCAGGCTGCGTAAAGTGCGCAGGCTCCAACGGTTCATTCCCCTCTACAAAAATGTCAATCATGCTAAGCGGAATAAGCGCATCGCCAAAAGCGCGCGGAACGTTTGGATTAACCACCGCAATAACATAATCGGCTGTTTCAACAGCTGCAAGAGTAGCGTCAACCGATGTTCCTAGGGAAACAAAGCCATGCTCATCGGGAGGGCAAACCTGAATCATTGCCACATTACACTTAATGTAGCCCTCACGGTATAGCTTTTGGGTTTCGCTAAGGAAAATGGGAATATAGTCGGCATAACCAGCTTGAGTGGACTTACGAACATTTGAACCAACAAAGAACGAGTCCATTTGGAATATCCCCTCAAACTCAGGCTCTGCATAGGGCGCAGGGCCTTCTGTGTGAAGATGATGGATATGCACATTTTTTAGTTCGCCAGCTCTTCCCCTCTCGCACATTGCGTTAATTAACGAGTGAGGAGCGCTTGCAACGCTACTTAAATGTACATGATCCCCAGATTTTATAACCTTTACTGCCTCTTGAGGCGAAACGGTTTTGATAGTTTTGTTTAGCATCGTAGTAGCTTTTAAAACGGAAACAAATGTATTAATCCTAGTAATACTCAATGCTTATAGTTGCTTTACAACATGATGCTGTTCAACATTATTCTGACATAAAAAAGTTCCAGAACAAGAGTTTATAGCTACTTAAAACAACCATTAAAGTGCAATTTTTGTTATAAACCCAACGCATACTGTTAAAATGCCTTAGTAACATTATTAATAAGCCCATTTTTATCTATTTTAGCATCCATGTTGGTGTTTAAAAACTGAAGCCATGAAAAAAATTGCACTTCTGATAATAAGCCTTACTCTCATTTCTGGAGCAAAGGCTCAATTGGTGAGAGATTTAGACCGATTGTTTTACCCAACCAACCATAAATTTGAACCAACCGACAGCCTAATCTTTGCAGAAGACGGCATTGTTAAACCAGCTAAAACCGATTTTAGCTTTAGCGTAGGAACCAGTTACACATCATTGGGAAGCGGTTCTGGCTTTTCTAGCTCATATGTAGCCCCAAGTTTTTTATACGCACCAAACGAGCGGTTCCAAATGGTTATTGGAGCATCAATAGGATACAACTCGTATAACAATGTTATAGTGCATTCAGGTTTCCCTTCAGGCAATCAGCTAAACAACAATATGGGTAACCCAACAGAAGCGTTTGCATACGGCAAGTACCATATAAATAAAAATCTAAGCCTATACGGCTATGGGGCGTATGCAAAAAACCAGCTTTACTTTTCGCCCTACCAAGCAGGTTTAGGAAAAGCGGATTATGGAAACTTTGGGGTTGGTTTCGATTATAAGATTAGCGAGAAAACCTCAATAGGAGCCTCCTTTGGCTTCTCAAATGGGCCTGCATTTGGACTATCTCCCTTTGGGAACCAGTTCTCCAGACCCTTCTTTCCTTAAACCAGAGGCTAGTTTAATAAACCCTATTGTATCAGAGAGAAACGTTAACCTACAGTACTATGAGCAAATTTTTTGATAAGATAAACCTAACGCCAAAGCAGCTACTTAATATTATATTACTAATAGTGCTAATTGCTTTTATTGGTCAAAACATTGATAGTGTTCCCATTAACTTCTTAATATGGACATTTAACCTACCGCTAATCATCATAATTCTAATCACATTCTTTATTGGCTTTTTTACAAAAGCCGTTTTCACCAATAGAAAACGATTACCCAAGGCACACTCAAAAGATGCTGAGAAACCAGTAACAGCAGAGAAATAGCGCTCCATGCACCAAATACAAACCCCCTACCTTATTAGGATAGGGGGTTATTTATATGGATAAAAGAAATTCTACTTCCCGTAAATAGCACCTTTGCCTGCAAGAAGCGTATTTTTCATTAACGAGATAATGGTTAGTGGGCCAACACCACCCGGAACGGGGGTAATGTATGAGCATTTTGGCGCTACCTCATCAAACTTAACATCACCTAGAAGCTTCCAACCCGACTTAGTTTTATCGCTTTTTACGCGGGTAATACCTACATCTATAACAACGGCTCCTTCTTTAACCATTTCGGCAGTTACAAACTCAGCAGAACCAAGAGCAGCGATAAGAATATCGGCAGTACGAGTTATCTCCGCTAAGTTTTTGGTGCGACTATGGCACATGGTTACGGTACAATCGCCAGGGTATGCCTTTTGCGAAAGCAGGTTGGCAATGGGGCGACCAACAATGTTACTTCTGCCCAAAACAACGCAGTGCTTGCCTGCCGTTTCAATTTTATAGCGACGTAGCAGCTCAATAATACCATCGGGGGTTGCCGAAACGTAGGCAGGCAAACCAATGGTCATACGTCCCACGTTTACAGGGTGAAAGCCATCCACGTCCTTACGAGGGTCAATGGCCTCAATCACCTTCTGATCGGAGATGTGCTTAGGCAAGGGCATCTGCACAATAAACCCGTCAATATCAGGGTTATTGTTCAAATCGGCAACCGCGTTAAGCAGCTCCTCCTCGGTAATGGTATCCTCAAAACGAAGCACTGTTGATTTAAAACCAACCTGGCTGCAGGCTTTCTCTTTGTGCCCAACATAGGTCTCACTTGCACCATCGTGACCAACAAGAACTGCGGCCAAATGAGGGGTCTTCCCTCCTGCTTTTACAATTGCCTCAACTTCGGCTGCAATTTCTTGCTTCACCTCGTCGGCAATACGTTTTCCATCGAGTAGTTCCATTATAATAGTGTTTGTTGGTTGGTGTTTAGTAACTAGTGATTAGGATAGTTAGGTAACAAGTTAGCTCGCATATAGTTAAACGCAAAAAAATGAGTTTAAGAAAAGTGCCTATTTATTTACCCACTATCCTTTGTAATCCACCATTAGCGACGTGGCATTGAGCCCATCATGCGGGAAAGATTTTTTGCACCACCACCAGATACCATCTTCATCATCTTCCGCATATCGTCAAACTGCTTAATAAGCCTATTTACCTCTTGAATAGAGGTACCGCTACCATCGGCTAAGCGCTTGCGGCGGCTACCGTTTAAAACGGTTGGGTTTTCGCGCTCATAGGGAGTCATTGACTGTATAATTGCCTCAACGCCTTTAAATGCATTATCGTCAATATCAATATCCTTTAGTACCTTACCCATGCCAGGAATCATGCCTGCAAGATCCTTAAGGTTACCCATTTTTTTGATTTGGGCAATTTGCGAAAGGAAGTCGTTAAAGTTAAACTGATCCTTAACAATCTTCTTATGTAGCTTGCGGGCTTCGTCGGCATCGTACTGTTCCTGAGCGCGTTCAACAAGAGAAACAATGTCTCCCATACCCAGAATACGATCGGCCATACGCTCAGGGTGGAACACATCAAGCGCTTCCATTTTCTCGCCCATGCTAACAAACTTAATGGGCTTGTCAACAACAGAGCGAATGGAAAGGGCTGCACCACCACGGGTATCACCATCGAGCTTAGAGAGAACAACACCGTTAAAGTTGAGCCTGTCGTTAAACTCCTTGGCGGTATTAACCGCATCCTGACCAGTCATTGAGTCCACAACAAAGAGGATCTCCTGAGGAGAAACCGCTTTTTTTATGGCAGCCACTTCTTGCATCATGGCCTCATCAACGGCTAAACGGCCAGCGGTATCTATAATAACAACGTTATTGCCGTTTGATTTTGCGTGCTTAATTGCATCTTTAGCAATGGCTACAGGATCTTTGCTTCCCTCAACGGTAAAAACGGGTACGCCAATTTGCTCGCCAAGAACCTTTAGCTGGTCTATAGCAGCCGGACGATAAACGTCGCCAGCAACAAGCAGCGGCTGACGCCCTTTTTTTGTTTTTAGGTAGCTTGCTAATTTGCCTGAGAATGTGGTTTTACCTGAACCCTGCAAACCGGCAATAAGTATTACGGTTGGAGTGCCTGAGAGATCAATCTCAGCGGCTTTTCCTCCCATAAGTTCGGCTAGCTCATCATGAACTATCTTAACTAGAAGCTGACCTGGCTTAATGGCATTTAGCACATTCATTCCAAGCGCCTTTTGCTTTACCAGATCGGTAAACTGCTTGGCTACTCTATAGTTAACGTCGGCATCAAGTAATGCCTTACGAACATCTTTAAGGGTTTCGGCAACATTAATCTCGCTAATTTTGCCCTCGCCTTTTAACAGCTTAAATGACCGTTCTAACCGTTCCGATAAATTCTCAAACATATTGATAGTAATGATCGTTTTTACAAAAATATAAACTTATCCCCTAATAGCAAGGTTACATGCGCTCTGGTACATCAATTCCAAGTAACCACATGGCTTTTCTTATTATGCTACCCACCTCTTTCGATAGCATAAGGCGTAGCAGCTTAACATCAGCATTCTCCTCTTTAAGAATAGAGAAATCGTGGTAAAACTGGTTAAACTCCTTGGCTACCTCAAATGCGTAGTTTGCAATAAGCGCTGGGCTAAAGCTGGCACCTGCTTGGGCTACAACCTCTGGGAAGGATACTATTTGCTTTAGCAGCTCTTTCTCCTTAGCGCCTAAAGCATTGGGATTAATTGTGCCGCTTATGCTAATTCCCGCATCGGCAGCCTTGCGGAGTACCGACTGGATACGAGCATGTGTGTACTGAATAAATGGCCCCGTATTCCCATTAAAATCAATGGATTCCTTTGGATTAAAGGTCATGCTTTTTTTAGGGTCAACCTTAAGAATAAAGTACTTAAGAGCGCCTAATCCTACCATACGGTACACCTTCTCGGCCTCATCGGGGGTTAGGTTATCTAGCTTACCCAGCTCCTCGGCCATGCCTTTAGCTGTGGCAATCATCTCCTCTACCAAATCGTCGGCATCTACAACTGTTCCCTCACGCGATTTCATTTTCCCTTCGGGCAGCTGAACCATTCCGTACGATAGGTGGAATAGGTGCTCGCTCCACTCGTATCCTAACTTTTTAAGGATAAGCTTAAGTACCTGAAAATGGTACTCCTGCTCATTCCCTACAACGTATATATGATCGTTTAAATGAAACTCCGAGAAACGCTGAAGAGCAGTTCCTATATCCTGGGTTATGTAAACCGATGTTCCATCGCCACGAAGGAGCAGCTTCTCATCAAGTCCATCGTTGGTTAGGTTAATCCAAACAGAACCATCGGGGCGTTTGTAAAACACGCCTTTCTCAAGTCCTTCGTTTACTATTGATTTTCCTAGAATATAGGTTTGCGATTCGTAGTAAACCTTGTCGAACTCGATGCCCAAATCGGCGTAGGTTTTGGCAAAGCCATCGTAAACCCATCCGTTCATGGTTTCCCAAAGGGAATAAACCTCTGGATCCTTGGCTTCCCATTGGCGAAGCATATCCTGTGCTTCCAACATGATTGGAGCCTTGGCTTTTGCATCATCCTCGGTTAAGCCCTGTAATTTCTGAACCTCTATCTGCTTTTTGTACTCCTTGTCAAATCGTACGTAGTAATCGCCCACAAGATGGTCACCCTTTTTCCCTGTGCTTTCTGGAGTTTCGCCTTTGCCAAATTTTTGCCATGCAAGCATCGATTTGCAGATGTGGATACCCCTATCGTTAACCAGATTTACCTTATGGACGTTATTTCCATTTGCCTCAATGATTCGTGAAACGGAATACCCCAAAAGGTTATTCCTAATGTGCCCAAGGTGAAGGGGTTTATTGGTATTTGGCGAGGAGTACTCCACCATAACGGTTTTTCCGGTTGATCCCTTTGGCGCAAAACCATAGCTTGAGTCAGCCGAAACAGCTGCTAGCAAACCCGACCAGAAAGAGTGTGATAGGCTAAGGTTTAAAAATCCTTTAACCACATTAAATGCTTCAATTTCGGGGTTTGCTTGTACCAAATAAGCTCCAAGTTCCTGAGCCGTATCCTCTGGCTTTTTCTTGGATATTTTAAGTAAAGGGAAGGCAACAATGGTGTAATCGCCCTCAAAATCCTTACGGGTAAGCTGAACTTGAATTTGCGAATTATCGGGTTTCACCCCGTATAGGGCATCAACAGCCTTTTGGCATGCATCAAAAATAAATCCTTCTACAGTCATCTATCTACAGGTAATTTTAAAACTCGGCAAAGATAACAAACTTAGGGGTAAGAGCCATAGCGTTTTGCATAAGATTATAGGCTGTTTTACTATTGCTTTCTATTGCTACCCCAAACGTAAGGGGGTACGCAGCTAGCGCAAATCCCCTAAAACTGCTGAAGCGAGAATAATCATCCTCGCTTCAGTGGCTATATCGATATAAGTGCTTACTATTCTAGGTCGCGACCATGACAGTTCTTAAACTTCTTTCCGCTTCCGCAAGGGCAAGGCTCGTTTCGGCCTACGCGCTTCTCTGCCTTAACGGGCTCGTTGCTACGATGCTGAGTGTTTGCGGCAGCATTAAGAGCATCGGTTCTGGAAGTTTCGTACTTGCTCATATCAAGCTTACGCTGCTGACGCGCCTCTTGCACCTGACTAGGATCGCGAAGTGGAATATGTGCCTTCATAAGTATTGAGGCCACATCACGATTCATTCTGTCGAGCATTACCTTAAACAGCTCGTAAGCCTCAAACTTGTATATAAGCAATGGATCCTTCTGCTCGTAGGTGGCATTCTGAACGCTCTGTTTCAGCTCGTCCATCTCGCGCAGGTGCTCTTTCCAGTACTCGTCTATGGTAATTAAACTAGATGTTTTGGCAAAACCACGAATAAGATCCTTTCCTGCTGTTTCGTACGATTTCTTAAGGTTTACAACAATTTGGTAAATGCGCTGGCCATCGGAAATAGGCACAACAATATTCTCGTAAACAGCCGCTTGCTTTTCAAATACGTCTTTTATTACAGGATAAGCCTGACGGGCAATACTTGTACCCTTAAACTCATAGTTTTCAAGGGCTGCTTTATAAAGGCTCTCGGTTAGCTCATCAATACTATTGGAAGCAAATTCCTTTTCGGTAAATGGAACTTCTATGGATAGGCTACGGATTACATCAAGTTTAAACTCGTCAAACTCTAAATTGCCATGTCCCTGTGCTACTATTGATGCACAAACATCGTAAATCATGTTTGCCACATCAATATCAATACGCTCTCCAAATAGTGCGTGGCGGCGACGTGTGTAGATAACCTCACGCTGCGAGTTCATAACATCATCGTACTCCAACAAACGCTTACGAATACCGAAGTTATTTTCCTCAACCTTTTTCTGTGCGCGCTCAATTGATTTAGAGATCATGGAGTGCTGAATAACCTCGCCCTCTTCAAGCCCTAAGCGATCCATAATACGGGCAATACGGTCGGATCCGAATAGGCGCATCAAATCGTCCTCAAGCGAAACAAAGAACTGTGATGTACCGGGGTCTCCCTGACGACCTGCACGACCACGCAGCTGACGGTCAACGCGACGAGACTCGTGGCGCTCTGTACCAATAATGGCCAAACCTCCAGCGGTTTTTGTTTCAGCCGTAAGCTTAATGTCGGTACCACGACCTGCCATGTTGGTAGCAATGGTTACGGTTCCTGGGCGACCAGCCTCTGCAACAATCTCTGCCTCGCGCTGGTGTAGCTTAGCGTTAAGTACGTTGTGCCTAATGCCCTTAAGCTTAAGCATACGGCTAAGCAGCTCCGAAACCTCAACCGAGGTTGTACCTACTAGTACTGGGCGATTTTCGCCTACCAGGCGAACGCACTCATCAATTACAGCGTTGTACTTTTCGCGCTTGGTTTTATATACCAAGTCCTCCATATCCTTACGAACAATGGGGCGATTGGTAGGAATTACAACTACATCAAGTTTGTAGATAGTCCAGAACTCCCCTGCTTCGGTCTCGGCAGTACCCGTCATACCAGCAAGTTTATGGTACATACGGAAGTAGTTCTGGAGGGTAACGGTTGCAAAGGTTTGCGTTGCCGCTTCAACCTTTACGCGTTCCTTTGCCTCAATGGCTTGGTGAAGACCATCGGAGTAACGGCGCCCCTCAAGGATACGACCAGTTTGCTCATCAACAATCTTTACCTTATTGTCCATAACCACGTACTCTACATCGCGCTCAAACATGGCGTATGCTTTAAGCAGCTGGTGTACGGTGTGAACGCGTTCCGATTTAATGGCATAATCGCGAAGCATCTCCTCCTTTGCGGTAAGCATCTCCTGACCAACTTTGCCACTCTTATCAAGTTCTGCAATGGATGAGCCTATATCGGGAAGGATAAAGAACTGAGCGTCCTCAGAGGCCGATGTCATAAGGTCAATACCTTTATCAGTAAGCTCTACAGAGTTCTGCTTCTCGTCAATAACAAAGAACAGGTCATCGGTTACGATGTGCATATTCTTGTTATTCTCCTGCATGTAAAAGTTCTCCGTTTTAAGAAGCAATGCCTTTACACCCTGCTCACTTAAATACTTAATAAGGGGTTTATACTTGGGAAGCCCTTTATGTGCACGCAGAAGCAGTTTGCCACCCTCTTCGTTGTTCCCCTCGCTAATTAGCTTTTTAGCATCGGCTAAGAGTTTGGTAACCAGGGTACGCTGAACGGTTACCAGTTTCTCAACCTTTGGCTTAAACTCCTCGAACATTTGGTCGTCGCCCTTTGGTACGGGACCAGAGATTATAAGCGGCGTACGAGCATCGTCAATCAACACGGAGTCAACCTCATCCACAATGGCAAAGTGGTGTTTGCGCTGCACTAAATCGTCGGGCGACAACGCCATATTGTCACGTAGATAATCGAAACCAAACTCGTTATTTGTACCAAAGGTAATGTCGGCAAGGTAGGCTGCCCTACGTGCGCTTGAGTTAGGGTCGTGCCTATCTATACAATCAACGCTAAGTCCATGGAACTCATACAATGGCCCCATCCACTCAGAGTCACGACGGGCAAGGTAATCGTTAACGGTTACCACGTGTACGCCTTTTCCGGCCAATGCGTTTAGGAATACAGGGAGTGTTGCTACAAGCGTTTTACCCTCACCTGTAGCCATCTCGGAAATTTTGCCTTGGTGAAGCACAACACCGCCAATAAGCTGAACATCGTAGTGCACCATATCCCAAACAACCTCATTACCACCTGCTTTCCAACGATTTTTATATATTGCCTTATCGCCCTCAATGGTTACAAAGTCTTTTTTAGCCGCAAGGGTTCTGTCAAAGTCTGTGGCCGTAACCTCTATAGTAGCATTCTCAGTAAGCCTACGGGCAGTTTCCTTAACAATTGAAAATGCTTCGGGTAGTATTTTTAGCAGTATCTCCTCAATCTTGTCATCAATACCCTTTTCTAGCTTATCAACCTCTGCAAAAAGGCTCTCCTTCTGATTGTAATTCAGCTCATCGGAATCCATTTTGGACTTAAGTTCAACCACGCTTGCCTGGTCGGCAGCAATGTAATCCCTAATTTGCTGGCGTAACTTTGCTGTTTCTGCGCGTAGCTCATCGTTACTCAAATTCACAAAGCGGGGATATGCAGCTTGAATTAGCTGAACAATAGGCATTAGCTCTTTTAAATCTCGTTCTGATTTAGACCCAAAAAGCTTTGTAACTAGCTGATTGATAAAACTCATTGTGTTGATATTTAGTATTTTAATATTTCGACTTGACAGCCAGCAAATTTAACCGTTTTTTTGAATTATCCCTGACTTTTGTGTACATATCACGGTTTAGGGCATTTTTACGAGATTATTTAACTGGTCAAGTGTGCATTACTTAGCAAAAAGAAAGCCATGTGTTTTGTCGGACAACATGTCATACAAGCTATGCTTAGTGTAACAGAACCCACAAAAAAACCCGGAATCACTTCCGGGTTAACTAAAACAAATCAAATTTCATCTGGAGAAATTAATTTGGCTTGTTATTCTGCAGTGCTAGGATCAACAAAAACGCGTTGTTTTAGCTCTCTATCTAACATAAATATGCCATTTCCCTTAACATCAACTAGTTTTAAGCTATCTATAATTTCCTGTACGCTTGCTTCTTCTTCAACTTGCTCGTCAACAAACCACTGCAGGAAGCTCTTTGTTGCATGATCCTTCTCCTCAATGGCAATGTCCATTAAATTGTTGATTAGGGCAGTAACATGCTCCTCATGCTTAAGCACTTCTTCAAATGCATTAAGAGGCCCCTCCCAGCGTGCAGGGACGTCAGCAATTGGCTTTAAGAGAACACGGCCACCACGCTCTGCCAAGTAGCCAAAGAACTTCATGGCGTGAGCGGTTTCCTCTTGCCACTGAATGCGCATCCAGTTTGCAAATCCGTTCAACCCAACCTCATTAAAGTAAGCAGACATAGATAGGTAAAGGTATGCCGACCAAAGTTCAGCATTAATCTGCTCATTAATAGCAGTTTCTACTCTTTTGTTAATCATATCAACATTATTTATGTTAAACTCGAATTAATATACTTATAGTCCAATACCTTTTATTGCAAGGCAAACAAAGATACCAAAATAAAGGGTAACCGCCTACGAAAAATCAAGATTTAGCTGCTGCCTAAGCTTAACTAGAGTAGGATTTTTCTGGCACATAAACTTGAATTTATCGTCAGCAGTATAAGGTTTAGCTGAGCCTACTGTTTTCTCGTCCACCACCTCAATAATATCAATAAGGTTATTGTGAAGCGCTTTACGTAAGTGCTTAATTAAATCGCCTTTTGATTGGCTAAACAGCTCCTGCTGGATGGTGCTCTCTAGGGTAATGGTTATATGAAAGCTATCGGTAACTACAGGGCTATACATCTCTAAAAGGCTGTGCAGGCTCGCTTTCGACGTTTTTATTAGCGCGGCATACCTCTTCCACTCCCGCTCCAAATCCTGCTGGGTAAACTCTATCACCTCGGTGGTGAGAGGCAAATCGTCGGTATCATCAATATCGTCAGCCGAGTCGGAAGCAAGCTCGCTATGTGCATCTACTGCTGACGCCTGAGCAGCTCGGGACTCTTCTCCCTTTGGCTTGGTTGCCTCCGGAGCAGCCTTGCCGCTCATAGCATCGCGTATGGAGATAGATTTGGGCGCTACTTTGGGAATTGGCTTTACTGCCTCGCTCCCTCCGCCTGTAGCAGAATGGTACGCTCTACTTGCCACTGATTGCGGAGCTTGAGGAGCATCAGCCTTTGGCTCACTAACCTGATTATCGGTTAGCTCATTTTTTTTTTGCTGATTCAGCTCGCTTAGCCGAATCAGCATCAATTCTACATGTAAACGCTGGTTACTACTCTGCCTAAATGTCACATCGCACTGGTTGGCCACATCCAGCGCTCTAATGAGAAAGTTGGGTGGAGCCTGCGAGGCCATTTGCTTATATCGCTCGGCAATGGCCGCCCCTACCTCCAGCAGCTGTAGGGTTTGCGGATTTTTGCAAACCAGCAGGTTGCGCAGGTGAATGCTAAGCCCCGAAACGAATTGCTGTGCATCGAACCCTTTAGAAAGAAGCTCATCGAAAATGCGAAGCGCATCGCCAAAATCACCAGCAATAAAATCTTCCGTTAGCTTAAAGTAGTACTGATAATCGAGCACATTAAGGTTATCTATAACCTTTTGATAGGTAATGTGCCCATCGCTAAAGCTAACAACTTGGTCGAATATTGAGAGCGCATCGCGCATAGCGCCATCGGCCTTCTGCGAGATAATGTTAAGTGCCTCTACCTCGTAGGTTACGTTTTCCTTTTGCGAGATTTGGGCCAAAAAGCCAACCATATCCTCAACCCTAATCCGGTTAAAGTCAAAAATTTGGCAACGGGAAAGGATGGTGGGTATAATTTTATGCTTTTCGGTAGTTGCTAAAATAAACACCGCATGGGCTGGTGGTTCCTCCAAGGTTTTAAGGAACGCGTTAAACGCTGCGGTGGTTAGCATGTGAACCTCATCAATAATATAAACGCTGTAACGACCTAGCTGGGGAGGAATGCGAACCTGATCTATCAGGTTCCGAATTCCATCTACAGAGTTATTTGATGCGGCATCGAGCTCATGTATGTTGAACGACCTTGATGAGTTAAAAGCCTTGCAGCTCTCGCACTCATTACAGGCCTCCATATCGGCAGTGGGTGTAAGGCAGTTTATGGTTTTTGCGAAAATACGGGCACAAGTTGTTTTACCAACCCCCCTAGGGCCACAGAACAGGTAGGCTTGTGCTAGCTGCTTGCGCTGTATTGCATTTTTAAGAGTAGTGGTAATAGATGTTTGACCAACAACGCTTATAAATGTTGAAGGGCGATACTTCCGAGCAGATACAACAAAATTCTCCATAAACTAGTTCTGAATCAGCACAAAATGGCTGTATTTTTTTACATGCTTGCATACAAAAATAGCAAAAAGGAATTTGCATCTAGGTTTTATGTAACAGTTTTTAAATGTTTTTAGATTTAGGTATTGATTATCAAGTGTATTTAAGGCTAAGGGGAGCAGAATAATAAAGCCCAATACGCTCAGGTATTGGGCTTATTTTATTATAAAGGGTGTAACTTAGAATAGATCCACAGAGATATTCTGAACAAAGGCTGTATATGTAACCTCACGACCCATTTTTGCCTCGGATAAAAGCATAAGAACGGGTATCTCCTCGCCGGAATTTGTAGTTATGGTTATCTCCCGGCGTTGGCCAACAATTTTTTGCTTTGATGAGTCTAAATAAGCGCTAAGGAACTCGTCGGACTCTCCCGCATCGGCAGGGAAAAGGATTTTTATGTTCTGGCCAAGGATATCGGCCCGGGATACCTCAAACAGCTCCTCTGCTGCTTTATTAAAGAACTGTACAACGCCATCCTGATCGGTAGCAATAATTGCATCAAGGAACCCTTCAAGCGTTTTTTCATTTCTAATTTTGGACTTCTCAATCTCCTTAAATTGCTGCTTAACCTCTTCGCGAGCTTCGCGGAGCTTTTTGTTAAGCTCAATTTCGTTCTGACGGAGCATCTCCTCCTGCTGCTTTAGCTGCAGGGTTTGAGCGTTGGATTCAATCTCCATCAGCTTTTCACGAGTAATATCGTTGGCAATAAACACAACTTTTGCCACCTCGCCATACATATCGTTAACAGAGGTAAAAGTGCCGCGCAGCCATTTTTCCTCTGCGTTTTTGCCCACTATTTTAATCTGCCCCTCAAACGGAATTCCATGGGTAACATCGTCCCAGATTCGCTCAATTAGCTTTCTATCCTGATCGGATACGAGGTCGTAAACCGTTTTGGTTTTGGCTTCGGCAAGTATATAGTTTACTGCCGAAAGGAAGTTCTCGTTAGAGTCTATAATATCGCCAGTTGGGGAGAACTCCACCTTAATGCTTGAACGGTTAAGCGCTTCAATTTGCCCTTCGTAGTCAAGGCTTAGCTTCTTTTGTTCGGTGGTATCAATTGCTAGGAAAAGGATTTTCTCTACCCCACCATACTGGTTGCGAACACAGGTGTAGGTAGCAATGGTCCACAAATCCTTTCCGCTTTGGGTAACGTGCTTCATATCACCCTCAAAGTGCTTACCTCCCTTTGCTAGGCTCTGCCAAATCTCATCAAACCAAACCCTATCCTTTTTGTTAATAAACATGGAGATATGCTTACCCTCAACATCGGAATTGCTGTTATACTCCAGCTTGCTAAGGAATTTGGTGTTTGCATACAAAAGAACGCCATTTACATCGTACTCTGCCCTAATAAGGGTATGGTTTACGGAGTTTGTAAAGCTAACAAACTTCTCGGCTTGGCGCGCAGCCTCTTCCTGAGTGGCTTGCAGCTCTTCCATGTTCTGACGCATTTGCTCCTCTTGCGATGCAAGGGCGTCAGCCTGTAACCGCGACTCTTTAAGTAGCTGTGCTGTGCGAATATTGATTTTTACGCCAGATATTGTGGAGGCTATGCTCTCGGCTACTTTCTCTATAAAATCGACTTGATGCCTTTCAAAGATATTAAAGGAGGCAACTTCCAGAACTCCGTGAACCTCATCATTAACCTTTAAGGGAACCATCAACAGGCTCTTGGGGTTTGCATGCCCCAAACCCGATGTGATGTTTAGGTACCCATTGGGAATGCGGGTAAGGAGGGTAGTTTCCTGCTCAAGTGCACATGAACCAACAAGCCCTTCGCCCCAATCAACACGCTGGTCGGCGTACTTTCTGCGCTCGTAAGCGTAGCACGCCATAAGCTTAAAGTGTACATCGCCCGGGTCGTTATCCTCAATTAAGTAGAATCCGCCTTGGTTCGCGTTAACGTACTTTACAAGGTTGCTAATTATTTTATAGGAAAGCTCTTCAATGTTATCGTTATCGGCTCTAAGTATTTCGCCAAACTTAGCAAGACCTTCGGCAATCCAGTTGCGCTGCTCATCCTCTTTCCTACGCTCCTCTTCTTCCTGCTTGCTGCGCTTAAGGTTGTCGCGTAGGTTTACAATGGCTTTACCTAGCACATCGGTTTCCTCAGCGTGATAATCGGCATCAATTTCTCCTGTGCGCAGCTTTTCAACAAATCGGTACAGCTTACGTTGCTTTGAAAGTTCGTGCTCAGAAAAAGTTGAAGATTCTAGGTTGAGCATCGAGTAGCGCGAGGCAGCGTACCAAACAATAACGGCTATAACAAATGGGGTAAAGTCTAATAGGTAGAATAGGGGTATTCTCTGGTGTAGGGTTATTACACCTGAAAAGGTAAACGCAATATTGTGATGTAGTGCCTCAAAGAATAGTGCTACAAGCAGAAGCACTACCCCCATTAGAAAACCCAATAGGGTGTATTTGTACACAAAGGACTTAGAGTATTTTCCTTCCATAATCAGCCGAAAATTTGACTAAAAATATATAATTTTTTGGAGACACTTAACTATTCCCCCTTTTTTTGTCCGAGTTATTTAGACTGCACCCCGTTCCTTGCTCAGTGTTGTGTCAATAAGACTATCTAAATCGTCTGGTTTAAAGGACGTTTCTACAGAGTCACTAGCATTTTTAGCTAGAATGGTTGCATTGCCTTCACTCGTCAAATCATCAAAACTATTTTTATTGTTAGGGGGCAACTCATCGGCAATGTTATCGGTAGGACTATTTGCCAAAGCGGGTTCTTCCGTAGGTACACCAAAAGACTGATCCGCTTGGAGATTACTCTCTACAGTGAGCTCCAGCTTCTCTTTCTCGTTAGTAAGCCACTTTTCTACCTTTAGCCTGTTTACCTCGCGCATTGCAGATGCCTGACTCATAATATACTCCAGCTCAACCTCCTGAAATGCCTTACTCTTTTCCTGAGCAAGCATGTAGGCAAAGCGTGCTTGCTGATCGTTAATACGCTCAACGCTGCTTAGCTGCTTCTGAATACTGATGCTCATTTCCTGCTCCTCTGATTCGAGCAGCTCATCGTAAGGGCCACGAGCACTCATGAGCTTTACAATAACGGGAGAGCACTCAATTACAATAAAAAGAATGATAATAAACCAGTTAGCGAATGCTACCCTTGGATTATCGCTTGCTAGTTGCCCCAAAGCATCGAGCCGTGCCAAGAATCCATCAGCATTACGGTTTACCACGTTTGCTGACTTTGCCTGCTGATCGCGCTCTTGCTTGAGTAGCGCTATTCGCTGATTATTTAAATTGTGTTGATTTGCTGTAGATGCACTTAACCGGTGAAGCTCTTCGTCAAGCCTATCCAGCTCCGCCTTTTTCTCTCTATAAACAGGCCCTTTCCCTAGCCTATTTGTTGGGCTTCGCCCCTCCGCTTCGGCAATAACCATAGAGAACAGCTGATTTCTGTAGGCCTCCTTTTTTGTGAGATTATCCTGCAGCTCCTTATTCTGATTTTCAAGCTTTGCTATTTCGGCATAGTTATTATCAAGGGCAAGGCCATACTGCGCTGTTTTTGCCTCCTGAACAAAAAGGAGCTGCCGTTCAATCTCCTTCTCAAAAAGTTTAATTTCTAAAGGTTTAGATATTACAACAGAGATTAGTATAGCCA
Organism: Bacteroidales bacterium; assembly: GCA_016931855.1. Taxonomy (GTDB): domain Bacteria; phylum Bacteroidota; class Bacteroidia; order Bacteroidales; family Tenuifilaceae; genus UBA5206. The sequence continues at coordinate 46,366 of JAFGDZ010000079.1, forward strand.
AAACCAGCCGAGGTAGTGCAGCAAAGAACTCTTTTTGGGGATTGTGTTGCTTTCTTATGCTTGAAACGATATACCAGTCGAGTGAGAAGATTAAGAATCCCCAGAGCGCTCCAAAGGCAGCGGCAAGGTAAAGTGAGTTAAACACAGTAAACATAGCATACCCACCAGATAATGATGCCATTACACCCGTAAGTAAAACAATAACGCCTATTCCATAATACTTGTTAAACTCAGTAGGGCAACGCTCTATTAAGTAGAGTCTTGCTCCTGAGCACCAACAAAAAAACCTGTAAATTCGCGATAACTTGCTGGGTTTGCTTCTATTAATATTGTTTTCGAAATCAGGCATTAAAATTTACTAAAAAGGTTTAAGCACATATGGGGCAATACTTTCCAAAGAGAGCACTTTGTCGGCCGCACCCAATTTAATGGCCTCCTTTGGCATGCCAAAAACAACGCATGATTTTTCGTCCTGAGCCACAGTTTTTGCACCAGCTTCGTGCATTTCGAGCAGCCCGCGAGCACCATCATCGCCCATACCTGTCATTATTACGCCAATGGCATTAGCTCCTGCATAACGAGCAGTACTCCTAAAAAGCACGTCAACCGATGGGCGGTGCCTGTTAACCAGTGGCCCTTCTTTTACCTCTACGTAATACCTAGCACCGCTTCGCTTTAGGAGCATATGGTAGTTCCCGGGGGCAATTAGGGCTCGGCCTCGAATAACGCTATCGCCATTTTCGGCCTCCTTAACGGATATCTTACAAATTTCGTTAAGCCGGTTTGCAAAGGAACGGGTAAATTTTTCGGGCATGTGCTGAACGATCACCACCCCGGGGCAATCCATGGGCAGAGCTTGTAGGAATACGGTTAAAGCCTCGGTTCCACCCGTTGATGCCCCAACGGCAATAACAATCTCGGTGGTTTTAATCATACTCTGAGGCATAGAAACTGGGGGAAGAATGGCATCGGCAGAGAGCTTTGGCTCAACGGTTAAAGGCTCGGCAAACCGCTTTCGGCTCAGCTTTGCATGAGCAGCAGCTTTAATGGCATCGCAAATGCGGATTCGGGACTCCTCAATAAACTGCTTAGTGTTCATTTGAGGTTTGGTTATAATTTCAACTGCTCCATACTCAAGTGCCTTCATGCCTGTTTCTGTGGCGGCATCGGTTAAGCTTGATATAATAACCACAGGAATGGGATGCTGAGCCATTATTTTCTTTAGGAAGGTCAACCCATCCATTCGTGGCATTTCAACATCAAGGGTGATGACATCTGGAGTTTCATCGGCAATTTTTTTTGCCGCAAAGTACGGATCAGAAGCAGTGCCCATAACCTCTAGCAGAGGATCGGACGACACAATCTGGCTAAGCGTTTGCCGTACTACGGCAGAGTCATCAACAATAAGTACCCGAATCTTCTGGCTCATAAACTAGTATCTGTTTGCTAAAGATTTACTGACTTTGTCCCAGCGTTTTCTCTATGTAACGCTGTTTTACTTCTCCTGTTGCAGTATCGTATTCGATTTTTCTACCAAGTTTACCTCCCACGCTCTTAGCTAATATTGGAATCCTAAGATCCTCAAGGGCTTCAAAGGCAAGCTGAATGTTTCTGGCGCCAATGTTAAACTGAGAGATTGTAGTTTCAATAACCTCTCCCCCTCCAAAGACCTTTGCCTGTAAATTTGAGCGCTTTGCTCCAAGTGAGACCATTTTCTCAACCAAACGCTCAATGGCTATATTACCGTACTTAGGACTAGCTAAGCCCTGACCATTCCATAGAGGAAGCATATAGTGATTAATGCCGCCTATCTTACTAATGGGGTCGTAAAGGCAAACGGCCACGCATGATCCCAGAATTGTTGAAACCTTATGCGGAGTAGCACTGGCAAACAACGCTGCAGGATACAGGAAATGTAAAGGTTTATCTTCCATCCCTGCTTAATTTAAAATGTTTCTTCGTTACTAAAGAATGTTTCGTTAGCATCGGAAGCAAAGTCGTTGGTAGATTCCTCTGCTTCGGGAATGGTTACTGTAAACGTTGAGCCTTCGCCAAGTTCACTGGCCACCTCCATTCTCCCTTTAAGCATATCAATAATTGCCTTATTTACAGATAGGCCTAACCCATGTCCCCTATTTAAAGAGTTAATACCTGAATCAACCCGCCTAAACCTATCGAATATGATTTTTTGGTTCTCCTTGGAAATACCAATACCATAATCCTTTACGCTTATTTTAAGATCAGTCCCCTCTATCCAGGTAGTTACCTCAATGGCTCCTCCCTCAAAGCTAAAGTTTACGGCGTTGCTTAGCAGGTTGGAAAGAACCATTCTAAGCTTTTCTGGGTCGGTTTTAAAGGTAAACAGCTGGCTTTCGGATTTTACAGTAAAGTTGTGGGTGGCAGTAATCCGCTTCTTCTTTGTCTCAAACTTAAACGACTCTACAACGCTATCGATAAGGTTATGGATGTCAACATTAAAAATCTCGGGAAAGATTTCGCCTGCCTCTATTTTGGCTGCAACAAAAATGTTGCGGAACTGAAAATCGAGATGAAAAGCCTCCGAATGAATTAGCGCTACCATAGAGATTACCTTTTTCCAGTTCTCCTTGTCAACAGAGAGTATGGCTCTGGATAATCCAAGTATTGATGTAAAGGGGTTAATAATCTCATTGGTGATGTTGGATATAAAGTGGCTTTTAAGCGACTCTGATTCTTCCAACTTTTTATTTACATTCCTAAGCTCATCGTTAAGATTCTTAAGCTCAAGAACCGCATTCTTATTCTGCTCAAAGCGTCGCCTAAGCTCATCTAGCAGTTCGGTATCAGTTAATCGTTGCTCCATATCGTTTTCGGTTTGTAAATAACTGTAGTTGAATAAATTCATTTACCGCTACTTCTTTTTACATACCAGCCTGCGAGGCTGTATGTAGCTAGATTGGATTTGAACCTGCACTGGTTCAAAAAGGTAATTTAGCTATAATCGTTGAAATATGGTAGGCTTTATCTGTTTTAGTGGCACATCCATGTTCATTATTGACTCGGAATGCCCCAAAAAGAAGTATCCTCCAGACTTGAGCTTGCTGCAAAGCTTATTAATAACCTTTTCCTGTGTAGCTCTATCAAAATAAATTAGCACGTTACGACAAAATACTACATCAAATGTCTCGGGCAAATCGTAGTAGGCATCCATAAAATTTAGCCTACCAAACCTAACCTTCCTGCGTAGCTCTGGAATAACTTTAACGGTAGGGTTTGTTCTATCCTTGCTTTTTAGAAAGTACTTACGCTTAATCTCTATGGGAATATTTGCTACCCTATCCTCTTTATAAACGGCATCTACCGATTTTTGGAGGATTTGGGTTGAGATATCGGTACCAACAATACTGTAATCCATTCCAGAGTTAGCATTAGCAAACTCCTGAAGTACAATGGCTATTGTGTAGGGCTCCTCGCCACTGGAGCATCCTGCGCTCCAAATTTTTACGGTACTATTTGATCGCCTGTTCTCATAAAGGGCGGGTAGCACCTCCTTAGATAGAAAGTCGAAATGAATGGGCTCTCTAAAAAAGTCTGTTTTATTTGTGCTCACCACATCAAGCATATGGATAATTTCAATGCCTGTATTATCCTTATGAAAAACGTAATCGCAGTAATCCTTAAACGAGGTCATTTTAAGCTCCCTAAGCCGCTTTTGAAGGCGGCTTTGGAGCATAATCTTCTTAACCTGAGGCATTTTAATGCCACTCTCTTTGTAAATGAAGCTACTAAGCTTATCAAACTCATCCTGAGAGAGCTGGGCTCGGTATATCTCATTCAAATTAGGATCGAACATCGCTAATATATCTTCGTTTGATGTCTAAAAGTCGTACTGTAATGCGAACAGGAATCGTGTGTTCCCTACTAAATCGCTATTAATAACCTTTGCTTTATTGGCAATGTCAATAGCGCCATAAGCAGCGGCGGTGTACTCAACTTCAAATGCAAATAAGTACTGGTTCTTGCGGTACATAATATTGGGTGCTACGCGGAACATGTAGTCAATATCGGCACCTCTGCCGTAAATGCTTGTGGTTGCAACAACATTATCCTGGGCTCCTAAGTTTTTAGCGTATCCACCAAATAGGCCAACCTGAAAATCTTTGCCGTATGTAACATTTGCAAATGCAAAGAGGTGGCGAAGCGAGGTATAGGTTTCGGCTCCGGTTTGGGCATCAACGGTTGCCACGCCGTAACCACCAAGCATTAGATGGTCTGCAAGGTTTTGCCCGTACATTACCTTTGTTCTAATAGTTAGCATATCGGCCTGAACCTTAAGGTATGCCATACCCGATAACGTGTTAATGCGCTCAGATGTAACGTACTTTGAGGTTCCGTCGGCAGGCGAAACGGTAAAAAGCCTAGGACGAAGGCTCTTAAAATCGGCAGCAAGGCCAGCTGTTACGGAGCTACTCTTCACCTGTAGCTGAGCAAAAAGGTTGGGTATTGTGGAGTTTCTTAAAAAAGAGGATGAGGCTATTGCTTTGCCTGGGGTTTCGGGGTCGGGGCCAAAGCTTTTATAATCGCTCTGGTGAATGGCCGATATGGTACCAAATAGCCCTGGGGTAATCTCGTGAGTAAGCGTAAGCTGTGGGCTACGGTTAAAACTTTGGAAAGGAGCACCAGTGCTTAGCCCTACTAAGTAAGGGTAAACATCGGTAACAAACATGGGATGCCACGTTTGGCCGGCCATAAGCTTTGTTTTGCCCCAATTTAGCGTAGCAAGAGCATGCCTAAAACGGAAATGAACGTTAGAGCTAAGTCCGGTAAAATCGGCCTCAACGAGTATTGTGGACTTTGCGCCAAAAATATTGGGCATAGTAATGCTTGTACGTAGGCGAGTGGCCATGGCCAACGAGTTAAACCCTGGAGCGGCTAAAATATCTTCACCATTAGCATCTGCCATAGGTGCTTTAGGATACAGAAGGAATAGCCCATCAATGGCTTCTACGTTTTGCCTAGTATCGTACCAGTACTCTACGCGAAAGAAGCCTCCAAAATCTAGCTTGGGCTTGGTTATAGTAGTTGTATCGGTTAAAGCAAAAGCACTGCTAGCAAGCGTGCTTACAAATAGAAATAGGTATAATTTCCTCACGGTTAAACTTTAGTAAATTGTATTAAACAATAAAAAGGCTGTTCAAAAAGATTTCCAGACATCAACTCCTAAGCAAAGCTTAAGAGCGACTTTTTGAACAGCCTTTAGGTGGGATGCACTACAACTATGGCAATTGCTGTGCACCAAAGCATCAAACAAATATTGCAATAACAGTAGAACTAGCCAATCTCCTCTATCTCACTAGTTTTCTCGGTTTCTACGGCTTTATCTTTCATGCTAGAGAGCTCATCAGATGAGAACACTGAGTCCATATTCAGGATCATGATAAAGCGATCGTCGATATTGGCTACGCCCTCAATAAATTCCGACTTATACTTACTCCCTATGCTTGGTGCAGGTAGAAGAGTGTTCTCGTCCAGTTCAAGAACGGCTTGAACAGAGTCAACAAGTGCTCCTACGTGAATTGATTCCCCATCCATCTCAATGTCAAGAACAATAATACAGGTGTTAGTTGTATATACCGTTGGAGCCATTCCAAATTTAATACGGGTATCAATAACAGGCAGTACGGTTCCCCTAAGGTTAATAACACCCTTCATGTACTCGGGAGCCTTAGGGACCTCTGTTATTTTAGTCATTTCCAAAATATTAAGCACCTTACCTACATGTGCCGCAAATTCTTCTTCTCCTAGCTTAAATGAGAGGTAGGAGTTTATTCTCGATAAATTTTCCTGATTCATAGTCTTCCTCCTGTTTTTAACCCAATTAGTTACTTATTAGTTGTTACTTGCTTACTGGCGAATTGCTTTATTATCTTATTTGTATCTACAACCAGAGCTACCGTTCCGTCGCCCAGAATTGTTGCTCCCGATACCATTTCCTGACTCTTATAGTGCTTTCCTAGCGGTTTAAGAACTGCCTGGTACTCACCAACAACATGATCAACCACTAGGCCAACGCGTTTCTCCTCGTAGTTAACTACAACAACTTGCATAAACTCGCTATCAACGTTGCCAACATTAAACTCTTCGCGCAAGTTAAAGAACGATACCTGACGACCATCAAGAATTACTACGTTGTTGTACTTCTCATATATCTCCTTAGTAGGAACTGCGTAAATTTTATCTATTGCCGATAGTGGAACTACGTAGTGCGTATCGTCAATCTTTACCAGAAGTCCATCAATAATAGAAAGTGTAAGCGGAAGCTTAATGGTAATGGTAGTTCCAACACCCTTTTCAGAGTCAATCTCAACCTCGCCGCGTATATCGGCTATCTTACGGCGTACCACGTCCATTCCAACTCCTCTACCCGACACATCGGTTACCTTTTTGGCTGTTGAGAAGCCTGGAAGGAATACAAGGTCGAGTGTTTCGCGTAGTGAGAGCTTTCTATCGGCGGCAATAATGCCCTTTGCAATGGCCTTTTCGCGGATAAGCTCAGGGTCGATACCCGCACCATCGTCACTTACCTGAATTAGCACGCTAGCACCAGAATAGAAGGCTTTTAGGATAATTTTCCCCTGGCGAGGCTTACCTAGCTTTTGGCGAACATCGGCATCCTCAATACCATGGTCGAGACTATTACGAAGGATGTGCATTAGTGGATCGGCAAGGCTCTCGATTATGGTTTTATCCAGCTCTGTATCTGAGCCTTCTGTAATAAATACAACATCCTTGTGCAGCTCGTTAGACAAATCGCGAACCAGCCTTTGGAAACGGGTTAGCATATTCTCAATAGGAATTAGCACAATGCTAAATGCCGTATCCCTTAGCTGCCGCGATAGTTTCTGCACATTTTCTGCTATAGCAGTTAGCCCGGGAATGGCATTCTGCTCAGCAAAAAGGCTTAGGCGGGCTTGGGTTGTTACCAGCTCCGATACAAGATTCATCAGAACATCTAGTTTTTCTGACGAAACCCTGATGCTTGAAATGGTAGTATCCTTAACAGTAATTTTTTCGCGCTTAATTATGTCGGCCTGCTTCTGCTGCTGCTGCTTCATTACTTTCTCTGCTAAAGTTTGAAGCATATTGTACCCAATATCCTCTTTCTCTGCAGCAATACGCTTGGCCTCGGCAACAAATGTTGAATCATTCAACAGATTCAAATCGGCAAGTTTCTGTATATCAAGACTTGACTCATCCTCAACAAAGATGAATACATCGTTTATAGCGTTGGTTCCCTCTTTGGTAACCAGTATTATTTCCCAGTAAGTATAGCAGTTCTCTGGGTTGATATCCTTAAGCTTAGGTACTCTATTCAGGTGTGCAAAAACTAGGCTATTCCCTAGCGAGGCAACCTCATCAATAAGGTATAAAGGATTGGTTCCGTTAGAAAAAATCTCCTTACGTGGTTCAAAAAGGATGTAGTAGGTACACTCATCGGCATTTGACAGTACCGATACCGATTCTGCAGCCTGCTCTAGTGCTTGTGGGGTATCAATAAGTGAGGCTACGCGCAGCGTAAGCTGCTCATGAGCCCTAATAAAGTCCTTATCGGAGTAGTTATCCTCGTTAAGCAGCAGCTTAAGATGATCAACAGCGGCAAGGGTAACATCAAGTACTTGGCGAGTTACACGGAGACTTCCATTACGAATAAGGTCGTAAACTGTTTCCAAATCGTGAGTAAAGCGGTCTATTAAATCGAAGCCAAACATACCGCTATTACCTTTTAGCGTATGCATAACCCGGAACACCTGCTGAATAAGAGCGGGATCGTCGGAATTCTCTTCCAGCGCAAGTAGAGCCTTTTCAAGACCGTCAATTAGATCGGTGGCCTCTTCTATGAATTTCTTTTTAAAGTTATCCATTATCTAAGCACTTTATTGAGAGCAGCTATGAGTTTTGCCGGAACAAATGGCTTTATAATCCAACCAGTAGCTCCAGCTTCCTTTGCCTCCATTTTCTTAGCGGCTTGCGACTCTGTTGTTAAAAAGAGTATGGGAACACGTTGGTAAGCCTCCATTTTTCTCACCTCCTTAATTAAAGCTATACCATCCATTTCTGGCATATGTAGGTCGGTAATGATAAGGTCTATAGGCGTTCCGTTTAAGAAGCGTAGCGCATCTTTGCCATCAACGGCAACGAGCACATTATACCCTTCGTTTTCAAGGGTAAAGCTAACTACCTCCCTAATACTTTCAGAGTCGTCAACTATGAGAATCGTTTTGGCCATAATATGCAATATTTGTTTGTTGGCTAATGGGTTTACTATTTGGTTATGATTAGGTTCTCTAATCCCGAACGAGACAATAGCAGGGCTTGCTCACTACTGAGTTTAAACTCAGACTCAACCTTTTTTCCTTGCTCTGCAGCGGTTCGTTTTAGAGAGAAGATAAGCTGGATAAGGCCTAGGTCTATGGCCTCCACGTTGTTAATCTTCACGGAAAGCTCTTTGTATTTAGTGAGGTTCTCTAACAAAAAATCTTTAATGGATACTATTTGATCCAAAGAAAGGTCGCCTTGTAACATAAGGGTTGCCGATGCTCCCCCTTTTGCTTTTGAGGGCGATACTTTTAATGTGGCTTTTTTACTCTTATTCATGGTTTCTATGGGCTTAGGGTTAGAAGAGCTCTATGTCGTCTTGCTGTTTCTTGCTGCTGGAGGAGTTATCGTCGAAAAGGTCAACATCGCCATCGGAGTCTATCACCTTTTGGTGAATCTCATGCTCGCTGGCCATGGTGTAAAGCCTTTTAATTGAGTCCAGCTCCTCTGCACTCTTTTGGTCTCCACCAGTTCCTTGTAGCTGGTTATAAACCTTGTTTAGCTCTCCAATTATTTCAACAATAACCTTTTCAAAAAAGTCGTAGTACTTAATTTTACCAATAGCAGAGCTAACCTCGTGTGCAACGCTTTGCCCTAGTTCCAAGGTTTGGCTCAGCGTAAACTTAATACGGTCGTTCTTACTCTTAAGCACAACCATGATGCTATTTGTGCTCTCAACTACCTGCGTAAAGTAGCTCTGTGGCCCATTGGCTTTTCTAAAATGCTCGTCGTTTGAGCATAGGCTATTAGCTGCATCGCATATGGAATTATATACGGAAGTTATTACCGCATGGTTCTTCTTTATTCCATTCAAAATAGAATGGGTTTGCTGTTGGGCCATTTCCTTATCAAGCGACATGGAAATAAGCTGGGTAAAATGCACGCTAGTTGGCTGGAAGTGGGATAGTAAATCCTCAATATTCTTGTTGAATCGGAATATCTCATCGCAAGCAGAAACGTTGTTCCGCTCAATTACCGTTACAGAGTATGAGAAGTCTTGTATTTTCCCTACAAACGACGAGAGTACAGATGCAGCATTCTCAAGGTTGGTTAGGATATTTACTAGGTGTAGCTCATCGGTGTTTTCCTGCGATGCGCTTATCCTATTGCACATATCAGAAATGCTTACCATATCGTTACCAATTGCTTGGAAGCGCTGGGTAATTATTTCAATTGCCGACTGGTACTCTTTATTTGCGAAAACGAGCTGTGCCGCTTGCAATCCTGCAATTTCACGAATTTGGGAGTACAGCTTTGCTACATCCTCCGACTTATCGTTACCCGCATCAAAGGCTTCCAACCCTTCTATTATTCTCCTGTGTGTAGCCTGTATATGCTCCATCTTTTGGCGAATAATATCCTGATACTGAAGGTTGGTTATAATCTCTGCTATGTTGGCCGAGCTGCTCTCGGTTTTAGCTGTAAGCTCTGGTATTAGCATTATAGCCTCTTCGTGCTTTTCGGCAAAAAGAATAATACCATAGTGTATTTGATCTAGTATGGTATCAATTTCCCCAAGATTTCGTGATTGAAGAGAGCTTAATGAGTCGTACGCCTCTTTAACCCCTTTGCTAAGTGTTGCAATGTTATTCTCCGCTTGGTAGCTAGATATTTTTAACGTGTTGATAACCCCATTAAGCAGATTGAGCGCCGCGTTATACTCCTCTGTAACCTGTCTGCTGGGATCTGATCCAGACACCTTTATGTTTGCAAGTAAGAACTTAAGGGTCATTAAATCCTGGTTCAAGTTCTTAACGGGGATAAACAGCTGGTCGAAAAGACCGACCATCCCCTTTAAATTATCAGAGCATCTGCCAATGCTTTGGGCAAACTGATTTCGAGTACTCTTAATGTCTTTGTACAGATTCTTTAGCTCCGAGAGTAATTTGGAGTGCTCCGTTTCCGTGAGAGTTTCAAAAATTTCTTTTGCGTTATCGGAAATGGTTTTTGCTTTGCGGTAACAGGACTTAAAATCCCCGTTTAACCCAAGGAAATCATCGGAAGAGCACTTATGTAGCTCTATTATTTGCTCATCAATCCTTCGGAAAAGCGACGAGATCTCTTTTACCGAAAAATCTGAATTTACGCCTATTTTCTTCTCCTCTTTAGCCATTTAGTTAATTAGATTTTTCCGGTATAGCGCTTAACCCGGACATAGTAAACTATGATGCTTACCACATTACCATCAGTACAGTATGGATAGTAAAATGTTAACATGCCTATGCAAAAACCGTTTTAATTTCTTCCAGGAAGAGCGGTATATCTATTGGCTTGCTAAATAAGCTACGTGCACCTAGTGTTTTAACCAGCTCCTCATTTTCAGGCGATCCCACTGCAGAAACCACTATAACTGGTATATTAGCAAATGCGGAAGTGGCTTTAACCTTTTTCAAAAAGTCAAATCCACTAACCTGAGGCATTAGTAAATCTAAAAGGACTAAATCGAAATGGTTCTTTTCCATTAATCGTAATGCATCAACTGCACCAAAGGCCGTTTGAGCACTATAGCCCTCCTCTTCAAGTATTGCTTCAAGGAGAACTTGATTTGTTGTAGAATCATCAACAATGAGAATCTTTTTTTCTGAATTGGCCATAGGAATCACTTTTTCTCAAAAGTACATAGACATTTTTCTTATAGCAAAACATTTTTAGTGAGTTTGCTTACTAAAAAGTGGTGATTTAGATCACTTTTTCAATTGCTTTTCCTATTTTAGGGAACCAATAAAGACAAAAAAAGAGTGTATGGAGCAGCTGAATGTACTTACAAATGAAAGCGATATGCTAGAAAACGTACCGTTCGCTTCGCTGTTAAGCCAAGCAGAGAAGGAGCTGTTACTGGGTAACTCTACACTTGTTGAGTACTCAAGACGCGATACTATTATAAAGCAAAACGCGAGAACATCACATGTGCTATACGTGTACTCTGGATTAGTAAAGGTATCGAGGGAGATGCGAAAAGGAAAAAACCTGTTACTCCGAATTGACAAAGGTGGTGCGTTTATTGGCCTTTCATCAGTTTTTAGCGGCGAGGTTTACCACTACTCGGCTTCGGTGCTTGAGCCTGCAACTATACTTTCTATTGACCCCAAGTGCTTTATGCAGCTTATTAAAACCAACGGAGAGTTTGCGTCAAACATTATACAGCAGCTAAGTGCCGACGGTATTTCGGATCTTTTTCGTGTATCGAGCCTCCTTTACAAGCAGCTGCCAGGTAGGGTTGCCGACATTATCCTATACTTTTCGGAGGAGATTTACCATTCAACCACGTTCTCGTTCCCTTTAACCCGACAAGAGCTGGCAGAGCTGGCTGGAACAACCAAGGAAAGCCTTATTAGAACCATGTCGGAGTTTAAGCACGATAAAATTATTGAAATGGACAGGAACCAAATCACCATAACTAGTCCCAAAATCATTAATACCCTAAGCCGCTTGGGTTAATCTTTTTACTCTCACCTTTATGGATCGTAAATTTAGACTTCTGATTGTTGATGACATTTTTGTAAATCGCTTCCTGCTTGCAGAAATTGTAAAGAAGGTATGCGATTATTACGTTGAAGCGCAGAACGGGAAAGAGGCTATAGATAAGCTTAGCCAGCAGGAGTTTGATGCCATCTTAATGGATATTGAGATGCCTGTTATGAATGGGCTCGAAACCACTAGGTACATTAGGAATAACTTTCCAGCTCCCAAGAATAAGATTCCAATTATTGCGCTTACCGCGCATAACCCTGCAACTTTTTTCGACGACTTTAAGGATGCAGGGTTCGATCAGCTAATGACTAAACCCTATTCTGTTGATAAAGTCCTTAGGCTAATAGAGGAGGTTTGCGCCCCAACAAAATAGCCAGCACCTATTACCCTTTGCTGTTTCGCCATGTATGTAGCAGGTGAAACAGCTTTTCTTTACTTATGGGCTTATTTACCACCTGGTTACAACCCGCTGCTTTTAGCATATTGATATTTGCCGTTTCCCCCTGGTTAAGCTGCGCACAAAAACCTTTGCTTTTATACTCTGGCCAACGGTGCTTAACCTCCTTAATAAACGATTCGATGGTCCACGGCTGAGGCATTCTGTTATCGAGAATAATTAGAGCAAAGGGCTTACCGTATGTTGCGGAGCTGGCTACAATACTTAAGGCCGCATTTCCATCGCGAGCAACCGTTACCTCGGCATAGTTAACCAATAGGTTTTGCAAGTAAAAGCGGGTGTAGGCATTCGATTCTACTATAAGCACTTTGGGCTTAACTCCCTTTTGAGACCGACCAAGGGTAGATGCTTTTTTTGTTTGCTTATGCACCTCGAATACCGACTCGTTGCGCTTAATTAGAAATGAGATTACTACCTGAGTACCAACCCTTTTCCTAGAAACAACTTCAATTCGCCCCCCCATAAGATGCAGCAATCTTTTTGCAAGGGGCAATCCTAACCCTGCCCCTTGGTAGGATCTATTCAAACCAAAGCTCTCCTGTCTAAAGGGTTCAAAAATGTATGGTAAATAATCAGCATCAATACCAATTCCCTTATCCTCAACCACAATGCTAACCTCACCTTTAGCCTCATTAAAGGAGGAGGCAACTTGTATTGGCTCACTATGACTATACTTTATTGCGTTATTTATAACAATGGACAATACGCGAGTAAGATTTTCGGGGTCGGCCATAATTACTGGTAGTGCCTCCAGCTTAGACTCTACTCGTATCCCCTTCTGGCGTAAATCAAGCTGATTTTGCTCAATGGCACTAGCAATAACCCGGTTAAGCTCACAGGGTAAAATTCGTAGGCGTATGTTGTTTGACTCGGCTCTGCTTATATCAACCAAATTATTGAGTAGGTGCATAAGCCTATTGCTGCTATTGTTAATCTCCTCAATATAACGTTGAAAAGGGCTGTCTTCTGGAATCTCGTTACTCAACAACGATGAGAATCCCATTATACCATTAAGGGGAGTGCGAATTTCGTGGCTTATATTTGCCAAAAAGGCGTTTTTAAGGTTATTGGCCTCTTCGGCCACTGCTAGTGCATTGCTTAAGTCCTTGGTACGTGTCTCTACCCGTACCTCAAGGCTCTTGTTCATTTCTAGCAGTGTGCGGTTTGACTTTGCCTTAGCCCTATAAAGCATATATATTAAAACGGCAAACATTATTGCAACAATGGCAATGGCAACAATTAGAATATACCAGTACTGCTGGGATCTAAAGCGCATATCGGCTATTTCCTTGTTTTGCCTCAAAAGGTAGTTCTCCGATTCTTTTTGCTCTAACCTATACAAAATTTGATACTCGGCAAACGCACTTTTTAGCTGGGTATCCTTAATGGAGTCGCTAATTTGATTTGCCAACACATAATGATTATACGCTTTAAGGAAGTTCCCCTTTCGCTCATAGAACTGGGAGAACTTTTGGTGAGCCTCGGCCATTTTTTTTGCATCGGCAGAGCTATTTGCTGCAGAAACAGCTAGCTTAAGGTACTTGTCGGCTTGTGAATTCCTTTTCTCCATATAAAAATCGGCAATTACAAGATAGAGCTCCGCCAAATTGGTGTAATTCCCCTTCTCCCGCCAATAAGCCTCAATATGCGTAACCAAAGGAGCAGCTTGCTCCCACTTATCCTCCTTTATATGCACACTAGCCAGTAAGAAAGCGTAGCTGTACTCATCATCCTGTGTGGCCTCTACGCATTTAAACCTGTTGCCACTCTGTATATACACTAAGGCCGAATCAACATTGCTTTGCTGCAGATAAATATTAGCAATGGCAAACGACGACGACATTGCCCCCAAAGAATCGCCATTGGCAGCAGAAATAGAAAATGATTTTTTGAACGAGCTCGTGGCCTCTCTATAGTTCTCTAGGTTGGAGTTTATTACACCTAAATTATAGCGTGTTGTAGCCACCCCCTTCCAATCGTTAAGCCCTTCTTTAAGTTTTAATGATTGACGCAAACAAAGCAACGCCTTCTCGTAATTACCCAGCTCAATAAAAATTAGCCCTATATTATTGTATGCACGGCCTATTGCAATAGTAATGGCTCGCTCTTCGTCCTTAGTAATTCTTACGGGCTTAACAAAATCGAGCTTATCAAGATCCGATGAGACCGACATAAGATCCAGCGGAAGAATTTCTAGCTCCCGAACCTCAGCCCTGTTTGCATACGATAAAACCTGAAAATAGCTATTTAAAGACTCGGCATACTGCTTTCGGACTAGGGCAACATAACCTAAATTATTGTAGGACAAAACAATGCCCTTAAGATAAAGAGCATCCTTGGCTTCATGCAGCGCAACCGAAGCAATTGCAAATGTTGAGTCAAGATTTTTACTCCGATACTCCTCCGCTAACCTATTCTTAGCATCAATGCTACTTTTTACACTTATTACTGGCTCGTCTGCTTGCACATTAGCAAAAACAGAGCAGCTCATTAAACAAGCAATAAACCCAAATTTTACAGCTGATATTAAAGATATACCCACACTAAACCTATTAAATTATTGATGCAATATATTTCAAAAACGACAATGCAAAAGTACTACATCTTTTATATTTTGCTAAATGCAACTCTTTATGCAACCAAAACCCTTTTTTGGTTGACAAGAAAAAAAAATGTTTTACTTTTGATAGTTGATAAAAGTACTAAAGCATCACATCAAAGTACACACTACTGACGCAAAGCAACTTACAAGAGATTCACCTCAAAAAATAGTTACTTATTTTAAAGGCGCATTTCTTCGAAAAATAACTCACATGACAAACAAGGAACTTTCAGAACTGATAAAGCAAAATACCAGAACAATACTTCCTGGTTTTGGCGCATTTTTGGTTAAGGATAGCGACAAAGGTTTTTTGGCTGAAAATGTGACATTTAGCCCGTTTTTAAGGTATAACGATGGCATGTTAGAGGATTACCTAGCCAAGAACAAGGGCATATCAAAAGATGAAGCGGGCAAACAAATCTCAAGCCTCACAGAAATAATTAAGGACGAACTTCTTAACAAAGGGTTCTTTCAAATTGGAGAGCTAGGTTTTTTAAATAGGGATTCGCGCGGAACCGTTAGCTTTACTGTTGGTAAAGCAACCAATAGCGTAGCCGAAAAGACAAAAGAAGAGAAACCTGCTACTCCCCCAAAACAAGAAGCTACAGCAGAAGGAAATGCGTCCGGTAGCACCCTCAATTCCTCGGAATCGGGATCGGATACGTTAGATATAATCTCTGAAACGGAACTTGTCCAAGAGGAGACAAAGAGACAGGAAGCCATGGAGAATAAAAAAACGATTGAATCCTCTGCTAAAGTAGAACCAAAGACTAAACCCCATACTGCAAGCAAAAAGGTACAAGGAAGTGAGAGGAAACACCCCTTGCCAAAGCCTAAAGCAACCAAATCTGTAACTACAGAACCTTCCAAAAGAAGAAAAACATCGCCTATAGTTTACATTGTTGCTTTTGCTGGAATAATTGTAGCCATTGCGGCTAGTATGCTCCTTATTAAAACCCTTGTTTTAGATACCGATAGCACCCCATTGATAGATAACAGCGCAAAAGAAAAAGCGGCTTTTGCCAAAGAGATGGAAAAGGTTGATAAGGAGCTAGGAACTCCTAAAGAAGAGCCCAATACAGAACAAAAACCCACTCAAGCACCCGAGCCTAAAACAGAGAAGGTACAGCCTAACGAATTAGCAAAACCAGCATCAGAAAAGGTTATTTCCCAAACACAAGAAGTTGCTACTTCTGGCAATTTTCATTTAGTAGTAGGCAGCTTTCAGAATGCCGATTATGCAAGCAGCTACGCAAAAGAGCTTAGCGAAAAAGGGTTTGGCGCACGTGTAATTCTACGTTCCAATGGAATGAGCGCGGTTACCATTGGAAGTTTTGCCACATACGAGGCAGCAAAAGAAGACTTAGCAAGAAAAAAGAAAGCTTTTCCTAATGGTTGGGTTCTTAAGCAGTAAACCAGTAAATAAAGTGGTAGTTAAGGATTACCCTGAGATTGGATCCGTAACCTACAAACGAAATAGAAGAGCAAAAAGGTTAACGCTCTCAATTAAAGCAGGAACAGAAATCCGGGTAACAATACCCGGATTTTTGCCTTTAAAAAGCGCTGAGCAGTTTGTTCTATCCAAAGCGGAATGGATAAAGGAGAAAAAGGAGATACGAAAAAGCCGCTCCCCTATAGTAACACCCGAAACGGGTTATTGCACAAAGTTGCACCAATTAGCCTTTATCCCTATTGCAGGAGAATCTGTACTAATAAAGCGCAGAATGCCAAGCATAGAAATTTACTACCCCAAGACATGGAATGCGGATGAGCCTCTATTCCAAAACGCAGTAGAAACGGCAATAGAAACAGCATGGAGAGCAGAAGCAAAGGCATTACTCCCACAAAGGGTAGATGAACTTGCCAGAATATTTGGCTACACCTACGCCTCTGTTAGCATAAAAAAAACCAAGAGTAGATGGGGAAGCTGCTCAAGCAGAAATAACATAAACCTTAGCATATACCTAATGAAGCTTCCTGATGAACTAGTAGATTACATTATTCTGCACGAGCTGGCTCACACAAAGGAGAAAAATCACGGGCCAAAGTTCTGGGAGGAGCTAAATAGGGTAACTAACGGTAACGCCAAGGTGCTAGCAAAAATGGTAAAGGCGCACAGAACAGGTTTGTAGTGCGCCTTATAACAGCGGTAGTTACAACCCGTTAAAGGAGAGTATTGAATCTAAAGGCTTCCGTTGCTTGCCATGCCTGTTAGTGTCGGGTAAATCGGCTGGATAGCCCAAGGGGATTAGGGCTATTGGCGACAGATGCTTGGGCAGATTCAGAATCTCGGCGCATTTAAACGCATCAAACTTACAAATCCAACAAGTGGCAAGCCCCATATCGGTAGCAGCAAGGGTTAAATGATCAATGGCAATGGCCAAATCAACATCAACATGCTCTTTGCCATCGGCGCGCCTCCACGACTCGGTATGGTTGCCTAGTGCAACAACCACAACTGGAGCCGATTGCACCCAATGCTTTGCATAGCAAGACTTTACTTGGTTTAGTAGCGGCTGCTGATTTACAACCACAAAATGCCAAGGTTGAGCATTTGCTGCCGACGGAGAAACCCTTACGGTTTCAAACAGATCAATAAGGGTATCCTTATCAATAGCCTTATTGAGGTAGCTTCTACAGCTGTACCGCCTTATTGCCAAGTTATGAAATAATGTGCTCATTGCTAAAATTCAAGGGAGTTTAACCGCTCTGTAAGCTCAACCACTCTGTCGTAAAATTCTATCGCCAAATCTTGGTAGTAGGCTTTTCCTGCCCTTTGCTCATTTTTGCTATAATTGGCGGCGTTAACGCGCGATACAATATCCTCTTGGAGCTGAATTGTATCAGCAATAATATCAAGAATATTCTCCTGATGAAGCGGTGGATTATATGCTAACTGTGAGTAACACTCGTTCAGGAAATGCCTCACCATATGTTTCATATCCTTCTTTAGGTCTCTAACATTTGCCATGCTATCACTTTTTAGTTTAGAGGCAGAAATCTATATCTTTCTTCTAATAAAAATAAACCTTTTTAGATATTGTGTCAGCTTTTTAGCTCTTTTTTTGATACCCATTTCCATAAAAAAGGCTGGCACAATGTTGCGCCAGCCTAAGCTATTTATTCAAGGGAACTAGCCTACATTAAAAGCCACGCTACAAACATTAGCGCCCCTACAATTCCCATAAATAGAAGAAACGATACCCAAAATGGGGTATCTTTCTTATTCACTTCTAATTGCATATTCAAAAGATTAAACGATTCAACAATATTTTTTACTAGAATAGGACTATGCATCCCACTAAATACGCAGGTTACGCCCTAGGATGTACCTTGACACCGCCGTAGCGGCTCGCTCCTTAGGGAGTAACCTATAAAGTCCTCCAGCTACTGTTGAATACACCCCATTCTCTCCTGGAACGTAAACAAAGGGTATTTGAAGCTGCACCTTCTCTGTTGAAGATACGTGCCCCACTACCATCCCCTTGCTTAAAGAGCTTATTAGCTCTATAATGGGTACGTTGGGGTCTATATCGGAATCCTGAATACTGCTTTTGGCTGATAATGAAACCGCTGGAACGGCCACAGCAAAGCGTACTGCGATAAAAAAGGCTACCGCAATAACTAGTGCTGATGATTGGCGTATCCGTGCTAGAAGTTTCATTCCTGCTGCTTATTTTAATATGATTTAGCTGTTCCCTATGCGTTAGTAACCGTAAATACGCCCATCCATACGCTCTATATCAACCTCAAATACCTTAACATTTTCCACTGCGGGTTTGCTATAGGTAAAGTCTGCGTTATTGGTGTAGTGAGCCATTATTACGTTTAGCGCTGCAACCTTATCGTCAAAATCATTAATGGGCTTTAGGCGGCCGTAAACCAAGGCGCTTTTGTAGCGCATTGAGTATGAGCAGGCAACGCTCTCATTCTGTATGCGCATTTTATAATCGGTACTAAAGGCAAGGCAAACACGGTTATCCTTTTCCCAAATACCTAATTTTTTACCAAAAGGGCCACTGTGGATAAAAATACGACCCTTGGTATAACCAAAGTTCATAGGTAGAACGTATGGGCCATTTTCGCCATCAACCATGCCTACGTGGCACACCTCTGCTGCGCTAATAATAGCATCAATCTCGGAACGGGTTAAATCACTACGACTTTTCATGCCAATATGGTTTTACTTATTTGCCAACTTACGACTAATTAAACGGAATATCTCCCCAATAACAATAACGGGGAAGGTTAGTACAAAGGTAGCAATCCAGTAATTTAATGAAAGTGGAACGGTTCTAAAAAAGGCTCCTCCAAATTGTACAATTACAATTTGTCCCAAAAGAATTGACAGCACAATTAGGATAAAGTTTTTATTGGCCGACAAGCCCTTAAATGCCGACTGGGATGTGCCAAATGCCCTTGCATTAAATAGGTTCCATAGCTGAGCAAGAACAAATACATTAAAGAAGAAGGTAAGCTCTTGGGGCGACATTATGCCATCGGAATGCATGTAAACAAGTAGCGCAACAAACATTACAAAGAATAGCAAGGCTGTAACTAGAACGCCCCGTTGAATTGGTTTGGTTAAAATAAAGTCGGTTGTACGGCGAGGCTTCTTGTTCATTAGCCCAGCGTGTGGGGGTTCTGTAGCCAGCGCAAGCGCCGCAAAGGTGTCCATAATTAGATTAACCCAAAGCATTTGGGTAACCGTTAGCGGCAAATCGACCCCAATAAAAGGGCCAATTAGAACAATTAGCAATGCCAATAGGTTAATGGTAAGCTGGAATAGCAAGAAGTGCTGAATATTCTGGTATAACGATCGGCCCCACTTTACCGCATTTACAATTGAGGCAAAGGAATCGTCGAGCAGAATAATATCCGAAGCCTCCTTAGCAACCGAGGTGCCCGACCCCATTGATAACCCCACGTTAGCCTTATTAAGGGCAGGAGCATCATTTGTTCCGTCGCCAGTTACAGCAACAATTTCGCCATTTGCTTGGAGTAGGCGCACCAGTTTGAGCTTGTCTGAAGGGCGAGCTCTATACATTACACTAATATTGTTAACCACAGCTGCTGCCTGAGAATCGGGCATTGCCTCAAACTCAGCACCACCAATGGTTGCGTTGCCGTTATCTGGAGCAATAAGGCCTATTTGGCGGCCAATTTCTAGCGCAGTAGCCGATGTGTCGCCGGTTACCACCTTAACCTCAATGCCTGCCGTTTTACAATCGGCAATGGCGGCGGCAACATCTAATCGGATTGGGTCTGCAATACCCACAAATCCCAAAAGGGTAAGTTCTGAAACATATTGCTGCACCGTAGTATTACTATCGGGCTGTACAGTTAGTGGTTTGTAGGCAAACCCAATGGTGCGCATGCCCCTATTCTGCAATGCAACTACCTCTTTTAGCGGATCGAACCCCAAATTTGTAAGAGGAAGCGCTCCTTTTTGAGTTAAGACATTAGCACATTTGCCCACTAAAATATCTGGGGCGCCTTTTACTAGGATCATCCACTGCCCGTTTGCCTTGAAATACCCTAAAGAGGCCATGTACTTGAGCTCCGATGAGAACGAGAGCTGATTTGCTACATGGAAATCCCTACGAACATCGCGGTAATCAATTCCCTTTTCGTGCAGCCATAACAGTAAAGCACCATCGGTAGGGTTACCAACTACATTAATTTCCGATGAGGTAAAATCTAAATGCGCAGTTGAGTTCACAGCCATCGAGCCTAGAATAAGGCTTGGCACTGGCTCGGCCCCTCCTAACGATGGGGACAAGAAGAAGGTTGACTCAACAACTTTCATCTTATTCTGGGTGAGCGTACCGGTTTTATCGGTGCAAATAACTGTAGCTGCTCCCATTGTTTCAGTAGCCTGCATTTTGCGTACAAGGTTGTTAGTGGCCGTCATACGACGCATGCTGTACGCAAGGCTTAGGGTTACACTCATTGCAAGCCCTTCTGGAACAGCAACAACAATAAGCGTAATGGATACCATAAAGTAGAGCAAAAGCCGCTCTCCCTGTTCTAAAGAGAACCACGCAGATGAGTGTAGAAAATCTATTCCTAATATAAAGTATGAAAGCACAGCAACAAGGAGGAATACTCCTCCTCCAATAACAAAAGGCATTAGAACCGAAGCGGTTCCCTTTTTACACAGAAACGCGGGTAGCTTAATGGGGTGCTTAATAATTTCGAAAAAGTCGGAAAGCATGGGAACCCATACTTTTGAGAGCGCAATACCAACTGCCACAAGCATTGTGGCAAAGGTAAACCACTGCGCCACGGTAAGTACAAATTCGCCCTGTAGGATATCGCTAATAAGGTACGCCCAAAACGCTATTGCCGAGACACCAAATCCAATAACCCCTATTAGCTTACTTAAACGCTCGAGCTGACTAGCAAGAGGAGTTGGCTCATTAACCTGAATTGTTGCCTCACGAGCCGTTTTACCAATTTCGGCACTGTCGCCAACCGAGGTTGTTACATAAACTCCATTCCCCTCTACAACAACAGAGCCTTTAAGTAACATATTATGAGGGTAGGTTGACTCGTTAGGCGCCTCCCGTTCATCAACAAACTTCTCGGTTACAGGTTCACCTGTTAGCGCCGACTCATTTACCAGAAGCGAAACAGACTGGAGCAATGTTCCATCGGATGGAATCTCCTCGCCCTGCTCAACAATTATATAATCGCCAACAACCACATCGCGCTTTGGAATGGTGGTTACGTTTCCATTACGAATTACCTTAACAGCAACATCGTCGTTAACCTTATTAAGTATATCGAACTCCTTACCAGCCTTAAACTCATTAAAGAACGACATTAGCGTAGCCAGCAAAACGGCCACAATAATTCCAATCCCCTCAACGTAATGACCATTTACACTACCAACAACAATGGCTATTACTGCTGCAATAATGAGGATACGAATAATAGGATCGTCAAATTTCTCGAGTAACAGTCTCCACCATGGATCGCGGGGTGCTGGAGTTAGCACATTCTCTCCATATTTTGCTCTGCTATCGGCAACCTCCTTATCGTCAAGTCCTTTAAATACAGAATAATCAATACCCATAATACGCGTGTTGTAATTACCTGCAATAATACATCAAAATAAGGAAATGGGGATAGAGTTAAGAGGGTTTAAGAAAGATTAAGAGAGGTGAGGCGTGAGATGTTAGACATTAGATTTAAGGCTAAGTAAACCCCATCCACAAAACACCTGTTTTACAGTTACAGCGGGGTGACACCTTTCTCAAATGCTGAGAGTTTTGATATCTCCAATGCTCTAAAATTATCCTCTACAACACACATTATAACTTCCATCTAAAATTAGCACTCCTTACATTTTTGCGACTAATTTTCCCATCACGCCCCAACCCTCTTCCCTTTCAAATCGTTGGGTAAATTAGTTTCCACCTCCTTTTCGTACCTATTGGCGATGGTGCGCTTTACCCTAATGGTTACGTTAAATTGCGATTTGGCGGTGGAAACTAGCGATAAGCGCTGGTGCTTTTGCGCAAATTTGGGCGCAAATACCCCCACTACCCTCGTCCAGAATGGGCGGTGCAGCGCAACTCCAAATCCTAAAGAGGCCTCCTCCATACCCAAAAAGTTAAGGTGACTTCCTCCTGCTGTTAACGGGGTATCCTTTGTTAGCTCACGCCATGCCGCTCCCTGCTTTAGCTGCATATCGGCATCGGCCATAATCACTTGGTTAACCAAATGATTGGAAAGTTCCTCTATGGTAAATCGCCCTTTCACTATTATCTCCTCAATATTATTCGTTACCAAAATAAACTTCCAAAGCAGAAGATGCCTTGGAAGTTTACACGTAAATCTATAAGCGAACGATGATGTTCAATCTACTTACTTTCCTGAACTGTAATACTATTAGCAAGTATTCCAAGGATTTTAGCTAAGCCCTCTGGCATTGGAGCCTCACTGGCATTAACCGTAATCTCTAGCACGCCGCTACGGTTCATAACCGATTCCGATGATGACTTGCTAGATACGCTACCCGTGATTGATCCCTTTGCCCACAAGGAGAGCGCAGAGCCAGTTTCCACGTTCATGTTCACTCCCTTTGAGGTGTCCTCAGAGCTTTTTGCAACGCTGGAAATCTCGTACTTAAAGTGAGTAGTAAGCGAATCGATGCGCAAATGGGGTATTGGCACCATTGCTAGTAACGGAGCGCTTACGCTTACCTTTTTAATGGTAGTGGTATCGCCTGTACCAACGCTCTGCATTGCCTCAAAGTCAACAGTAATTGGAGTTTTAGTTCCATCGGTACCCGTCGATAAGAGATTATTAATAAAATCCTGAGTGGTTTTAGCGGCAATGGCTTGAGCCATAATAGCTGCTTTTAGCGGTTCGGCCACGATATATCCTAATGGAAGAGCCTGAAACTCCGCTGCTGGAATTAGTTGTTGTACTTGATCTGCCATATTTTTAGGTTTTAGGATGAAACAGTTTAGAATTACTATTCAGTCTTGGGTAGATTTATAGGCTCCACGCTAACCGATTTGGTTAGTACAGCCAAAAGATTATCTAGAGCTGCAGGAACTGGTGATTTTGAAAGTTTTATGTTGATATCAATTACAGCCTCACTAGTTTGTTCTGCCATAGCAGCGCTTGGTTTTGAGGAGATTGTACCCTTAAAGCTTACAGGCTCATCAACCAGAAACCACTTACGGTTTAACCTAGGATCTTCATCGTTGGAGCCTTTTGTTTCATGTGATAGCGAAGCCACCTCGGAGCGCTGCATCTGTGGAAACCGTTCAATATTCTTAACTCTCAATCCAAAATTAAACTCAGCGCTATCAATAGCCAAGGAGTTTAGCGGCACAAGGGAAAGTGCGGGAATTTTAACCTTATAGCTATTGCTCACACCATTATTCTCCTGATCAAAGTTAAACTCAAGCTCATAGGGTTTATACTTTTCGGGAGGGTTAACAGCAGGATCCGTTGATGGTCGCCCCGTATCCTTATCTATAACCAAGTGTGGGTAGCCAACCTGTAACAACAGGTTTATGAAGGATCGCGCTGCATGAACCTGTGCCTGAAAAATTGAATCCAACGGGGAAAGAATTGCCTGCGATAGCGATAGCTCCGCTTGGTCTGCCTTCCCAACTCCTTTTTTTTCTGTACTCATGTTTAGATATATTATAAAAGCTTAGCAATTTCAAAGTGCATCCCATCCTTACGGGTGTTGTAATGTCCACCCCAAAAGAAACCGTACCTATTGGCAATGGACACAATTTGGCGAACTGTTCCCCGCTCTCCAACCAGTGCAGGCTGTTGCCCCAATCCGTTCCACTGCATATTAATATCGAAAGCAGTGCCATAGGAGTGGTTACTCAGGCGAGTGGAGCTACCACGTACCAACCGGGGCACAAAGCTACCGCCCCATGTTAGCACCAGTTTATGTAATCCCTCCTTCTCCAACTCATTAAAAAGCCCTACAAGCTGCTCCTTTGCCTTACGATGAAAGTAAACCCGCCCACCAAAAGGCTTACTGGAATAGGGATTTGTAACACCCTTTAGCTGCGGAATCTCTATGGGAATGATATTTATTGCCTGCCAGTTTCCCAATATGGTTACGGAACCATCGGGGTTCTTAGTAAAGTTGAAGCCACCAAAAAGAGCATTACGAGAGCTCTCGCTTATAGGTGTAAAATCTGGCTTTGAAGGGAATAGCGAAGGATCAACAGGAGCTACTACCTCCCTCTTGCCAGATGCACTTGCAACTGGAGCAGCAGAGGGAAATCTATCGGCATAAGCCTTCCTCAATGTGTTTGATCCTACACATCCATCAACCCCTATCCCTTTTTTCTGCTGATAGGCAGCAGTGGCCATTCTGGTTTTAAATCCAAATATTCCATCGGCAGTACCAGCATCAAATCCCTTAATGTTAAGAAATTGCTGCCATAGCCTCACATCATTGCCTCTACTACCTACTTTTAATACCTGCATCTTCTATTGTGTTTATCAATATACCTTTTTGAATAAACAGAACTAAAAGTAGAAAGAAAGTAAACACAAATCAAACAATGTTTGTATTGATTGGGGTATAAAGTTTGGGTTGATATTGATTTTTTGAAAGAGGTGGGGCAACAGCCCTAATGAAGGATGGGAAACAATGGGAAATGCGGACTTATATACTTTCAAGGTTAGTACAACCCTACCACAAAACAAAAAGCCCTACGTTATACGTAGGGCTTTTTGTGATTCCGCCGCGATTCGAACGCGGGACCCACAGCTTAGAAGGCTGTTGCTCTATCCAACTGAGCTACGGAACCTCTCTCTTTGTCGTTCGGGGTGCAAAGATATTGAAAAATCGAAAACTTCAAAAAGGTTTTCTCCAAAAGTTGCGTAGTTTTCCTAAAAGTATAACACTGCTCACGACCACAACCCTCTTTTACACAGAAGAATAATATTCGCAATCAGTTATATTGTTGTATTTCAATTATATAAACCAAGAAGCCATCTCTAAAGCAAAATATTACACCTCCCATTCATACTTATAGTTAAAAACAATAGCATTAGGATGAATATTATGTTTAGTAAGCATCGGGAACAAAAAGAGTGAATCTATTGGTATCGGCTTCAATAAAAAAGCATCACCATTGTCTGGTGATGCTTTATGAATATTCTAAATAAACCACTACTAAAAATAAGCTCCGTATGCAATGTTAAGCTTGGCCATGTTTAGGGCATCGTCAACATTATCGGATAAGTTCCAGCTAACAGTTAAACGGGTTGTGTTAAAGCCAACAGTAGCAAACACCCCATAGAACGTATTGTTTATCATTTTGTAGGGACGTAGGCGAATTTGCCTTTTTACATCATCAACCTCATCAAACACATCTATAGAGCGCCAAACGTTAACTGCGCCAAAGGCTCCTAAGTCTATATAGTTGCCCAGGTAATTACCCCTACGCGAGGAAAGATTTATCCTAATAAAAGGGTTTAGCCTAATATCGTTGGAGCTTAGCCTAACCTTGTCGTGAATGGCGTTATCGTAAACCTTTAGCATTCCGCTACGGTTTAGCCGCATCCAGTGGAACCTGTAATTAAGTCCAACCCCAACATTTACAGGGTTAGCAATTCTGTAGCGATAAGTATAGCCAAAAACCATACCCCACGATGCCCCAAAGTGATAGTCGCGAGACGCATTGCTATGCGGAATATCAAACTCCAAATCAACAAGAAATTTACCGTAGTGAGGCCTATTGGCCCCCCACTTTCTCTCCTCAAACTGAGTCATTGGATTTTTTTCAACAGGAAGTAGCTTTGTTTGCCCTTGCACCGCCAGGGATAGGGCAACTATTGTTAAGGATATAAGGTATCGTAACATTATAATGGATTAAAGTGAAACGTTAAAGGTTAAAAGTTAAAGGTTAAAGACGTGAGACGTGAAACGTGAAACGTGAAACGTGAGACGTGAAACACTAAACACTAGACACTAGACACTAACACCTATCTCCAAGTCACTAAAACTCATACTCCCCGGTGTAACCAAGGTAATGGATATACAGCTTATCTCCCTTGCTAAGTGATTCTTTATATATCCTAAGGGCGTTGGGCGAGTAAACCCTAACTGCGCTATACTCCGTAATTAGCCCCTCGGGGTTTACTATACTGTAAAACATTACAGATGTATTGTACCCCGAAATTAAATCGACCGTTTTGTTGGGAACGCGTACAAGGTAATAAGTATCGTACTCGTATAAGTCAAAGCTCTGAGCGTAATTTGTTGGACCATTAATAAAGTAGCCTGCCTGAGGAACACCGTAGCCATGTGCATAGTCGAAGTATGGGTAAAGGTCGGCCGATTGCTGTATGGCATCAAGTAGCTCCATATTGGTCATATCGGGGTTAAGCTGCCAAGCGCAGGCTACAAACCCAGCCACCAAAGGCGATGCGAATGAGGTTCCAAACGCGGTGCTGTACCCCCCATTGGGTTTCGCAACAACAGCTTTGCCAAAGGCGGAAACATTGGGCTTACGCCGTCCATCGACAGTTGGCCCATACGATGAGAAATCAATATGCAAATGGGTATCGGGCGAAACCCCACCAATGGTTAGGATTGAATCGGCATCGGCAGGCGTGCCAATGGCGCGCCACTCATCGGTACCCTCATTGCCCGCAGCGTTAACCACAAGCATCCCCTTTCTGGCGGCAAGCAGCGCAGCCCTTGCCACAAGACTGGTACGCCCATCCATTTGGTTTGTGAAGTAGCGATGGTAAGTATAGCCCAAAGACGAGTTAATAATCTTAGCTCCATTCCTGTGTGCCCACTCAACAGCAGCAAGCCAGTTTTCCTCCTCAGAGAATGGCTCCTTGGCAACCTCGGTGATGGCAAGTAGAAACTCGGCATCGGGAGCAAGCCCAAGGGGTACATCGCCGTACATACCGCCAATACACGACATTACATTGGTTCCGTGGTTATTGCTATGGTACACATTGGGTTTGTTCTTGGTAAAATCGTAGGTGGCAATAATGCGGTTCTCCTTACGGATATGCTCAAAGGCCTCATGCTTGTCAACCCCTGGAAATCCACCATCGAAAATGGCAATACGCACACCCTTTCCTGTAATGGAAGAATCCCTAAAGTAGCGTCCGCCCATGCGTTCGGTCTGGCGAGAGGCTAAGTCCAGAACAATCTCATCGTTGCTCATAATGCTAGCGCTATGGTTGGCAACGCTAAAATACCCTTCGGTTGGCCTAACATCCTTAACAAAGGGCAGCTTTGCTATTTGCTTTAGCTGGCGCGAGTTGGCCTCAACAGCCACTGCATTAAACCAACGGGTGGTGTGCCCAGTGCTTTTAGCTATGGCGCTAACGGCACTAATATACTGGTCACTAACTGGATAATCGGCCTCATCGGCTCTGTTTTGCGCCCAAAACTGACTATCAAAATTGGTAGAGTCCAGCTTTACCCCTTTCTTATCGGTAAAGAAAA
Source organism: Bacteroidales bacterium (assembly GCA_016931855.1). Taxonomy (GTDB): domain Bacteria; phylum Bacteroidota; class Bacteroidia; order Bacteroidales; family Tenuifilaceae; genus UBA5206. Next base: position 74,224 of record JAFGDZ010000079.1, read on the forward strand.
CCCAGTACCGCGTTTGCCCAAGAGCACTGCTGCCCATGGCGGCAAACACGTAAAGGACAAAAAGTAGTTTAAATGATTTTAGCATGATTAATCGTTTTTTAAAAAAGGATATCAAAGTTAACTAAGATTGTGAAACGGCTAGGGGCATAATCAAATTTATTGATACCCCATGTTGATTATAAAACCTAACAACCGAATACAATTTTGCTATTTTTGTGACGGTACCCATTAACTACGTACCATGTTACAGCAGTTATAAACGTTGAACATCAACAAAAACCAAATAGTAATGAGAAAAATCTTTGCACTACTGGCACTCTCCCTCTTGCTTGCATTGGCGCAGCAGGGAATTGCATGTACAAATTACCTTGTAACCAAGGGTGCGTCGGCCGATGGGTCAACCATGGTTTCGTACGCAGCCGATTCGCATATCCGCTACGGTGAGCTCTACTTTCGCCCAAGGGGAACATGGCCTACTGGCACAATGGTTACCCTATACGACCGCGGAACGGCAAAACCGCTTGGACAAATCCCTCAGGCTCCAGAAACCTATCAGGTTATTGGTTTTATGAATGAGTATCAGGTAGCCATTGGCGAAACCACCTTTGATGGACGCTCAGAACTTTACGACTCTACAGGCATTGTTGACTACGGCAGCCTTATGTTCCTTGCGCTACAACGTTCCAAAACGGCTCGCGAGGCCATTAAGGTAATTGCCGAACTTGTTGAAAAGTACGGCTACGCAAGCACTGGCGAGTCATTCTCCATTGGCGATCCCAACGAGGTTTGGATTATGGAGCTTATTGGCAAAGGTACCGACCTAAAGAAGGATAAGAAAACCAAGCAAATGTACAATGCCAACAAGGGTGCCGTGTGGGTTGCCATTCGTATTCCCGATGGTTACATCTCATCGCACGCTAACCATGCGCGCATCACCACCTTCCCTCTTGAATCGGAAAAGAACTCCATAAGTAGCAAGAACCTTGACCAAATAAACAACCCAGAGGTTGAAGTCGTTTACTCTCACGATGTTATCTCATTTGCTCGTACCCAGAAGTACTTTGAAGGAGCCGATTCAGAATTCAGCTTTAGCGATACCTATGCCCCACTTAGCTTTGATGCTGCCCGTTTCTGCGAGATGCGCGTTTGGACCATGTTTAACAGCGTAAATAGCGACATGGCCAAGTATTGGGATTACGCAAAGGGAATCGACTTGAAAAACCGCATGCCACTTTACATTAAACCCGACCGTAAGCTTACACCCCAGGATTTAATGAGCTTTAAGCGCGACTACCTTCAGGGTACCGAGCTTGACATGAGCCAAGATGCTGGAGCAGGGCCATTTGGCCTCCCATATCGCTGGCGTACACTTACCTGGCAACACGAGGGTAAAACCTACTTTAACGAGCGCGCAACGGCTACCCAGCAAACAGGTTTCTCCTTTATAGCACAAATGCGTAGCTGGCTACCTAATCCTATTGGTGGAATTTTTTGGTTTGGTGTTGATGATGCTTCAACCACCGTTTACATGCCCATTTACTGTGCTATAAACCGCGTTCCCGAAACCCTTGCCGAAGGCAATGGCGATATGCTTACCTACTCCCCCACATCTGGCTTCTGGGCCTTTAACCGTGTAGCGCACTTTGCATACCTTTTCTACAACAGGGTTATGCCCGATGTAAAAAAGGCTCAGAGCGAACTCGAGAATAAGTTTGCTGCCTACACACCAGCCATTGATGCTGCTGCACAAAAGCTTTGGGAAACCAATCCCGAGCTAGCAGTAGATTTCCTAACCGATTACTCGGTTAATACCGCAAACTCAACCGTAGCCCGCTGGAACGAGCTTAGCAACTTCCTACTTGTTAAGTATTTGGATGGTAACCTAAAACAGGAAAAGGACGGTAAGTTCATTCGCAACCCTTGGGGTTACCCTGCTTCGCCCAGCTACCCTGGCTACAACGAGGCATGGAAAGAGACCGTAGTTAAGGATACTGGCGAAAAGCTGCTACATCCCGACTCTAAGAAATAGCGTATTTTTAACTCATACCATAGCTCGCCTTAGCAACCGTTAGGGCGAGTTTTTTTTATGCGATAAGACTAAAAGTTAGCCCAAGCCCTCCCCTTTCCTTATGTTCAATTAAGCTTTACAACAAAAAAGGCATCAAACTAAACTCATAAGAGCAAGGTGGATTTCTCAAACAATTTCATTTACTGATTTTTAAACACAACACCGATGAAGCAATTTCAAATCATAGTGGCGTTGCTGCTATTTGCTGGTTTTAGCGGGATTGGGCAAAATGCAAAGGTGCCCCTAACCCACAGCGTTTACGACGACTGGAAAAACCTTGAAAAGCCCGAAATCTCTACAAACGGAAAATGGGTTACCTACCAAGTTAACCCACAGGATGGCGACGGCACTCTTTGGCTGGAGAACCTTGAGCAAGGAACCAAGAATTCCTTTGAAAGAGGTGCTCAGGCTTCCATTTCGGCCAATAGCAACTTTATTGTTTTTCAGGTAAAACCATCAAAAGCCGAGGTTAGAAAAGCGAAGCTAGCCAAAAAGAAAAGGGACGATATGCCAAAGGACTCCCTTGCTATTTACGTTTTTAGCGATGGCAAAACATACGGGTTCCCTAAGGTTAAATCGTACAAAGCATCGGACTTACAGGGCAACTGGCTTGCAGTGCTAATGAGTAAACCAGAGGAGAAAAAAGCCGACACCGACACAACAAGCAAGAATGATGAGAATAAACAGAAAGAGGTAAAAAAGGCATCCGCATCAAAAAAGAAAATGGATAGCAAGCAAACCCTTGTTATTATTAACCCCATTACTGGAGAGCAGTTCAGCTACAACAACGTAAGCGATTACACCATATCGCGTAACGGACAGCTAATTCTCTTTGCCTCTGAAACCGAAGATTCCCTTAAGCAAGCGGTTGTAAACGTATTTAACACAACCACCAAAAGCGTAACCATAGCCCTACAACAAAAGGGAGAGGCAACCAAGCTGGTAACCAACGAAACGGGAAACCAGGCCGCCTTCCTCTTCTCTGCCGATACGGGTAAGGTGAAAGCGTATGACCTATATACAGTAAACCCAAAAACCTACACTGCCGAGAAAACAGTTTTTGCTGATACTAAGGGCATGCCTAACAACTGGGTGGTTAGCAGCTACAAATCGCCATTCTACTCCAAAAAGGCCGATAAGCTTTTTGTGTACACCATGCCTAAACCTGTAGAAGAGCCAAAAGATACCCTTACCGATGACGAGAAGGCCATATTCGACCTGTGGAGCTACACCGACACCCTACTGCAAACGCAGCAAAAGGTGATGCTTAAAAGGCTTCAGGAGCAGTCGTACCTTGCCGTTTACCACATAAAGGACAAAAGTTTTGTTCAACTCGCCAACAAAAAGATGGATGAGGTTAGGCTAGCTAACAACGGGGATGCTCCATACGCCCTTGGCATTGATAACACACCATACTTATATGCCATGACATGGGATTACCCATCGGCAGCGGACTACTACACAGTAAACCTCAAAACAGGAGAGCAGAAGCTGGCCATAAAAGGCGCAGGCCGATACGTTAGCCTATCGCCAGCGGCAAGCCATATTGCCTTTTACCAACCAGCCGATAGCAACTGGTACTCCTACACCATTAAGAATGCCAAAACCCAATGCTTAACATGCGCAATGCAAGGCTCCAAGTTCTACGATGTGCTAAACGATGTACCCAGCGAACCGTATCCATACGGAATGGCAGGATGGCTAGAGAATGGAACCCAGTTCCTTGCTTACGAACAGCACGATATATGGCTACTTGATGCAACGGGGAAAAATGCACCTAAACGCATCACCGCAGGAAAAGAGAAAAACATAACTTACCGCGTTGAGCATACCGACCCCGAGGCCGTATATATGGACTCCCAAAAGGAAATTCTACTCACCACCTTCAATAACATTACCAAAGATGCTGGGTTTGCCACGCTAACCCTTTTGGCCAAATCGGCTCCAAAGCAACTTATAGAGGGTAGCTACATATACCGGTTTGCAGCCAAGGCGCGCAATGCCGAGCAGCTTATTTTTACAAGGCAATCGTTTGCTGAGTTTGGCGACCTATGGACCAGCTCCACAAACTTTAGCAACACCCACAAGCTAAGTACCGCAAACCCACAAATGGAGAAGTACCTTTGGGGATCGGTAGAACAGGTTACCTGGGTCGATTTTAATAGAGATACCATTCAAGGGCTTCTTTACAAGCCAGAGAACTACAGCTCCAATAAGAAGTACCCCATGATGGTTTACTTCTACGAGCGGCACACCGACGACCTAAACCGCCACCACGTACCAGCACCTGGCCGTTCTGTAATTTGCCCAACATTCTACACTAGTAATGGTTATCTGGTTTTTATGCCCGACATTAAGTACACCGAAGGGTTACCTGGCCGCGGCGCATACGATGCCATTATTTCAGGAACTATGGCCATGGTTAATCGCGGATTTGCCGATGTACAACGCATAGGCGTTCAGGGTCAGAGCTGGGGCGGATACCAAATTGCCTACCTCGTAACCCAAACCGATTTGTTTAAGGCAGCATCGGCGGGTGCACCTGTAACCAATATGACTAGCGCCTATGGCGGTATTCGCTGGGGAAGCGGACTATCAAGGATGTTCCAGTACGAGCGCACCCAAAGCCGCATTGGAGCCTCTTTGTGGGAGCGCCCACTGCATTACATTGAGAACTCACCCCTGTTCTTTGCTCCTAGGGTTAACACCCCACTGCTTATTCGCCACGATGATGCCGATGAGGCAGTACCCTGGTACCAAGGAATTGAGTATTTCCTTGCGCTACGTAGGTTGAACAAGCAAGTTTGGATGGTTAACTACAACGACGATGCGCACAACCTTGTTCGCCGTGCCAACAGAGTGGACTGGACCATTAGAATGCAGCAATTCTTTGACTATTACCTAAAGGATACTCCAATGCCAGAGTGGATGGATAAGGGGATTCCTGCCACGCACAAGGGCAAAACACTAGGTTACGACCCTGTAAAATAGCCATTTAAGTACACGCAAAAGAGGGTATTCATTTTTTTGAATACCCTCTTTTGTATGTGCCTAGTCTCCCAAGAACCTACTCATTTTGGCAATTAGCTCAGCGCTCGAAATAGGTTTTGTAATGTAGTCGTTGCAACCTGCGGCTTCGGCCTTTTGCTTATCGTTGCTAAACGCATAGGCGGTTTGGGCAATAATTGGAATATGGGGGTTTACCTGCCTAATCTCCAGTGTAGCCGCATAACCATTCATTACGGGCATCTTAATATCCATTAGAATTAGGTCAACCCGTTTAAGCTTCTTAATTAGCTCAACTGCTTGCGCTCCATCCTTTGCCCATAGCAGCGTAACTCCTGTAGGAGTTAGCAGCTCACTAAGAAGGATGTAGTTAACCTCCTCGTCTTCGGCAATAAGAACCACCCTGTTTTTCCAGTCGGGTAAAACATCATCAACCAGTTCCACCTCGGGTAGCGATTCTGTCTTATGAAGCGTACTTGAGTTGTAGGGTATGGTAAAGTAGAAGGTGGCTCCCTCGGCAAGTTCAGACTCTACCCAAATGCTCCCACCCAAAAGGTTCACTATTGCTTTTGATATGGCTAGGCCAAGTCCCGTGCCCCCAAAATTCTTTGTAGTTTCAGAGTCAACCTGACGGAACCTATCAAAAATTGCCTGCTGCATATCAGTTGGAATTCCAACACCCGAATCCTTAACATAGAATTTTAGGTGAGACTCATTAAGCGAGTACCCAAACTCAATAAACCCACGCTCAGTAAACTTTAATGCATTGGATATTAGGTTTGTAAACACCTGCTCAATGCGCCCCTCATCGGAAAGAAACTCCAGGGCATCCTCCTTGTTGGGTATTACCAATCGAATTTCCACATTCTCCCTATTCTGGAATACCTTTTCCTTTTGGTAGAACAGGTTAATATTAGCCAGTAGCTTATTTAGGTTGAAAGGATTGAGCACAACAGTTAGCTGCCCAGCCTCTACTTTAGAGGCATCAATAATATCGTTAATAAGCTTTATTAGGATGTTCCCTTTATTGTTGATAATTTCTGTGTAAACTAGGCGTTTATCGTCGCTTAGGCTAGGCATGGCTAGTAGCTGCGAGAAGCCCAGAATGGCATTCATTGGGGTGCGTATCTCGTGGCTCATATTGGCAAGGAATGCCGATTTTAGCCTATCCGATTGCTCGGCCCTATTCTTGGCATCAATAAGTTGATTCTCAAGCTCCTGCCTATATAGCGCCACAGATGCTTGGCTCACAAGCCCCTCCACGAGCGAAAAATCCATCTCAAGGCAATCGTCATCAGCAAAAACAATAACGCCACCATACAGGTGCTCATGCTTAATCATACCTATGGTAGATATTTTTCCCACTCCCAACAAGCGCTCTAGCTCCTTTGCGGCTCCTACCGACAGCACGCCATCGGCAAAATCGAATAGGGTTGCATCAACCTTTGTCATTTTTCCACGCAGGTAGGTATCCATGGATTCTTGCGACAAGGGGAAACGCCTGCCAATGGGATTCCATCCAAGGGAGGCTAGCACCTTGTTCCACAGCTCTATGCTAACACCATAAACCCCCTCAACGCTTACAAAGCTATTCTGAGAATCGAAAGAGAAAACAATGTAGGTTGGCTTTGGAAAGAACCGTTCCAGGTGAGTACCAACGTAATGGTAAATGCTCTCGTTTATTGGCATCCCAACAAAGTCGATAGCCGTTTCGGAAAGGGCTTCCAGCTTCTTCCTATTAAGCTCCTGCATGGACTCGGCCTGCTTACGCTTTGTAATATCGTACCCTATGGCAATGGCGTGCCACCCATCTAGCTTTACAAAATCGCTAACCGTTGCCCATAAAATATGCCGATGCGCTCCGGATGCTGTTGTAATCTGATTTTCCCACGACAGCGAGGAGCCGGCCGACTCCTTTAGGTTTCGCTTCATCTCGCGGCGTGCGGCGCTATCGGGGAATAGCGATGAGAATAAGCTTGGGTTATCCACGGCATCATCCGTAGAGTAGCCCGTAATGAGCTCTCCGCTCCTATTCCAGAAAACAATTTCGCCCTTAGAGCTTGTTGCTAGCACAATAGCTGGGATGTTATTAATAAGGTTAGTAAGGTTGTCGCGCTCCTGCTTAAGGCTACTTTCGTATTTATGAAGCGCGGTTACATCCTGTACAACGCCCTGCCACATATCAACATCACCTTTGCTGTCCCTTACCGCCTCAAAGGTAAAGCGAATCATCTTGCGCTGCTTGTCGATACCCTTATAGCGCACATCGTACTCTAGCTTATTAACAGCTGATGATGTTGCAATGCTGCTTATCTGCTCCTTTAGCCGAGCAAAATCATCGGCATGAATATACTTGTAAATAGTTTTTATTGATGGCACAACGGAACCTACCTCAAAGCCAAGGATGTGGTAAACCTCGTCGGACCAGTAGGCTTTAAGGAGCTTAGGATCGCTCTCCCAGCTTCCAATACGGGCAATTGATTGCGCGCGGCGCAACCTATGCTCCGATTGGTGTAACAAAAGCCTATTCCGTACATTCTCATCTATATCAAGGGTAACGCCAATTATTTCTGTGGGTTTGCCTTGCTTGTTCCTTTTCGACACCGCCCAGCGCCCTAGTCGCCATTGCCATTGGGATGTATTAATCATTACCCTAAACTCTATTTCGCACCTATCGGCCTCGCCCTTTACTAAGCGCTTAATTGAAGCGCTTAGCTGCTTCCTATCATTGGCATGAATAATACTAAACAGCTCGGTATTCTTCCCGTCAAACTTAAATACAGAGCCCTTTAGCGCCTCCTTAACTGTAGCATCGGGCTCTATAATTCCCTTTTCGATATCCCAAATCCAGTAACCCTCGCTAAAAAGGGTTAAGAATTTCATGTGGCTGGCCGTTTCGGTATCGCTTGCAGCGCCATGCCTCTCGGTGCAAAGTAGTAGGTACCTATTGTTCCCGAGAGGAGAAATATCCAAATCGATGAAAATAAAATCGTTAACTATATACTTATGCGATGGAGTAAAATCGCCTTGCGCCGTTTTCTTATCAACAAAACTCCAAAAATTGGAGGTACAGCTACAAAGGGAGTACTTGCTGGTAATATCCTTAAAAGCAGCATTCTCTACTAAGGGGAACACCCCTGATAGGTTAGACCGTTTAGCTGCTCTCACCTCAAAAATAGCGGTAGGACGCTTTATGCTGAGTATTGAAATATTGGAATCGCCATTAGAATATGCGTTAGAGCTTAGTCCAACATCTTTTTGCTTACTTTTTGTATTCATAGGCCAAAAAAAGCATAGTGTTGATGAAAAATAAGGAAAAAAGGAGAACTAACAAAATATCATGCTGTTAGGAGGTGCAATTAGGGGCTTCGTTTATCAAATTGTTAAAAACTTTTTGATTTTTGTTAATCTCTTTGGCTCTCAAACAATTCTTTTGTATTCTACAAACTGCTTTCTTTGTGGAAAATCCAAATTTTGTAGGCTTTGGCAAAATCGGCATATACACGACCAGGTTTTAATAACGACAAGTTAAAACGGGTACATAGAAAAGAGGTGCTATTCAATACCAGCGAAATGGAGGCTATTGATATTTACTGCAAGAGGTATAGGATTACGAATAAGTCGAAGTTTCTTCGGGAAGCTGTAATATCAAAGGTCTTACAGCGCTTTGATCAGGATCATCCTAAGCTTTTTTAAATTACCTTTTTAAGCGCCTAAAGTTTTAGGGGCTATATATTTATGCTGATTTTAACTTTTTGGATTACCGATTCTCTTTAGCGTATTGCGCTAAAATTTAGCCGTAAGGCTTACGTTTATTCTTCTTGATGTTAGGTAGTTAGGCACAGCAACTAGCCCCGATTGCCCCGACTGATTCCCAACCGTTTCAACCCATAAGTAGGAAACCGTATTGCTAATTTGGAGAAGGTTAAAAACCTCTGCGTTTACGGATAGCTCCTTAATCCAAGTAATCCCTTTAAGGCGAGACCAACCCAACCCCTCAGCGTTTTTAAGAATTTTGGTAAACCCAATATCAATACGCTTGTATGCGGGCATGCGCGAAACCAAATCGTACCGCTCCAATTTTGGAATGTTAAACGGCAATCCCGTACCATAGTAGCCACTTAGGTGAACCTTAAACGTGTTGTTACCTGGCAAGTAATCCTGAAAGAACAGAGCCATATTTACACGCTGATCGGTTGGCCGTGGGTAGTGCCCCGGGTAAACCGCATTCCCACTTGCGTCAGAATAGCTATCGGTTAAAATATCCTCCTCGGTTCGCATAACGGAAACGCTGGCCCACGACTCCGCCCCGGGTACAAACTCACCATTAAGCTTAAGGTCAATCCCCATGGCATACCCTTGAGCTAGGTTCTGGGCAGCGTACCTAATACGCACATTATCTACCTTATAGGGAACAATATCGGATAGCCACTTGTAGTACATCTCCGTTGATAATCGGAATGGCCTATCCCATGCGCTAAATCGGTACTCGGTACCAAAAACCAGATGAGCCGATTTTTGCGCTCGTAAATTGGGGTTTAGCTTACCTAAGCTATTGCGCAGCTCCTTGTAGAACGGCGCTTGGTTGTATGCGCCTCCCGATAGGTGAAACGCTAGTTTAGAGCCATGTGGCTTTGCCGATATGGATGCCCTTGGGCTTAGCAAGAACTGGTTGTTGTAGCTCCAGTGCGAGAATCGCAGCCCTGCTGTGGCTGTAAAGGCAATATCCCATATATCGAAAGGAACAGATTCCTGAACAAAGCCAAAGAAACGGGTAGATTGTAAGGAGTTGTTTGCACGTGAGGCATAGCTTAGCTCCAAGTTCTCGCCGTTATAGGGCTTTGCATAGCCCGATGAGTCTATTAGCTCCCACTCGCTAAGCTCATCGTCTATTTGCTCAAAACGGTAGCCAACGCCCCATTTTAGTGAGTTCCCATCGGTAATAAACGAGCCCAAATGCTCTACAGTCCCCACATTGGCTGTTAAGTAGTTTCGGGCGTGATTTAGAAATCCGCCAATACCAACATTAATGAGGCTATCGCCATAGGACGATGAGCCCAGCGTATTATCGAGCTCATTTAAAAGGTACTGCCCAAGCACATCAAACGTTTCGCTCTCCAAAGTGGTAAAACCGCTAGCAATTACCTTTAGTGTTAACGCATCCAATGGGCGATACTCAAAGGAAAGAGCACCCTGCGACGACTCAAAACGGTTAACCTCCTGCCCCTCGTAGTACACCTTTAGCTGCAAAGCATTCTGAAATGTACCAAAGCGAGTTTCCCTAACCGTGGGAACAAACTTGTAGCTATTTAGCGAGTAGTTTCCCAAGAAGGCCACAGTTAGCCTTGGACTTATTTTATAGGAGATATTGGTTTGGAAATCGGAGAAGTTGGGACGGTACTCCCCCTTCTCGTCAAGCGTTCCTAGAAGATACTGGTTGGTTTTGTACCTGTAGCCAGCCAACCAGCTTAGCTTTCCCGATTTGGTAGCCCCCTCGGTAAATACATTTGCGCCAAGCAGGCTAAAGCTAACGCTAGATGCAATTTCCTGTGGACGCCTGTACCTTATGTTTAGAACCGACGACATCTTATCGCCATACTCCGCAGCAAACCCTCCGGCCGAGAACTCTACCCCCGAAACCATATCGGGATTTATAAAGCTAATGCCCTCCTGCTGCCCAGAGCGAACAAGGAATGGGCGGTATATCTCAACATCGTTTACGTACACCAAGTTTTCGTCAAAGTTACCACCCCTAACCGAGTACTGTGAGCTGAGCTCATTTGACGACGATACGCCAGGCATAGACTTAAGTATGGACTCGAAATTGCCCGATACGTTGGGCACCACACCAAAATCCTTTATGTTGATACGCTCAATGCTGCTAAAAACCCGCTGATCGCCAGTTACGGTAACCTCACTAATTTGCTGATTTTGCGATTCCAAAATAAAGTTAACCTCCACGGTAGCACCAGCAGCAACCCTAACTCGCTGCTCCTTACGCTCGTAGCCAACACACGATACTACCAGTAAATGCTCGCCAGGCTCTAGCTCAAGGAAAAAACGCCCATCGGCAGCTGTGGTTACGCCTGTTACAGTATTTGCCAAAACCACGCTTGCCAGCTCTATAGCCTTTCCCGATGAGTCGGCCACAGCCCCTTTAACCACGCCTTTACTTTGACCCATAATGCTCCCCACAAAGAGAACCTGAAGTAGAAATAGCGAAAAAAAGTAACGTAAAAACATGTGCTATGTAGGGGTTGATAATTAAACTTGATGCTTGATAAACTGTTACCTTGGAAAATAATTGTGCCAAGATATGAATTGTTGCTAAAAAATAGATTGTTCCTGTTGCCTAATAGCTAGAGTTACCTTATTTTTCAATCGGATTAAGAGAGCTACCGAGACATAAAAACCATTGTAATGAAACGAATACTAGTAATATCGAACAATAATGCGTGCCGATCCCAAATGGCCGAAGGCTGGTTAAAGTACTACGGGAAAGGGCATTGCACCGTAAGCAGTGCAGGATTATGGCCAGAACCGTTGGATCTGGAGGCGGCAAATGCCATGTCGGAGGCTATTATAGACATATCTAGGTATCAACCTAAAAGCATTGATACCCTTACAAACGAGGAGTTTGACTACGTAATTTGCCTTAGCGACGACATAGCCAAGCAGCTTCCAACATTTAGCGGTTCACCAGAAATATTTTTCTTTGGGTTTCCTGATGTTAACAAGCTAAACCTACCCGAGAAGGAGATCAAAAAGGCTTATGCCGACCTACGAGACGAGATTGAGAACTTCTGCTTCGACTTTGTTCACCAAAAAGTTCACCCACTCATTTAGGATATGGTAACACAAGTTGATATAGTGCTAGAGGAGCACAAACAAGGTTTCCATCTTATTACCGATGAAATTTTGCACCAGCTACCGCCACTACCCCAGATGGGGCAGCTAACGCTTTTTATTAAGCATACATCGGCAGGATTAACCATAAATGAGAATGCCGACCCCGATGTTAGAACGGATCTTAACACGTTCTTCAACAAGCTTGTGCCCGAAGGCACCCCTTGGTTTAACCATACTGCTGAGGGAATTGACGATATGCCCGCACACATAAAAGCCACACTAACGGGCTTTTCCTTAACCATTCCCATTAGCAACGGACGATTAGCACTGGGCACATGGCAAGGCATTTACCTTTGTGAGTTTAGGCATAGAGGGGGCAACAGAAAAATTGTTGCAACAATAATAAGCGAAATAGGATTGCTATTAAGCCAGAGCTAAAAATCATTTCCACTTAACCAACTACCATGCAACGCAAAGAGCGATTTGAGAAGGTTATTGCCTACTTTAAGGAGAACATGCCTGTTGCCGAAACAGAGCTTGACCATACATCACCCTACGAGCTAATTGTTGCCACCATACTATCGGCACAGTGCACCGATAAAAGAGTAAACATGCTTACTCCTGCCTTTTTTAAAAAATTCCCAACTCCTGATGTTCTTGCCAATGCAACCGTTGAGGATATTTTTGAACTTATAAAATCGTGCTCCTACCCCAACAACAAGGCTAAGAATATATTAGGCATGGCAAAAAAGTTGGTCGAAGAGTTTAATGGCGTAGTACCCCAATCGGTTGACGATTTGCAAAAGCTCCCAGGTGTAGGACGCAAAACGGCCAATGTAGTGGCATCGGTTGCCTTTAACGCTCCAGCACTGGCGGTAGATACGCATGTTTTTAGGGTATCGAGACGCATAGGGTTAACACAAAACGCAAAAACGCCACTGGAAACAGAGAAGCAGCTGGTTGAGCATATACCGCAGGAGCTGCTGCCCATAGCGCATCACTGGCTAATTCTTCACGGACGATACGTTTGCATTGCCCGCAAACCCAAATGCGAGGAATGCGGTATAAAGGAGCTGTGCAAGGAGTATCCAAAGCTAAAAAAGGCTGCCGAGAAACTGGCTCAAAGTAAAAAGGCGAGCGGGAAGTAACCCCACTCGCCTTTTTGCTTAACATACGCTACACCCGTTACGATATGGCTATTTGCCTACTTGGCCTCTCCTTAGCCTCGTCCCTTTTAGGAATTTTAACATCAAGAATTCCATCCCTATAGGAAGCCTTAATAGCATCGGTGTTGGCCGTTTCAGGCAGAGTAAACGAGCGCTTAAACGAGGTGTAGCTAAACTCACGACGCATTACGTTCTCCTCCTTGTACTCACTCTTTGCCTCTTTGCTGCTAGAAATCTCCAAAACATTGTTGTTTAGGTTGATTTGGAAATCCTTCTTTTCCAATCCGGGAGCAGCAACCTCAATGGTAAACTCATCCTTGCCTTCGTAAACATTTACTGCTGGCATGGTTCCCTTCTCGGTGCTATCTAAGAAGCTTGGATTAAAGAAATCGCTGAAAAGCTCATCGGTAAAGGTTGGAAACATCGATTTACGTTTTAGTGATGGTAACATGGCTTAATCCTCCAATTATTTTAGTTAAACATCCACAGTTTTTAGAAACCTACTTAACTGGTTTCGGTAAGCATATTTCAATTCGAATGCCAATTAGCAAAACAGGTCATTTTGACACCAAAAAAAAGAATTATCGTGCCATTTTGACTTAACACAACTTTCCATCCACAGTTATACGCACAACCAAAGGCTTAGAACTACTTGCTATTTGACATTTTTTTCATACTTTTAGCGTTAGTTCGAACAAAAGCTGGGCTTGCTGCAAATGGATTCCACCGAAGAGATTATCCGCTTAAAAGCAGAGAATGAACGATTAAAAAAGGAGCTACTTACTAATAAAAGCCTAATTGAGAAGAACGTTGGAGGAATCTGCGTTATTCAAGATTTTAAGGTTGTTTACCAGAATAAGCAGTTCTCATCTCTGTTTGGCTATTCGCCATCGGCAATAGCACAGCTCAACTATTTGGATTTAGTACACCCCAAGGATCGTAAGCTTATTAGGCTTCTATTCCAGAATAGCTTTGCAGAAATTACCCAAAAGCGATCAAACTCGTACACATTCAGAATATCAACCTTTACAGGCGAAACCCGTTGGCTAAAGTCTAACGTTTCCGTTATAGACTGGAACGGAAAACCCGCCCTACTGGACTCATGCTACGATATAACCTCGCAAAAGGAAGCCGAGGAAAAACTTGCCGAGGAGGAACAGAACTTTAGAACCCTTGTTAATAACCTTGAGGATCTTATTTGTATTCTGAACCCTAACGGCAACGTAATACATGCCAACAACGCTGTGGCTAACAGGTTGGAGTTCCTAGAGCACGAGATGATGCTTAAATCGTTTCCATCCCTTTGCCACGACAAGGATCGCCAGCTGGTTAAGCAGCTAATAAGCACGGCCTTTGATGGCTCAAGAGAGACCATAACAACATCTATATCAACATCAAAAAACAAGTACATTCCCGTTGAGATCCGCTTTGTTAAGGGCAAGTGGAGTAACCAGAACGTGGTTTACGCCATTTCGCAGGACATATCGGAGCGGATAGAGGCCGAAAGGGAAATTAGGCTATCGGAGGAGAAATTCTCAAAGGCGTTCCAGTCCAGCTCAGTAATGATGACCATCAGCACCCTTGAAGAGGGGCGCTACATAGATGTTAACGAGGCGTTTTTAAACGCCACGGGGCTGCAATACTCGGAAATAATTGGAAAAACATCGGCTGACCTTGGCATTTTTGAAAATGTACAAGGAAGAGAAATCCTTAAAAGGGAGGTACAGCGAAAAGGAAAGGTTACCGATATTGAGGTAAGAATAAATCCAAAGGGAAAGGATTCCATTACAAGCCTCTTCTCTGCCGAAACGGTTAACATAAGGGATACTGAGTGCATGCTTGTTGTGATGAGCGATATAACCCAACGCAAGCTAGCCGAGTACCATATTGCCCGAAGCTTGGAACGGCAAAAAATTATATCCGACATATCGTACACGTTTAATAACCTATCGAGCTTTCAGGAAAAAATAGCCCAAACCTTGGATCTAATTGGAACATATTCAGGTATAAGTAGCGTATTTTTGTACGAAGACTCTCTAGGAGGATTAGCAACCAAGCTAAAGGTAGAGTGGAATAAACACAAAAAGACCCAAAAACTCCCTAAAATAGTTACATACCCCACCTCGAGCAATGCGGTAGAGCCAACAGGACTTTTCTCGCATCATAACAACAATTTGCTAAAGAAGCTGCTACAGCTAAACATTGGTACCAGTGCCACCCAAGCAAGCTACATTTACCCGCTAATTGGCGGAAATCATAGGTTTGGGTTTATTGGTTTTACGTTTGAATCCCTTAGCAAAACAATAACCGATGGCGATAAGGAGCTGCTGCAAAGCGTGTGCAACATCATCTCGTCGGGTTACGAACGCAAGCTAGCCGAGGATACAATAAAGGTCTCAGAGCAACGCTTTCGCCAGCTATCGGAGCTCCTACCCGAAATGGTTTTTGAGGCAAATGCAGGGCGTACCATCACCTTTGCCAACAACTACCTACTTAAGTCGATGGGCTACACACAAAAACAACTCGCCGAAGGCATTAAGATTGAGGATCTATTTGAGAGCAGCCTTAAAAAGAAGCTGATAACCACACTATCCGTTTGTAAAGGGCAAAACGATTTACCCATTATGGAACTTGAGGCCAAATGCAGCGATGGCAAATCGTTCCCAGCTCTTACCCACATTAACGCCATTTTTAGCAACGGGAAGCTATCGCGATACATGGGCATTATGGTTGATATTACCGACCGCAAGCAACAGGAAATTGAGCTAATTAGGGCAAAAGAGCTAGCCGAGGAGGCGAGCAAAACCAAGGAGCAGTTTCTCTCCACCATGAGCCACGAGATTAGAACCCCAATGAATGCGGTAATTGGGATGACAAATATCCTGCTGCAGGAAGAGCCTAAGCCTGAGCAAATGGAAAACCTGCGCACGCTTAAATTCTCGGCCGAAAATCTGCTTGCCCTACTTAACGATATCCTCGATTTTAGCAAAATTGAAGCGGGAAAGGTAGAGCTAATTAAAGAAGAGTTTAGCGTAACGCAGCTTGCCACTAATATTATAAACAGCTTTAAAAGCATATCAACACAAAAAGGCATAACGGTTAGTGCCGAAGTAGCACCCGACGTTCCCTCGCTAATTGTTGGCGACAGAGTTAGGCTGAACCAGGTAATAACTAACCTTATTGGTAACGCCATTAAGTTTACCGACACTGGCGAAGTTACACTTAGGGTAAAGCTGGTTAAGCAAACAAAAAGCACTGCTACCATATACTTCTCGGTAACAGATACTGGCATTGGCATATCAAAGGAACGACAAAGCATTATTTTTCAGGAATTTACGCAAGCACACCGCGATACTTCCAGAAAGTTTGGAGGTACAGGCCTAGGTCTTGCCATATCGCAGCGACTGGTTATGCTACAGGGCGGAAGCATTCAGGTTGAAAGCCAGCCTAACCTAGGGAGTAAATTCTTTTTTAGCCTAACCTATAAGGTTAAGCACCGCTCGCTAGAAGAGGAAAAGCCCCAAGTACAAGAAGCAGCCAAAGACTTTAGTAAAGCGCACCGTGTTCTTTTGGTTGAGGACAATGAGATTAACAAGATTATTGCCGAGAAGTTTCTAGTTAAATGGGGGCTAATGGTTGACCATGCCGAGAACGGACAAATTGCCCTTGACCTGCACAGCAATAACCCTTACGACCTTATTCTAATGGACTTAGAGATGCCTGTTATGGATGGCTATGAGGCTACAGAGAAAATTAGGGGACTAGCTGATGCCCGACATCGGAAAACACCAATTGTGGCGCTAACAGCATCGGCAATGCAGGATGTTCAGAAAAAGCTTTACGCCATTGGAATGAACGATTATGTGCTTAAGCCATTTAATCCACTAGAGCTAAAAGAGAAAATTTGGAAATACCTTGAAACGTAAAAAATCACCCCTATGAGACATAAAACCACTATATTACTGTTTGTGCTGCTTGCGGCAATATCAAATCTATTTGCCCAAACAAACATCGATATCACCATTGAGCAAAGCTTTAGCCCACTGGCAAAGCTTTACATTTACCAAGCCGATAAAACAATTTTTGTTGATTCTACATGGCAAAAAACTCAGGGCGAGTTTTCTTTTACCCTACCCCAGTACCACCAGGAAGGGATTTACAAAATTGTGGTTGGTAAAAACACTGCCTTCGACCTACTTGTAAGCAACGAGCCCACCATTAAAATTAAAACCATAGTTTATGCGCCAGAAGATAGCCTAACGGTTATTGAGTCGGACGAGAATAAGGTATTCCAAGCCTTTGTTAAGCTAAAAAAACGCTACAAACAGCAAGCATGGCACATTAACTCACTACGGGATTTTTACTCGGAGGGTAGCATGTTTCACTCCGTTTTAACATCGGAGAAGTATAGGGTAGAGAGCAGCTATGCCGAGGAAGCCAAAGCGCTTGCCTCAAAAAAGGAGAACCTACTAGCGGCTAAGCTAATTTACCTTGATATAACACCTGTTACTTCCCCTATTCTGGATGAGTCCCAAACCAAAGCAAGCAAGCTACAGCAATGGTGGGACAATATCGATTTAACCGATAATAGGCTAACCTCATCGGCAGCGCTACTCTCAAGACTATGGGGATACGCAGAGCTTCTAATGAACGACAATCTGGATAAGGAACAACAGGATAGCGCATTCACCCAAGGAATTAGCAATCTATTTAACAAGGATTTAAGTCACGAAATTGCTGCAACATTTAGAGAGTCGTTAAAAGATGGTTTTTATGATTCTGGCTATGAGCAAACCGAATGGTACCTAAACACCCCAAGTTTTCCCAAAGTTACCCCAATGGACAAAAAGGGACAAGGGCTTTGGGTGGGTTCTGTTGCTCCCAATTTTAAGTTCCAATCGCTTACAGGGAAAAAGCTAAAGCTATCGAAGGTTAATGCTAAGTACAAGCTAATAATGTTCTGGTCGTCGTGGTGCCCCCATTGCATAGAGGAGCTACCAGAAGTTGTAAAAATTTACGAAGAGTATAAAGCCAAAGGATTTGAGGTTATTGCTATAAACATTGATGAGGAACGCAGCCTTTGGGAACAACTAGTGAAGGAGCATCAGGCAAACTGGATTAATGCTATTGAGCCCGACGATGGAGCTAGCAAGCTGCTTAAAATGTACCATGTTGATGAAACCCCTAAGTTCTATATGCTTAACGATAAGCTGCAGGTGATATCCAAACCATCCAACGCCAAACAGATTGAGGCCAAGCTGAGAAGAGTTTTTAAGGAGTAAATCTTTAGATGAGAGATGTAAAAGGTTAAAGTTAAAAGTTAAAGGAGAAAGATGCTAGACGTTAGATTATAAACTAACAAAACACTAAACACCACACACTAAAACTCTTCCATGGTAACTCGTAACATGTAACAAAACCAAACAACCTCACCGCCTACACCGATTATAGAAAAGCTCCTGAGCTTTGAATAGACCTAATTCGGAAGCCTGTTTCAAGTCGGAACAGGCTTTCTCTTTTTCCCCAATAGAACTGTAGGCATTGGCTCGATTAACTAACACCTCTGCGCTTAGCGGACGAATGGAAAGAACCCGTGAGAAATCCTCAATGGCTAGCTTAGCGTTGCCAATCCTTTGGTAGCACAATCCTCTAAGGGTTAAATAATCGGTATTTCGGGGTTGCAGCGCTATTAATGGGTTTATGCTCTTTAATGCGCTAACATATGCCTGCACCTCAAAGGCAACCGCTGCATAGCTATAAAGTACGCCAAAATCTTTTGGGTAATAGGTCAGGTAGGTTTGGAAATCGGAATATGCGCCCTCTTTATCGCCTAGTAGCAACTTTGCCTCTGCCCTAACAACAAGGTATTTAGGATCGCCTCCCGATAGCTCCAAAGCCTTTTCTGCCTGCTCCATTGCCTGCCTTCCCTTTCCCTGCGCTAGCAGTATTTGTGCCGATAACGCCCTATACTCATGTCTTTTTCGGCTTTTGCGAATGGCCGCAGCAATATCGGCAGCAGCAGCTTTGTAGCTCTGCAATCCCAAATAGGCCTGTGCCCTGAGAGCCAAGTAGGAGCTGCGCTTGCTCTTTCGGGCAAGCCGTTCGTTAAGTAAATCAAGCGCAAGGTCATACTCACCCTTGCCAATATGGTAACTGGCTTCAAATTCGGTTCGCTCTGCGCTATTGTACCAATCGGTTAGCCACAGCTTTTTCCATTCAGCCGAGGCAAGTATTGGAGCAAAAGCCCTATCGGTTACAATGGCACTCTCGCTTATTCTATAAGCCGATAAAAGGTGCTGCTCCAGAAAAGCGGTGGCATTAACGGCATTGCCCTTTATTGCCTCAACCTTAGCTAGCCACAAAGCACCAAATCCCTTACGGTTCTCATCGGCTTTTGCAAAGAGTTGCCACGATGCGTCTATACTATCCATTGCAAAAAGAATTTGCCCTTTGAGCAAAAGGAAATCGGGATTAGTTTGCCGCTTGGAAAGACAAGAATCAACATAAACCAATGCAAGGTTATGCTCCCCATTCTCAAACGCAGCAACCGACCTATACCAGTGCTCTGGCATACGCTGGGAGAACACTTGGGTACATGTTGTTGCTAAAAAAAGGAGTAGCAGAGCAAATCTCGACATTGAAATAGGTTAGTGTTTGGGGTTAGTAATTGATACGTGCAACGTCAAGCATTACTTGGCGTCAAACGTTCAACCTTTGATAAAATTGTGCAACTACTTATTCACCACCAAAGCGCTAGCCTTGCTAATCTCCATAAAGGAGGCGCCATTGCTTGGGCCAAAGCTACCACCAATTACCAGCACCATATCATCAAGGGTAATGCGACCCTGCGAAACCATGTGGGTAATTGTGTGCGATAGGAATCCATCGCGGGAATCGCGTGGCTCCATATACTCTGCCCAAACACCATAGGACAGGGCCAACTCGCGCATCACATTCTCGCGGTAGCACATGGCGTAAACAGGAATCTTACCCCTAAATGCGGCTAAGTACCTACCCGTGCGCCCAGTTAAGCTATCAACAACAATGGCCTTAATGGGTAACGAGGTGCAGGCTCTTACGGCCGAACGAGCCAGAGTAGCAGTTATCTCATTGTTAATTCGCACAATATTGGTATTTACATCGGGATCCAGAACACGCTCAATCTCCTGTGCAACGCGGGTCATAAGCTGAACGCTCTCCAGTGGATACTGTCCGTAGGCCGTTTCGCCACTAAGCATTATAGCATCGGTACGCTGATAGATTGCATTGGCAATGTCGCTAACCTCGGCACGGGTGGGCCTAGGGTTCTCTATCATGGTATGGAGCATTTGGGTAGCAATGATTACAGGCTTTTTGGCCTCAATGCACTTCTTTACAATCTTGCGTTGGATAACCGGAATGCGCTCGGCTGGAATCTCAATACCCAAATCGCCGCGAGCAACCATAATGCCGTAGGTATGGTCCAGAATCTCATCAATATTATCAACCCCTTCCTGATTCTCTATTTTTGCAACAATCTTAATAGGGCTATTGTGCTCATCAATTAGAGCCTTAATCTCCTTAACATCGTTGCTGTTACGCACAAACGAGTGGGCAATAAAATCAACCTTATTATCAATAGCAAACTTTACAAACTGCCTATCCTTATCGGATACCGACGGAAGGTTTATCCTTACATTAGGAATATTTACGCTTTTGCGATTCTTGATTGTACCATGGTTTACGGTTTTGCAAACCAACGCATCGGGCATTTTGTCCACCACAGAGAGCTCAATATCGCCATCGTCAATAAGTAGCGATGAGCCTACGGGAACCTCGTTCACAATACCCTCGTACGATACGTACAAGCATCCCTCGCAGGACTCTCCGCCAGGATTTCCCTTTACCAACACCTCCGTTCCCTCGGTTACCTTAAACGCAGTTCCCTTTGATGACGTACGAATCTCTGGCCCCTTGGTATCAATAAGGATTGCAATACGCTCAGATACTGCTCGTATGTTATCAATTACCTTTTTTGCCTGATCTAGATTTTGGTGCGCGGTGTTTAACCGAACAACGTTCATTCCAGCATCAAAGAGCTGACGAATAAACTCTACATCGCAACGAGCATCGGAGATTGTTGCTACAATTTTGGTTTTCTTTAACATACGCTTGCTTTGTGGGGTTTAAAATTATACCCAAAGATAGACCCTTTAGCAATACGCCCTCTATTGTGATTGTATTTTTAGGCTAAAATGTCCGCAAACGAGTTATATTTGCGGCGGTGTTACGCTGGTTCCTTTTTAATTTGATGCAGTTAGCATAGCACCCGAATGTGAAAGCAAAGAACCTGCTACCAAATCGTTTAACGTTTTACCTTTATCTTACTCCATGGGTTGGTCTGCTGCAATAACTGATTACATCAATTTTATTAGGATAGAGAAATCCCTATCTGACAATTCCGTTGCAGCCTACAAGCGCGATGTGAACAAGCTTATGGAGTACGGTGAGAGCATTGGCGTTGAGCCAGAGAGCATGACCACACAGAACATTCGCGATTTTCTTGAGTCTATAAGCAACAGCGGATTAAATAAGCGCTCGCAAGCCCGCATCCTTTCTGGTGTAAGGGGATTTTACAAGTACCTTATGCTTGAAGAGGTTATTGACGATGACCCCACCCACCTAGTTGAAGGCCCCAAAATTGGCCGAAACCTCCCCGAGGTGCTAAGCAGCGAGGAGATTGACCAGATGCAGGCCGAAATAGACCTTAGCAAACCCGATGGGCACAGAAACAAAGCGATGCTTGAAACCCTTTACAGCTGTGGGTTGCGCGTATCGGAGCTGATTAACCTGAAGCTAACCGATATTTACCGCGAGGAGGGTTTTATTAAGGTTATTGGTAAGGGCGATAAGGAGCGGCTGGTTCCCATTAGCGCACGCGCCATTAAGGAGATTGACCTTTACATTCCCTTTAGGCATAAGCTTAAGGCCATAGACAAATCGGCCGAAAACATAATATTCCTAAGCCGCAGGGGGCAAAAGCTTACCCGCGAAATGGTATTTAACATCATTAAAAAGTTGGCTGCCAAGGCAGGAATACAAAAGAATATTAGTCCGCACACCTTTAGGCACTCCTTTGCCACCGATTTAGTATCGGGCGGAGCCGATTTACGAGCCGTACAGGAGATGCTTGGGCACGAATCTATTCTCACCACCGAGATTTACACCCACCTCGACAAGAAGATGCTTGAGGATACGATTCTTAGGCTGGATCCGGAGGGGAAGAGTTAAGAATACTTCATCCCACTCTCTGCCAAAAACGCCTCCGCTTTTGCAAGGCTTTCTGGTTTTCCCACATCTAGCACAAATCCATTCTGGGGCAGGTAGCCGCTTATTGTATGCTCCTTGCAGAGCTGTAAGTAGGCATCAATTACAGAGAAGGCACCAGTAAGCTTAACCTCTTTAAAAAACTGTGGACTAACAACATGTACCCCACTAAAGGCATAATCGGTAAGGTTGGGAACCTCGCCTAGGGGTAGCTTTACCTCACCTGTTTTGCTGTTGCGCCAGCCGCATAGCTGCATGGATGGGTTAAACAAAAGCATCCTAGAGGATATACGCTTACTCACTGCAAGCGTTGCCATTGCGTTACCCTTACTGTGAAACTCCAGCATTTCCCGTGGGTTTATGCTGGTAAAAATATCAACGTTCTGAACAAGGAATGGCTCATTGGCAAGCAGATGCTGCGCATGTAGAATGCCACCACCAGTATCCAGAAGTAGGTTGGACTCGTCGGAGATGGCGATATCAACCCCAAAATCATTCGATGCCAGAAAATCCTTAACCTGCTGGGCAAAATGGTGTACGTTAACCACTATGCGGGTAAAACCATGCTCGCGTAGGCGAACAATTTGGTGCTCAAGAAGGGTTTTACCCCCAACCTCAACAAGCGCCTTTGGGCGGCTATCGGTTAACGGTTTTAATCGGGTACCAAGACCTGCGGCTAGAATTAGGGATTGCATTTGTATAGTTAAAAGTGAAACGTTAAAAGATGAAGGAGAAAGATTTATCGTGAATCGTGAATCGTAAAAAAGAAAAGGTTTGTCTCGACCTTAGATGGGTTCAAAATTTAAGATTCTGGTACTAAAACAAAACACTAAACCCTAAACACTAGCCCCCATCACTGCTTCTTAGGCTTACAAAGCTTTTTCTCTTTATTTGATGCCAATCCGCAGTTCTTACAGCAGAACTTCTTTTCTGCTGGATTTCCCTTTTGCTTTCCCTTCTCGCACATCTTCTCGCTCATTACTTGTCTCCCATTTTCTCTAGTTCAACATGCTGTAGCTTAACCCTAACATTTACCTTGCTGCTAAGCAAATTTGCCAACCACTGCGCAAAGTAAACCGAGCGATGCTGCCCACCAGTACACCCAAATCCAACGGATAAATGCTCAAATCCGCGCTGTTGGTACTGCTCAACCGCCTCAAGGACAATGGCCTCTACCCTATTGGCAAATTGTGCCGTTTCGGGCATCGACTCCAAATAGCCTTGGATTGGGGCATCCAAACCAGTTAGGTTTCGGTACTCTGGCAACCGTCCAGGATTTGGCAAAAAGCGGCAATCAAAAATAAAACCGCCACCATGCTGGGCATCGGCTTGTGGGTAGCCCTTTTTAAGGCTAAAGCTACTAATATCGATTGTTAAACCAGCAAAATCATGGTTTTGTTCGCCTGCTAACGGGAATTTTTCCCGTAATGGCTCAATAAGACTGTATAGTGATGGGAAACCATGTAAGTACGATGAATTCTCCGATAGCCACACCAAGTTATCTATGGCCATAGGAATGCTCTGAATAAAGTGCGCTTTCCCCTCGAATAGTCCACGGAAACCATAAGCCCCAAGGGTTTGAATCACCCTAAACAGGGCAAAAAGATGGAATCGCTCCCAAAGTTTTAGCTTATCAACGCTTCTTAATGATACCAGCTTGGCTAGGTAAACATCCAGCAACTCCGCTCTGAGCATAGGAGGAAAACCGGCCTTTGCCTGGAAAAGGAACGACACAACATCGTATAAGCATGGGCCACGGCGCCCTCCCTGATAATCGATGAAGTAGGGCTTACCATTGGTAACCATAACGTTGCGCGACTGAAAATCGCGGTAAAGGAAGAACTCCATATCATCGTTAAGGAGCATCTTGGTGAGCGACTCAAAATCATCCTCAAGCTCATCCTCATTAAAATGTACACCCGCAGGCTTAAGGAACGAGTACTTAAAGTAGTTTAAGTCCCACATAACGGAGCGCCTATCGAAATCGGCCTTGGGATAGCATAACGAGTAATCGAGAACATTTGCCCCCCTAACCTGAAACTCGGCCAGCAGCTCTAGCACATTAATAAGCAGTGGCTTTACGTTCTCAAAGCCATTGGGCGAATCGGCAGTGATAAGGCTAAGCAATGAGGTATCGCCCAAATCCTGCTGTAGGTAGTACTTCTCATTTGCCGATACCGCAAGTAGCTCAGGAACAGGCAACCTTAGCCCTTGAAAGGTTTTGGTGAAGGAGAAAAAAGCGCGATTCTCTACCAAACTGGGATTGTAAGCCCCTATTACAGAAAAGTTATCGCCAAACATGCGAAAGTAAACCCTATCGGAGCCAGATAAGGGCATTGGCGAAACCCGTTGGGGTTCAACCCCATATTTTTGTTTGAATAGCTGCGAAAGCTCTACTACTCTATTATCCATCAATAAAATCAATTAAAACTAAGCAAAATATATCACCAAAGGTACAATGAATAATAGCGAAGGAAGAAGATCCAGCACATTAATCTTTTTAAGATCGAGAATAGTTAAGCCTAGCCCAATAAGCAAAATTCCGCCAACTGCGGTAAGCTCACTAATCATTACAGAGGTAAAGCTATCGCCAAGTAGCGATGCCAGCAGCGTTAATCCGCCTTGGTAAATAAGCAGGGGAACAGCGGATAGGATTACTCCAACACCCAGCGATGCCGCCAGCGCAATTGATGAAAAACCATCCATAAGGCTTTTAACGTAAAGCAGGTTAGGCTCACCACCAAGCCCCTCCTCAATGCTGCCCAGAATGGTCATTGAGCCCATGCAGAACATAAGGAAGGAAACCACTAGCCCCTCGGAAAAGCGCTGTCCGCTTAGCTTAAACCTGCGCTGAATGGATTCGCTAAAACGCTCCATCCTACCCTGCAACGATAGCGCTGTACCCACAATGGCTCCAAGAATTAGGCTAAAAACCAGCAATAGCGGATTGTTGGTTTTAAGGCTCATGGAAAAGCCCAAAAACAGCGTAAAAAGCCCAATAGCCTGAAAAAAGATGGTAATGTACTTCTGAGGTAGCTTCGACCTAAAAACTAGTCCCAGCACACCACCAACCACAACTGCAGCAACGTTTACAAGGGTTCCTATCATTGCATCAAATTTTTACCAAAGCTAAGAAAAAGATTGAAAGTAGCCGATAGCACAATGGGAATAGAAACTATAAGGGAATTATACAATGTAAAAGTCAGACCCATGTAACTAACGCCCTTTAAATCAATAAAAAAGGAGTGTAAAAAATCTACACTCCTTTTAAAAACTAGTTACAAACGGTTAGTATTCAATAACCCTAGGAAGCCTCTTTGCTATTTCAACCCATTTTGTTACTTCTTCTAACGATGGATTAGTTTTGCAAAGATGTCTTTCGGAATTAACCTCTTCCATCTTCTTGGTTAAGTTTTCTGCTTTTCTTTGTGCCAATTCAGGTACAGTGTCAACGCCCGAAGCCTCTAGTAGTTCAGCGTACTGATTATCAATACCTTCTATTCTTAGCAAATCGGTCATATTTGCAAATTTAAGAATCTGCTTTTCGGGAAGTTCTGTTAACTCAGCTAATTTTTTTCGTTGTACAGGGGTTTTAGTCCTTTCTAAATACTGGTGGGTATAATTAATACCTTCTCTGCGTAATTTTTCGCCAATAACAGGCCCTATACCCTCAATCTCCTCAATATCAATTTCCTTCAACAAAGTATCTGATGTAAATTGTTGCATCACAGGTTCTACTTTTTTGTCCTGAGCGCTATTTTTCTTTTCAAGATCAGCAATTTGAGACGATAATCTCTTTGCGTTCTCTTTACTAGCCATTAATTCATCTTTGCAATTTTGAAGTTCCTCTGAGCAAGTATTCAATTTAGCAGTTAATGGCTCAATTTCCTTTTTGCGAAAGCAATAACGACCTAATAGGTATCCAAGAATTGCGCAAATAAGCCCAATTAGTATGGGGATTAACAAACAAATTATATTCATGGCTTTTAATTTTATTTATGATTAATCAATGGTTACTGTTGCCCGTCTATTTTTTGCCCTTCCCTCTTCGGTGTCGTTATTTGCAATGGGCTCTTCCTCTCCTTTTGATTTAGTTTTGATTATGGCCGCATCAAAACCATTTTTTACAAACAAATCCTTAAGGAACATTGCACGTTTTTGACCTAGAGTAAGGTTATAAGCATTACTACCCACATTATCTGCATGTCCGGTAATAGTTAGTTCACCATTACCGTATTTCTTCAACTTGCTTGAGAATTGCTCTATGCTTTGGCTGTTATCAGCTGATAGTTTAGCTTCCGCATTATTCGTTTCAAAACGAATAGATATTGGATTAGCATTATAGCTCTTTTTGAAGTTTTCAAAATTTTCGGCGTTGGCAACACGTTCAGCCTGCTTAACATCGTATTTAATTGAGCCATAAACCATTCCATCCTCTTCGGTCAAGTTTTCGTTAAAATCTCCAAGTGTTAGAATTCTTGAAGCATCAAAACCTTTTGATACAAAGTAATCTTTAACGCTAGTGGCTCTGGCCATTCCCAAAACACTTTCGGCAGACGAGTTTTTCTCACCACTACCAGCCAATCCTTTAATTACTAGTTGTAAATTAGGGTTATTCAACAGGTACTGTTTTACAGAATTTATCCCAATATCAATTGAATCACCAACAGGTAACAGGATGTTAAAACCATCCTTACTAAATCGGAAGTTGTCAGCACAGCTATAGCTAAAATCGTTAGTGCCTAAACTAAATCTGTTGTCAGAAAGAGCACCACTGTATTTGTCCGACAAGCTGGCCAATTGACTGTTTTCAGTGTTTTTTCTGGCATCGCAACAACACCTTACGTAAAGGTATGTGCCAATAATTATAGTTAGTGCAATGCCAATTAAATAAAGAGTCTTTTTCGTCATAGCTCTATTTTTGGTTATTACAAAGTTGCAATCGTATCCAAACTTCGTTAACAGTTATTGTTCTGTCGGTTTTGGGACTCAGCAAAGAGAATCCTAGTGTTACCTTCAACATGAATTTTGACCAAAAAGTATTGATGCTTCCCTACTGTTGTTGGCTTACCTTTTCAGTTTTCTGAAATGGTATCTATCAAATTTATTGTTAATTTATATACTAATCAACACTTTAAGATTATCTTTTCCAAAAACATTGCTATTTGCTCCTAAATAGATATGCACAACAACAAATTGGTTACCCGTTAAACAATACATCCTCATTATTTGCAACTTAACTAAAACCACATTGTATTTATCAACCATATCATCACACAGGTCGGCTAGGAATGTAGGTATTTTCTTAAACCAAGAGCTCTCAAGTAATCATTTACTGATATATAAATACATACAGGTATAAGATATAACACCATAACACAATGTGTCTTTATATTAAATGCCTTATAGTAAACAATATTTACTATTTTTGATATGATTAATGCACCTTTGGTGTATAGATAAGTGAGTTGTGTGCAAGCGAATAAAACCAGACAGATAGGAAAGTTTGCTGCATTAAGACAAAGGATAGAAAATTATTGCCCACGCACAAAACTGCACATTTGCAAACCGCACAAACCGACACACGACCGAATTTTGCAAAAGAGCAGTTTTCTTGCCGACGCACCACCGATAGATAGGAACTAAAATTGTAAATTGCAGAATTTTAAAATAAAGAATAGGTTTTAACAGAATATGACACAAGATAAGAACCAAAATCCTGAACAAAAAGCCAGAGATAAGATTGACAAAATGTTGATTGAAGCTGGTTGGCTTGTGCAATCGAAAAAAGACGTTGATTTAGGAGCAGGTAAAGGTATTGCTTTGAGAGAATACCAAGCAGAGACTAAATTTGCCGACTATGTTTTATTCGTTGACAAAAAGCCTGTTGGAATAATTGAAGCCAAAAAAGAGGAAGAAGGACATAAATTAACCGTAGCCGAAGACCAAGCAGTTGTATACGCTAAATCAAAATTAAAGTACTTAAATAACGACCCACTACCCTTTGTTTTTGAAAGCACGGGAACAATTACACGTTTTAGAGATTTAAGAGACCCAAAGCCAAGGGGAAGAAATTTATTTTGGTTCTTCAGACCCGAAACATTGGCTGAATGGTTGCAAAAAGATAAAAGTTTAAGAACAAGATTATTAGATATTCCTGCTTTAAATGAAGCAGGGCTTCGGCCTGCTCAAATTAAGGCTATTAATAACCTTGAGCAATCTTTTAAAAAAAACAGACCAAAAGCCCTTATTCAAATGGCAACGGGGTCTGGGAAAACATTTACAGCTGCAACTTTTGTTCATCGGTTGCTTGAATTCGCCAAGGCCAAACGAATTTTGTTTCTGGTTGATACCAAAAATTTAGGAGTACAGGCTGAACAGGAATTTATGGCTTTTCAACCTAACGACAGCAACCGTAAATTTACCGAGTTCTATAATGTTCAACGCCTTACATCAAACTATATAGCAACCGATAGTCAGGTTTGTATCTCGACCATTCAACGAATGTATTCAATTCTAAAAGGCGAAGTACTGGACGAAGGCGCCGAAGATATAAATCCAAACGAATCTACTTGGATGCAACAGAAGCTTAACAAAAAGAAAGCAATGCCTGTTGAGTATTCGGCAAAAATTCCTATTGAACAATTTGATTTTATTGTAATTGACGAGTGCCACCGTTCAATTTACAACTTGTGGAAACAAGTGTTAGATTACTTTGATGCTTTCCTGATTGGTTTAACGGCTACCCCCGATAAAAAAACCTTTGGTTTTTTTGAGGAAAATGTGGTTAGCGAATACACCTATGAAGAATCGGTTACTGATGGCGTAAATGTGCCTTTCGAGATTTATAATATTGAAACCGAAATATCGAAAAAAGGCAGCGTTGTAAAAGCAGGCTGGTTTGTGGACAGGCGAGATAAACTAACACGTAAAACCCGTTGGCAACAGGAAGATGAAGATACCGAATATTTTAAAAACGACTTGGATAAAAAAGTAGTTAACCCAAGCCAAATAAGGAATATTATTAAGGAGTATAGAAAAGCCTTGCAAACCGAAATATTCCCCAATAGAAAGGATAAAAACGGTGAGTACGAAGTACCCAAAACGCTTATATTTGCTAAAACCGACAGTCACGCCGATGACATTATTCAAATTGTAAGAGAAGAGTTTGACGAAGGCGATGATTTTTGCAAAAAACTGACCTATAAAATTCAGGAAGACCCAAATACAATTTTAAACCGTTTTCGTAATTCCTATTATCCACGCATTGCTGTTACCGTTGATATGATTGCAACGGGAACCGATGTAAAACCGTTAGAAGTTTTGCTGTTTATGCGTGATGTAAAAAGCGCAAACTACTTTGAGCAAATGAAAGGCAGAGGTGTACGAACCATTAACAAGGATGCTTTTCAAATGGTTTCGAAAACAGCAAAAGCTAAATCGCACTTTATTATTGTTGATGCTGTTGGCGTAACAAAATCGAAAAAAACAGGTGGCCGTCCGTTGGAGCGCAAACCAACCATTGCACTAAAAGACCTATTAGGTGCTGTTACAATGGGCGTTGCCGATGAAGATTTATTCCTGTCGCTTGCCAACAGGCTTATACGTTTAGACAATGTGCTAACCGATAAGGAAAAGGAAAAAATAAATGAACTTTCAAAAGGTAAAAACCTAAAACAGATAAGCAAGGAACTGCTATCGGCATACGACCCCGATGCAATTGATGATAAAGCAAAGCCATTAATTGAAGCCATTCCGCCACAAGAACGTACACCCGAAAAGGAAGAACAAATTAAAAAAGATGTTCAAAAAGAGCTAATAAATACAGCTGCTTCAACCTTTAACGGAAAGCTGAACGAGTACATTGAAAAGGTTAGACTTGAACACGAGCAAATTATTGATACCCATAATATCGATACGGTTACAAAATCGGAATGGGACACAACATCGGTTGACAAAGCACAGGAAATAGTTAAAGAATTTAACCAGTACCTCGAAGCCAATAAGGACGAAATAAAAGCCCTTACCATTTTTTACAAGCAACCTTACAACAGGCGTAGCGTTACGTTCAAAATGATTAAGGAGGTTTTTGATAAGTTGAAATTAGACAAACCCACACTTGCCCCCGATTATGTTTGGGCAGCATACAGCCAGTTAGAAGAGGTAAAAAGCAAACAACCCATTGACGAACTCACGGCTTTAGTTTCGTTAATTCGCAGAGCTTGTGGAATTGATAGGGAGTTAAAAGCTTTTGACTCCACCGTTGACGAGAATTTTAAAAACTGGATTTTCAAACAGAATGCAGGGCAACACAACCGCTTTACGCCCGAGCAAATGGAGTGGCTACGTGAGCTAAAAAACCACGTTGTAACCTCGTACCACATTGAAATCGAAGACCTTGACTATACGCCATTTGACGAGAAAGGCGGGCGAGGTAAAATGTACCAGCTGTTTGGTGCCGAAATGAAAGATATTATTGAGGAACTGAACGAGGTGTTGGCAGCGTAAAATGTCTGAACCTTTGATTAATCTGATTAAATGATTTTTATGATTAACGAACAATACAAATACAGTGAGCTAACTAGCCTGATTATTGGCTGTGCAATGGAAGTACATAAACAGTTGGGGAATGGCTTTCAGGAAGTAATTTATCAAAGAGCCTTAGCCATAGAGTTTGAATTGAAATCGGTTCAAGCAGCACGAGAATTTGAGATGCCTATTTATTATAAAGAGCAACAGATAGGTACAAGGCGGGTTGATTTTTTGGTTGATGAAAAAATATCGGTGGAGCTTAAAGCGCTCACCAAAATAGAAGATGTGCATTTGGCACAAGCTATTAATTATTTAGAAGCCTATGATTTAGAAATAGGGTTGCTAATCAATTTTGGAGCAAAAAGCCTTGAGTTTAAACGGTTAATAAATAGAAAATTCAATCAACAAAAGCAAGGGAATCCTAGTGTTCCAAAGTATCATAGCCAATCCAATCATAGTCAATCTATTAATCAAAAAAATCAAAGTTCAGACAAATGAGCAGCATAATGAGAGAGGATTGGGTAGAATGTGAATTGGGGGAGGTTTGCAATTTTGTTGGAGGTGGTACTCCAAGTAAAAGCAATTCAGAATATTGGAATGGTGATATCCCTTGGGCTTCTATAAAAGATATAAAAGGAGATTATTTAGAAAAAACCCAAAACTTTATAACAGAAAGTGGGTTGAAAGAGAGTGCTTCAAATATGGCTTTGGAAAATGAAATCATTTTAGCTACAAGGATAAATCCCGGAAAACCAATTATTTCAAGAATTAAAACTGCAATTAATCAAGATTTAAAAATTGTAAAGCATAGTTCTTTTGTAGATATAAAATTTTTGTTTTTCAATTTCAAAAATCTAGAAAAAAAAGTCCTTAAATTATCAAGTGGCACAACTGTTCTTGGAATTAATTTGAACAATTTAAGTTCTTTGGAATTCCCTCTCGCCCCCCTTCCCATCCAACGCGCCATAGTTTCCAAAATCGAAGCCCTGTTCTCCGATTTAGACAACGGCATAGCCAATTTTAAAAAAGCGCAAGCGCAGCTAAAAATATACCGCCAGGCGGTGTTGAAAAAGGCGTTTGAGGGCGAACTCACCAAAGAGTGGCGAGTAAAGACGCAAAGCCTTGCGTCTCAAGGTAAGGCAGAGCCACTACCCACCGCCCAAGAGCTGCTAAAACAAATAAAAGAAGAACGCCAAAACCACTACAACCAACAGGTTGACGATTGGAAAAAAGCAGTTAAGGAATGGGAGAAAAATGGGAAGAAAGGTAGTAAACCGAGTAAACCGAAAAAGTTCATTGAACTTTCTCAACTTACAGAAAATGAAATAAACGAGAAACCAAAATTACCAACTGGATGGAAATGGGAACGAATCGGTAATAATTTTCTTAGCCTAGACCAAGGCTGGAGTCCTAAATGTGAGAATTTACCTGCTCAAATTGGTGAGTGGGGAGTAATTAAAACAACCGCAGTGCAAGCAAACTCATTCGAAGAGATTAATAATAAAAAATTACCTTCAAAACTAATTCCCAGAATACAGCATGAACTTATTAAAGGAGATATTTTAATAACTCGGGCAGGACCAAGAAGCAGAGTTGGTGTTTGTTGTTTAGTTAATAATGTTAGGTCTAAATTGATTAATTGTGATAAGGTATATAGAATAAAGGCAATTGTAACAAATCCGACTTATCTTGTCTATTTGTTAAACTCGCCTGAATTTTCAAGAGAACTTGAAAAAACAAAATCAGGAATTAGTGATAGCGGTGTGAATTTAAAACAGGATATTTTCTTAAAATTGATAATTCCTTTATGTTCCTTAACCGAACAGCACCAAATCGTCGCCGAAATAGAAAGCCGCCTATCCGTATGCGATAATTTGGAATTCGTAATTCGTAATTCAATCGAAAAAGCCGAAGCCCTTCGCCAAAGCATACTTAAAAAAGCCTTCGAGGGTCGGTTACTGAGCGAAGCCGAAGTAAACGCCTGCAAAGCAGCAGCCGATTACGAGCCTGCAAGCGAGCTGCTCATAAAGATACTAGCCGAGAGGGTAACGACGCAATGCATTGCGTCTCACTCTCACTCAAAAAAGAAAAGCAAAGAATAGTATGGATTTGCAAAAATATCAACCCAACCGCGAATTTTTACTTTATAAAACCGATAGCGGCGATATTAAAGTAGATGTTTTGCTTCAAAACGAAACCATTTGGCTACCACAAAGCAAAATAGCCGAGCTGTTTGGCGTAAATATTCCAGCAGTATCAAAGCACTTAAAAAATATTTTTGAAAGCGGAGAGCTAGACGAAAAAGTGGTTGTTTCCATTTTGGAAATAACCACTCAACACGGTGCTATTGCAAGCAAAACGCAAAGCAAGCCAACCAAGTTTTACAATCTCGATGCCATTATTGCGGTGGGCTATCGTGTAAACTCAAAAAGAGCAACACAGTTCAGGATATGGGCAACTGCTGTACTCAAAGAGTTTATTATAAAAGGTTATACTATGGATGTGGAGCGTTTAAAAAATCCACAACCCATTTTCGGGCAAGACTATTTTAAGGAGCAGCTCGAAAAAATTAGGGATATCCGAAGTTCGGAACGGAGGTTTTATCAGCAAATAACCGATATTTACGCCGAGTGCAGTATTGATTACGATTACAATTCAGAAATAACCAAAGAATTCTTTGCCACCGTACAAAACAAGCTGCACTGGGCAATAACAGGGCAAACAGCGGCCGAAATAATTGTATCGAGGGCAAACTACGAAAAAGAGAAGATGGGCTTAACCAGCTGGAAAAATTCACCCGACGGGAAAATCAGAAAATCGGATGTTTCCATTGCAAAAAACTATCTTACCAAAGATGAATTAAAACCTCTCAATCGTATTGTTTCAATGTATCTGGATTATGCCGAAGACCAAGCCGAACGGGGGAACGTAATGACTATGAGGGATTGGGCTGAAAAACTGAATGCTTTCTTACAATTCAATCAAAAAGATATTTTACAAAACTCTGGCAAAGTAACTGCTGCAATAGCAAAGGAGTTTGCTGAGAATGAGTACGAAAAGTACAAGCCAATTCAGGATAAATTGTTCGAAAGCGATTTCGATAAAGAAGTTAAAAAACTATTAAAAGGCAAGTAAATGTCAGAAAGTGCAATTATATCAAAAGTATGGAATTTCGCCAATGTGCTACGTGACGATGGTGTGGGTTATGGCGATTACCTGGAGCAAATTACTTATCTGCTTTTCCTAAAAATGGTAGATGAGAAAAACAAGGAACACATTGCCTTTGGCGAAGCTGATAAGGTTTTAAAACTCCCAAAACTAAAAAACGCACAAGGCGAGGAAATGCCCGATGCAGAAACCTGTAACTGGCAAACGCTGCTGCAAAAGAAAGGGCAAGAGTTAGAAACTTTCTACAATCAGCTGCTTCGCAGCTTGGGTACCGAAAAGGGAATTTTAGGGCAAATATTTGTAAAAAGTCAAAATAAAATTCAAAACCCATCTATGCTCCAAAAAATCATTGATATGATTAATAAGGAGCAATGGAATGCCATGGGAACCGATGTAAAAGGGAAAATTTACGAAGGACTTTTAGAGAAAAACGCCGAGGACACCAAAAGCGGTGCAGGTCAATACTTTACCCCACGTTCGCTAATCAAAACAATGGTTGCGTGTGTTCGCCCAAAACCAATGAGAACCATTATCGACCCTGCTTGCGGTACGGGCGGTTTCTTTTTGGCAGCGCACGACTTTATTAAAAAGCTCGATTTAGACAAGGAAGAGAAAGAGTTTTTGAAAAACAAAACCTTTCACGGTAACGAGATTGTAGCCAATACCCGCAGAATGGCATTAATGAATATGTTTTTGCACAATATTGGCGAAATTGATGGCGAAACAATGATTTCATCGGCTGATGCTTTAATTGCGGACAATGGCACTCGTTATGATTATGTGCTGGCAAATCCGCCTTTTGGTAAAAAAAGCAGTATGACCATAACCAACGAGGAGGGTAAACAAGAGAAACAGGAGTTTACAATAAATCGTCAGGATTTTGTTGCAACCACAGCCAACAAGCAGCTAAACTTTTTGCAGCACATAAAAACCCTTTTAAAGGTTACAGGTCAGGCTGCCGTTGTGCTTCCCGACAATGTTTTATTTGAAGGCGGTGCAGGAGAAACTGTTCGTAAGGAATTGATGAAAACCACCGAATTACACACAATTTTAAGGCTTCCAACAGGTATTTTTTATGCACAAGGAGTAAAAGCTAACGTTCTGTTTTTCGACAACAAACCAGCTTCAAAAGACCCTTGGACAAAAGAGGTATGGATTTATGATTACCGTAGTAATGTAAGCCATACGCTGAAGAAAAACCCGATGACTTCAGAGCATTTAAAGGAATTTGTAAAACTCTATAATCCCGAAAATAGGAATAAAAGAACAGAAACTTGGAGTTTAGAAAACCCGGAAGGGAGATGGAGAAAATTCACTTATTCAGAAATCATTGAAAGAGATAAAACAAACCTTGATATTTTCTGGATTAAAGACAAAAGTTTAACCGATTTAGATAATTTACCCGACCCTGATGTTTTGGCAAACGAAATAATTGAAAACATTGAAGCAGGGTTGAATAGTTTTAAGGAAATAATGGAAACTATTAACGGAAATGGAGAATGACAAGCCCACGCTTCACAGCCACACACATTGCCAAGCCGCACGAGCCATCGCTTTAGCCAAAGCTTGTCAAAAAGTGTGTCTGTCCGAACGCACGGCAGACAGAATATTGCAGCAAGTTTCAAGACAATAAAACGACAGCTAAATTAACGCCAGTGCACAATCGAGTAGACTGCCCCGCCAGCTAAGCTGACGGGGAGAGCCTCTCACAATTTACCCCGCACCGAAAGGGCGGGGCCACCGTACG
>JAFGDZ010000080.1 GCA_016931855.1 Bacteroidales bacterium
GAAGATGCTTCGGCGCTTAGCGGCACGTTAGCCTACAC
Source organism: Bacteroidales bacterium (assembly GCA_016931855.1). Taxonomy (GTDB): domain Bacteria; phylum Bacteroidota; class Bacteroidia; order Bacteroidales; family Tenuifilaceae; genus UBA5206. The sequence goes on from JAFGDZ010000080.1 coordinate 39, forward strand.
TGGTAATGCTGCTACAGCAACCAATGCAGGAACCTACACCATAACCCCACAGGGTGTTACTAGCGATAACTACGAGATTTCGTTTGTGAATGGCTCGCTGGAAATTGGTAGAGCTCCGCTTACCGTTACCGCTGACGATAAAGCCAAAACCTACGATGGTGGCGCGTTTACAGCATTCACATCAACTTTCTCTGGGTTTGTTAATGGTGAGGATGATTCAGTACTTGGTGGTGCGCTAACCTATACAGGTGCTGCAACCACAGCAACCAATGCAGGAAACTACACCATTACGCCACAGGGCGTTACTAGTGATAATTACGAGATTACTTTCGTGAATGGCTCACTGGAGATTGGCAAGGCTGCACTTACCGTTATTGCTGATAACAAAACAAAAAATGAGGGAGAGGAAAATCCGATGTTCACCTTTACCTACTCTGGCTTTATTGGTAACGACACGGCTAACGATATTGACGAGCAACCAACCGCCTCGACTACAGCAACTGCCGATAGCCCTGCTGGAGAGTACCCCATTATCCTAGTGGGTGGTATGGACAATAACTACACATTCACCTTGGTAAACGGAACCCTTACGGTAGAGGAGATTACATATGCTATCTCGTTTACGGTTACAAGCAAAGAGAGTCCTGTTGCCAACGCGATAATACAGATTGATGACATAGAGCTAACAACCGATGCCAACGGACTAGCCTCAATAAACCTACCAAACGGCAGCTATACATACACCGTTACAGCATCGGGATATGTAACCCATGAGGATAACATCACCGTTAGTGATGCCGAGAAAAGCGTAAGTATCAATCTATCAACAGTAGGAATAGGCACACAGAACATTGGTCAAGTGCAGGCGTATCCAAATCCGTTCGCAAACAACCTCAACATACAAAGTGATGAGGATATTAAATTAGTACGAGTAATGGATATCACAGGAAAAACGGCCTGTATGTACAGCAATGTAAATAGCAGTAATCTACTGATACCAACAGACCAATTGAGACAGGGTATTTACATCATTGTAATTCAAACTGCAACCCACACAAAAGCACTAAAAGTGGTTAAGCAGTAAAAGGCATATCAAACTAAAAACGGGGAGCATAATTCTCCCCGTTTTTTATTGTAGATGCACAGTTCTATTTCCCTTCAAGTTTAAAGGTTAGCCCAACAAATGCAGTAAAGCCAGGCATTGGGTAATCGTAGTTAATGGAGTAATTCTCATCAAGCAGATTATCGGCTTTTACGTATAGTTCTAACCACTTTGAATATCGATAGGTTACAGAGGCGTCAAAAATGAGGTAATCCTCGCTAACAGGAGTTGGCATTACCCGTGTATATAGATTCTGCACCCACTGCGAGCCCGCAGCCAAGGTAAACTTGTTTAGCGTGTACGATGCCTTTAGGTTAATCAGCTGCTCGGGCATGGCAATAACCTCATCGGAGAGGTTTGTGTACGTGTAGTTTGCCATAAGCATTAGCTTCTCCACGGGAAAGGCCTTTAGGGATAACTCAAACCCTTTGCTGGTAAACTCCCCGGTATTCATGTTCTTCCTTACCGAACCCTGCTGAACCATTTTTATCAGGTTATCGGCATCGGTTCTAAACATTGAGACCTCTGTGTGCAGCTTTCCGTTCCACAAGGAGCTCATTACCCCCACCTCAAAATTCTGAGAACGCTCAGGCTTCAAGTCCTCATTAGCAGGAGGAAATAGGTACAACTCCCTAATTGTTGGGCTTCTGAAACCCTTTGCGTACGATCCCTTCAGCGTGGTGTTACCCCAAACCTGCCAAGCAAAGCCAGCAGTAGGTACCGGCTCCCAGCCATACACGTTGTGATGCTCCACTCTAAAACCTGCGTTTAGGGTTAGCACCTTGGCTAATACTTGCTGCACCAATCCATAAGCGGCCATTTCAACAACCGATGTATCGCCAATCTGCATTGCACTAATAACATTCTCGGCAAAGCCACCGTAACGCTTAGCCTCAGCTCCTATTGTTAGAGTGTTGTTTGGTAAAAGCATTAGCGATTGGTAGGCGATAACCCCAGCGCTATAATCGGTGGAGTGAAAGCCATCGGTAATATCGTGCTCACCAAAATTGTAGAAACCATGAATAGAGCCCTTAGCCCTCTCAAAGCTATTAAGAAATGATAGGCTAGCGTTTCCACGCATAATATCAATAGCATAACCCGCCTTAAGTGCACTTATTCCACCAGGGTCCTGTGCATCAAAAAGAGCCAGAGCAGCATCTGCGTTTACCGTTGCCCACGAGTTTATACTATAGGCTCCTTTAATGTAAGTGTTGGTGATATTGAACGATGAAGTATCCCTGTGACCATCGGTTTTATCGTAGTTAACAGATCCAAAAAGGCTAAGCTTATTCTTGCGATACCCGCCGCTTAAAGCGTATTTCTGGGTATTATACGAACCGTATGTGGCTCTTGCATTCAGCTCAAATCCATCCATTGCTCTTTGACGGGTAATGATGTTAATTACACCACCCATTGCGTTAGTGCCATACAAAACCGATGCTGGACCACGAATAATCTCAACCCGCTCAATATCGGTTGCGCGGTAAGCATCGGGAAGGGGATGCCCCATAAGCCCAGCAAACTGCGGATTCCCATTGATTAGCACCAGAACCTGCGTGTTAGGACTCCCTCCAATACCTCTAATGCTGATTGAACCAGCAGAACCGTTTGATACACCAAATCCCGTAACACCCCTCTCGGTAATAAAAATACCAGGAACAGTTCGCGAAAGCAATGGGAGCAAAGCCGATTCGCCGCTATGCTCAATGGTTGAACGGCTAATTGTTGATACGGTAAAGGGAACCTGACTACGCGCAACGCCCACTTTGGTGCCAGTTACAACAACCTCATCGAGCTTTATGGTATCGGATAGCGATGCTGTTTGTGCAATAGCACCAACCGACACTAACAGTAAATAGGCGAAACATAATGCGAATCTCATGCTTGGTAATTTTAGCAGATTTGTAATGCTGGGGAAGATGATGTTTCCTGTTGATGAGATTGCGATGCACCCAAGAAGTTTAATGCGCGAAACAGGGTTGATGCGATTGTGCTAATTTATAACCACAAACAAATCACAAGAACCCAAAATAGGCAAAGAGGTATCATACATATAGAAATTCCCTATATCCACTTTTTTTTGTGCTAGGTAATATCAAAAAACTTATTTCCTTTGCAATTGTGCTGGAACAAAAAGTCTATGGCTTTCCAGCACAGGTCCGTAGTTTTCGGTTGTTTTCAAAAAAAGCCCGGCCGTTTTTTTATTTGCTTTGCTTCCATGGTTTTAGTTTAGCAGTATTAATGCCGGGTGAGCCGTCTCTGTGCCAAGAGGCGGCTCTTTTTTTATGATAGGCACACATCGCCATACTCGGCAAGGTGCTCCTGATTAAAACCGCGCACCCATTTACCCGAAACACCCTGATTATACGCCATTTTATCAGGTATTGGAAAGCCAATAAACACCACCTTTTGGAGCGGTGCTTCAGCCTCAAAGAGCGGGGTAACGCTACAGTAAATAGAGACTACCTTCCCATTATTGTTTAGCCTATGAATTGTGCCAATATAGGCTTCGCCCTTAGTTACCCGCTCCCAATCCATCTGATTATCGGTAACCTGCTCAGGGATTGAACCATCGAGAACAGAGAAACGGTTATTGCTCCCTTGCCACGAATTTGCAAAGAGCTTGTTCCACTTAGTGGCATTGCCCAAGACATCAAACTCGGCAAAGAGGAATGATGTTTCAACCGCAGCATAAACATTCTCGAGCAGCTTATGCTGATTCCCGCTACGATTTACTCCAAGCACTAACTGCTGCTTTAGGTGTTCAACCTCAATATCTTTATCTGCTAGTTCATTGCGTAGCTCCAGCTCACGCTGCGACAGCGACTCCTGTGTGGCTTGTAACTCCTCTAGGTTCTGGCGCATCTCCTCTTCCTGCGCGGCCAAAATCTCCGCTTGCGATTGGGTTTGCTCCAGCAGCTGCGCGGTGCGCTCATTCACTTTTACCATTTGTATGGTTGATGCCACATTCTCGGCCACCCGCTCAAGAAAATCAATTTGGTATGACTCAAGAACTTTGAACGAGGCAATCTCAACCACACCATAAACTCTATCGGAAACCTTAAGAGGCACCAGCAAAAGGCAATTGGGGCTAGCCTGACCCAAGCCCGATGTTATTTGCAGATACCCTTCGGGGATATCGGTAATAAGCGTGGTTTCGGCCTCAAGAACGCACACGCCTACCAATCCCTCGCGGATGTGCATGCTCTTTTTAAGGTACTTGCGCCTGTCGTATGCAAAGGCCGATACTAGGTTAATGGTACTACTATCCTCATCATCAACCAAGAAGAGCGCCCCCTGATTTGAACCCGTATATTTAACCATGTTCTTAACAATAAGGAACGACAGCTCCTGCAAGCTGTGCTCCCCGTTGCCCCTTAGCAGCTGTGCAAAAAGGGCTAGCCCCTCATTAACCCATAGGCGCTGCGAATCGGCCATGCGCGACTGCTCCCGCTCCTGTGCCACCTGAAGCAGCTTAGCGCGCATCTCTATTAGCGCACCGCCCAAATCGCCCTGATTATTGAACACGTTTACCTCCGACTCAAAGTTGCCGTTACCCACCTCAATGGCAAAGGCTTGCGTGCGTTTTAGGTTATTGGTAAGGATATTCACGGCGTCGGCCATTTGGGTTATCTCATTTGAGCCATCAATGGCAATAGCCTCTGGCAGCTCGCCCTGTCCTAGTTTTAGGATGTAGCGCTGCAATTTATGTATGGAACGCACTATATGGCTTGATATGCGCAGTATAAGTGCCACCGCAATTACCGAGAGTACAATTATGGCCACAAAAAGGGCTACCACAGCATTCTGTATGGCGGCCTTCGACATGTTGTAAACCTCGGTATGAATGGCATCCAGCCCATTCTCCATGCTCTCCGATACCTGATTTATATCAGCAAGCACACCTCCGCCACCCGTTAACCCAATGGCAATATCCTTATCAATGAGCAGATAGAAAAGAGACTCGTACCGCTTTAGCAGCTCTATTAGCTTTGTATTGCGCGAGCCATCCGAAAGAACCCTTATAAGTTTGGCGTTAACATCGGTAAACTTATCGCGGTAGCGCAGCTCCTTGCGTAAAAGGTAATCCTTCTCATGGCGCCTAAGGGTGAGCATGTAAACGGTAAGTTTATAGTCGTTTCGCTGCTCAAGCTCCTGCTCAACGCTGTGGATGGCACTTCTAAAATCACCCTCGATACCAAAATCCTTAAAGCCCTTTGTACGTGTAAGCGCTGTAAGCTGCGCAAACTGCTTCTTATACTCGGCAAACGAGGACTCCACCGCTTTAATATCGGCTGTTGATAGGTTTGCGTCCACCTCGCTAAGGCGCACTAAGCTGCTATCGATGCTTCTGGCCAGAGAATCGAAAAGGGCTATGTACTCACTCTTCCCTGTACGGTAAAACTCGGGGTTTATGGTTTCCTTGAGCAGAAAGTCTTTCTCCGTTTTTCTAATTTGCTGTCCGAGTATCGCAATGTTATCAACTTCACTAAGCAATTGATACTGCGAGAAAGAGCGTTGCAAGTAGTAGTTTGTTATAAATCCGATGCTAACCAACAGAGCCATAAGGCCAACCGCCGTACACACCAACAAATTTTGTACTGAGATTTTGTTTAATTTCATAGCATTTAACATTTGCCGCAATGTTAAACACAATGTAACGCCTCATTGTAAAGCCTATGTTATCTTATTCTAAAGATTTGGAGAACCCGCCAGAGGAGTTTAGAAAAAGCTAATACCCGCTGGGGTTACGCCAACCTTAACGCTATCAATAACATCGCCATTAGGGGTAAACCTAAAGAGGTAGCCCGAGTTAATAAAGTCGGTTGCATCGGTAACGTAAACCTCATAGGTTCGCGGGTCAACAGCAATGGCCCTATAGGTTCGCCTCTTTTTGGGGATAAATGGCTCGGTGGGTAGCGAGGTTGCATCCACGCTCATCTTGTAAATATCGTTGCTGATAAAGAGGATGCTATCGCCCGTTGCGCTTAGCGTAATATGGCCAACCTGAGCGTTAATATCATCAAAAATAAACTCCTTTTCCATTGAGTTTGATGCTGGGTTAATGCGCATAAGCTTAGGCTTCTCGTTGCCAGCGGGGTTCCCAACAAAACCGCCATCGGTTATGGTCCAGAGCTTACCCTCACGGTCGGCAATCATCCAAAGGGGTTGCAGTCCAACCTCAATGGAATCCACAACCTTCTCGGCCATGGGGTCAATAACCAGAACCTTGCGGTCGTACGACCAGCAGTTGGTGTACAGCCTATCGCCAATGCGCACCAAATTTTCGGTTGGATGCTGGTGAAACGGCATCGACTTAGTACCCGCTTGTATAAAGCCCGTTTTCTTTCCTGTGGATGGGTTTACAATGTGTATGCCCCTAGCGTAAAGGTCGGACACGTAGGCTCGCTCATCATTTTCAAAGAGTATATGCCGCGGTGAGGTTAGCCCTTCTATGGATTTTTCAAGCGCAAGAGTATTGGAGTTTAGCACCCTTACTACACCCGAATTGTTTATTACCACATATATTTTTCCCTGTCTTATAGCCATCGATTGCGCCACATCGCCCAAGGGGATTCCGTTTGCACTTAAAAAAATGTTGTTAGTTACCTCGCGCGTATCGGAGTTGTAAAAGCTTAAGCTGGCGTTACCATACTGATAGTTCCCCTCATTAACCACAAAAACGCCCCGCTGTGCGTATAAATCCACCGGTGTAATAAGCCTTTCCTCATCCATGCAAGACGTTAGGCCTAGAACTACGACTACAAGCAGAAAAAATGGTGCTCTCATTGCTAATGTTATATTTTTATTTGGGGTTCAGTATATGGTGATGGATTACATGGAACACAGATTACACAGATTTAAGGAATTAGCACAGATGCAAAACTTCCTCTACTTCTTCAAATTCCTCATATTCCTTCAATTCTTTTATAGCATTCCGATACTCCCGATAACTTCCGATACTTCCGCAAAGTAATCACTTCCTTCTCTCCCTCACATTCCTCATCTTCATCCTCTTCCTATATCTCCACCTTAACAGTAAGCATATAGTTCCTACCCGGCATTCCGCTCCAAAGCACCGATACGTAACTCTCGTTTAGCAGGTTATCGACCTTAGCCTGAATTGAGAAGTTGCTTTTAAATGCTGTAAATTGATACCCCGCCGATAGGCTATTCATAAAGTACACCGCCAGTGGTCGCGACACATCTGGATTATTGCTTGCTGTTGTGTAGCGCCTTGAGTAGTGCGTAAAGTTATGCATAAAGTAAAAGGACTTATACTTAACCATTGATACTACCGATGTGGAGTGCTTTGGAATAAATGGCAGCTGCTTACCAACCGACTCTTGGCTAATTAGCCTTCCCACCTCAACAAAACCCGTAGGAGTATAGGAATACGCCAACTTTGTTTTTAGGGTGAACGCTCCCAAGGGAAAGGATATAAGCGCATTCGTCTCAAGTCCCTTACTAATCACCCTATCAACATTTTGGGCAACCCAGTAGCCTTTAAGGTGAGGTAACCACATTATCCAATCCTGAATATCGGACCTAAACGCATTTACCCCTATCTTAAGAAAAGTCTCCCCCATTGACTTTTCGTACTCTACACCGCCCTCCATCATCAGGCCATCCTCTGGTTTTAGGTCTGGGTTTCCGCCGGGCAACCAGTACTTATCGGTCAACTTGGGCTCGTGATGGTTGCGCCCAACAGACGCATTTATGTGAAGATTTTGGTGGCTAAGCAACCTATACTGCGCAGCAACCGATGGAAGCAACGTGTAACTACCCTCACTAGGGATAGCATCAAAACGTGAGGTAACATTCACACTTAGCCGCTCAACAGGCGTTAATGTAAAATTTAGGTATGATGAGTACTGAGTGCGGTTAATATCAAGCCAATTCTGCAAAATCAGCTCCTTTGAGTTGATACCGCTATAAAGCACATTGGCTGCAAAGTTTATAGAAGCCCAGCGCTTCACCTTTACACCCACCTCCCCGTTAAGCGAGTACATGTAGGTTTGAGAATAGGCATCAACAATTTGGTTCCACCCCTCTTCACCCTGTTTGTTCAGAAAATAGTCTATGCTTTGGTGGCTATAGCCCGCCGTAACACGGCTTGTTAACCCACTGCCAAAGTAGCTCCACTCCACAACACCATTTAGGTTGATATCATTCTGTCGGCTCTGCTCCACCTGCGACATGGTAAGCATAAGCTTAGGAATTCCCCTATCAAAATTCTGATACCAGAATTTTGCAGATAACGTATGGCTGCCATTGGGTCTATAGTACAATTCCTGAAATATTCCCCGTTTGGTATAATCGGCGTTACGCTGGGTAACCAGAGTATCCTCTAACGAGGCGATGTTCTTGTAGGTGTAGTCATTCTCGGCCATATCGTTATACACCCTGGTACGCAGCATCAGCCCTTTAGCCACCTGGTAGCCTGCGCTAATCGCTGTAGTGTATGTGCCAAAACTTCCTACCGATTGGTATAGGCTTAGGCTGCGTTTCTTATCCCACTCAGGACGACTGGACATGTTAACCGCGCCACCCAACCCGCCAGAGCCCAGCGCAAGCGATGCCTGCCCAAAGTGTAGGCTAACATCGTCAACAATAAAAACAGGAATTATGGAAAAATCTACCTGTCCTGTTAGCGGTGAGTTAAGCAGCAAGCCGTTCCAGAACACCTGCGTGTGCGATGCCGCAGTACCCCTAAACGAAGCTGTTGCCACAGAGCCCCGGCTAGCCGTTTTTATAAATATTGGCGTGTTCTCCTGCAACATCTCGGCAAAGCTCTGACTTGTTTTTGAGACAAGAGCAAGGGAATCAAGCCTCATGGCCTTTAAGCCACTTACGTTCCCCCTAACCTGCGCTGTGCGCCTAATGATTACATTCTCAAGCTGAATGGTATCATTAAGGCTAACCTGCGCCATCCCAGCAAAAGGAAGCACAAGCAGCAGTAGTAACGCACTTTTTATTCTGATTGATGAACCCAACATACCAACTTATTTTTCCATCCAGCAGCGGGTAAGGGGTTTCGTTATGGCAGACCAATCCCCTTACCTCTCTGTTGGAAAGAGCAGTAAAACTGCCTTAAACGGATTCGGGGGTGATGATTTAGTGAGAAAGGTAATCTTAGTCACTTGCTTTTGTCCCGAAAGCATTGGAAATAGGCAGATAATGGCAGGTCTTCTGACTTGCTTCCCTTGTGAGCGCCTTCCCATTCTGATAAGCAGCAGAACAGTGGCAGGGATGCTCATTCGGTTTACGAAGCTTACAGCAGCGGGAACTGTTGCCGATTTACACGGCATTCCCTTTTAATCCCTTGAAAAGAAATTCATTACGGAACCATTACGGCGCAAAGGTAATTTATTTTTGGGAAAGAAGAATGGATGGGGAAAGGAGAAAGTGCAAAGGCTAAAAGCAAAGAAACAAGATTTAAGAGATTGCTCTTAAGCAAAGGGCATGAATAGACAAAACACTAAATACTAAACACTAAAAACATCTAACGCCATCTATGCCGAGAAGGATACAAACGGAAGAAAATCCTCACTCTCGGTGTTCTTCTTTATGTTCTCCTTTTTACCAATTTTGATACTCTCGTGTTTTAGGGTTTCGGTATCAACAACAACGGCTTGGAAACGTCCTAATGAGCAGGTTCCTGTGTTTAAGTACCACTTTTTGCTATTTAGGTAGTAGGTTTTGTGCGACTCCAACTTATGGGTGTGCCCAAGTATAACCATATCGTAGCTGCGAAGCAGCTTAAGCGCATACTTTAGGTACTTGTATGTGTTATACTTTTTAGGGATTCGGTTAACCTCATCGTCCCACTCAACAACCCTAAAGTACCAACGCTCAAATCGGGGTATCTTAACCAGCTTTTTAAACAGAGCAAAGCTCACCCTACCAATAAAGCGGCCAATGCTGGTGCCATTCAAAAAATCGGCATTATGACCGTGCTCAATGTAAATGGATTGCCCCGAGGAGTTAACAATTAGGTGCGAGTCCTTAGCAAAAGGATTTAGCAAATCATGATTACCCCTTATGTAGATGTACCCCTTGCGGTTAAAGTAGCTTATCAGCTCAAAGTTTTTATGGTAGATATCCTTAAACGTGTACTTGTAGAGGTCAAAAACATCACCATTTAGAATAACCTGCTCAATTTTATACTCCTCAACAATCTTCTCAAGCGTTTTTATAAACCGCTTCGGTTTCCAGTCAAAGGTGCCAAAGTTATCACCATTATCAATGTGCAGGTCCGAAATTACGAGTATGTTCATGTACGTTTCTCTTTATCTATGCTGAAAAATTAAGAATATAATTTGATACATCAATGGTTCCCGACGATAGCCCCATTCTTCCAATCTGGCTCCGCATTGCCTCCTGCATTTGTGCATTGGTTATTAAAAGATTAGCAATGGAAGGAATCATGGATACCCGTTTCTCGTAAAAACCCAAGCCATTATGGGTTACAAACTCCACGTTTCCTTTCTCCTGCTCCCAAAGATAGCTGTTAATAAGCGGAACCTTACCGGCAACCAGTACCTCCATAAATGTTGATGCGCCACACTTGGTAATTACCAAATCGGCTATGTTTAGGAGCTCATAAACAAAATCTACATAACTAAAAACATGAATTCCCACCAATGGGTTGCGCTCCTTTAGCTGCTGCGACTGATGGAACAACCTTTTGTTGTTGCCGCAAACCATCACAATCTCGGCATCAATTTGCTGAGCAATAAGCTGACTAAGAATTGCCTTGCCATGAGGAATGCCATCGGCACCACCCATAACCAGTATAACCTTTGATGCGGAGCGCAAACCTATCATCTGCCTAAATACCTGAAGCTGCTCCGGTGCAAGGGGCTTGGTAAACTTCTCGTTAATAATGAACGGGAATACCGATACTCGCTGCGCATCAATTCGCTGCGCGCTAACCAAGTACTTTTTAAGCGATTCGCTAAACACTAGAAAGTTCTGCTCTTTATCGATATACCAAACTGGATGTGCGGTGTATGGGTCTGTAACAACCGTAAGAACAGGAATGTTTAGCCCATGCTTCTTGAGGATTGCCTTTACAGGCTTTATTAGGAAGAAGTGAAAAACAACAATCTTGTCGGGATTTTGCGCCAGAATCTGCTTCTCTAGGGCAGGTACAACAAAGCGAGATACCATAAAACAGGTGAGCCTTGCAAACACTTTTAGCTTATTTATAGCGTAAAGCATCTCGTAAACCCAACGGGCATAGCCCTGAGTGGCTCTATACCCATCCTCGATGGTACGTTTTACCAAGGGAGATACACCCGTAAAACCATCAACCAGAACTGCTTCAACCTCGTTGCTCTTGTTGGCCTGAAGCCAACTGGCTACCGCCTTTGCGGGGGCTAAATGTCCGCCTCCCGTTTTTAAGTAAAGAAAGAGTAAGCGTTTTTGCATTTACCTTTATCTTGTTTGCGCAAAGGTATTCTGCACAAGCTACTGCAAGCTAAAGGCTAAGCTAACTTAAGTGCACTACAGCTAAATTTGTGTAAACTCCATACATTCTGGTTCCAGCGTGGGAGCAATAGCCAAAGATTGATTGGCAGTAGCGTTAATAATATCCAAAGCCTCATACAGCGCTATACGCTTGCCCAATCCCCATCCGTTTTTTGCCATACGAGCAAGCGAACCTGAGTACAACTGATTTAATAGCCATACGTTACAGGAGGAAGGGTCGCGCTGGTCGGTAGCACCGCCAAAGCCAAGTAACCACTCCCTATTTGCCTCCTCCTGTGGGCCCAATGGTGGAGCCATTACAATGGGAATTCCCAGCGCACTGTAAAACGATAGCTCGCTGGGTTTAGTCCAAAGCACATCGGCAGTTTCCATTATTTGCGCAAACCCGTCAAAGTACTCGTTGTAACTAGATGAATAAAACACATCAATTCCTTCGTTACTAACCATAAGAGAGCGCTTAACCGACATGTACTTAGCAGCAATATCGGGTCGTGTACCTGCAATTAGTGTTAGCCTTACATTGCCCTGAGTTATCTCGTGATATAAGCTTTGCGCTATTTGCACACCAATCTCCCAGTATGCACCAGCACCACCCACTGCATAAACAACATGAAATGGACGCGATTGCAATTTTGGATGTGCCTTGGTTAAAAAGTCGTAGCGCTGAGCCCAGTTCTTTCTGGCCAAGGGCTCTTGGGAACCACCAACAAGCTGATGAGGAAAAGGAAATCCGGTTAGGAATATACTAGTGGGGTTTACACCATAGCTAACCAGTCTTTGCTGGGCGCGCTCACATGGCGCAAAGTAGTACAAATTATTCTGCGTTGGATTGGACGGAACCCACGCGCGACTTAAATCGGAATCGCATATCTGACAAAAAACGGGAACATCGGTTTGCTGAGACAAAGCTAATGCTGGGGCATAAAACGTTGCCAATACTGGCTGCTCTTCCCGCTGCACAACGCCTATAATGCCCGAACACAAACCGTTTTTTATTGCCCGCTCCACCATTTTTAGCGGGATTGTAGGCCTACTGCAATCCCTTAGCACGGTTTCCCTCTTGGGGATACTTAGCAACGCATTCATCCCGGCAAAGACAATAGGTCCAAGCACGGGTATCGATTTGTAGCGCGACACCCGCTCGTAACCATTAAGCATGCGCTGCCACAACTTTTTCTCGGCATGGGTTGACTCATCGTTCTTCCCCATTATAACCAAGCGGCTCCCAGCTGCTACGCTAAAAGGTTGCGCAGCCCTAAGGTGCCCCAACCCCATTTCGGCGGTTGCAACAATAAGTCCTTTTCCCATTTTTATGCTGATATCGATTTAATATTGGGTTTGCGTAGCACCACATTCTCCTGCCCTTTCAATAAGTTTGAGCCACTAGCCCTACTCTTACGGTACTGCATACCAAAAACCAGAACATCATCAACCTGCTCCTGTTCACCTTTCCACTGCGCAAATACGCTGCTAACAATATCCTTTACACCCATCACCTTTTTGTCGCGAATACTTAGGAGCATCTCCCTAAACCTTCTGGTTTTAAACTTTTTGCCCATTGGGCCACCAAACTGGTCGGCATAGCCATCGGTTGATAAAAAGACCCAATCGCCGCTGCGTAGCGTAAGCTCATGGTTTGTGAAACCGCTAGTGCTCCCCGTAATAGAGGGTTCATTGCGCCCAATTACAATTTTATCGGGCTCAATAACCGTTTCGGAACCATTCATGGACACATGGTATAGGGGAATAAAAGCACCGGCATACTCAATCCTAGCCGAACTGGGGTAGTAGGCCATAACGCCTATGTCCATGCCGTTTTTTATAAGCCCGTCGTTACGTTCGTGGTGAAGGGTGTCGAATACAGCCCTATTAAGAAAATTAAGAATGTCCGAGGGCTTGGTAAGCCCATGTACACTAACCGCATGGTTTAGCGCATTATGCCCCACAATGGACATAAATGCCCCAGGTACTCCATGTCCGGTACAATCGGCAATGGCAAGTAGCACAACCCTTCCTTTATCGGTTGTTGTTTCGTGAAGCCAGTAAAAATCGCCACTAACAATATCCTTTGGTAAAAACAGAGTAAAGCTATGGGGAAACGCACGTTGCATTGCCCCACTATCGGGCAGTAACGATTCCTGTATTTTGCTAGCAAATAACAGGCTATCAATCATATTGCGATTCTGCGCAATAAGCGTTTCGCGGTGCTGCTCAATAAGCTGGTTCTTAGCAAAGAGCTCATCTCGCTGCGCCTCTATCTCCTGCTTTTGAGCCTCAATTTCACATTTTTGGAAAAGAATTTCCTGAGTCCTATCGTCAACCTTACTCCTAAAATCGCTGATAAGCGCAACTATTTCCGTTTGAAGTATTCCAAAGTTTTTGGCAAGCATACCCACCTCATCGTGCGTACTAATGGATGGAAACTTACCCTTAGGAACAAAACCGTTACGAACAAACTTTGAGATGTAGTAGTTTAGCTGAATAATGGGATTTGTAAACCTATTGGAAATGGCCATACTTGCCCATATGGCAAAAGCAATAAGCGCTAGGTTAATAGTAATAAATCGTCGGGTTAACTTATCCAAAAGGTGTTCCTTTTTGGAAATGGCAGCCTGTTGCAAGGCCTTTATTTGCAAAGCATACAAAGCTACTTGCCTATCGAACTTAAACACAATACCCTCACGGGGATGCAGGCCTAGCAACTTATCGTAGTAAACTAAGGAGTCGAATAGGTTGATATAGCTACTAAGCGTGCTGAGAATTTCCTTTTTTACCTGTGAGCTAACACGTTTGCTTCTAGCCATATTTCCTGCAATATCAGCTCCCAACAGCCTAAGCTTATGGGCATACGCAGTATCACGCCTAATAATGTAATCCTTTTCGTGTCGCCGTAAGCTTAAAACTTGGCTTAAATCCAGCTCGTTATACGATTCCAACTTGTGGGCTCGCTCACGCATTTCCCCCTCAATACCCCAATCCTTAAAACCACGGTAAAGCATTGCCCCTTTAATTTGCTCCACCATCAGGCAACAGGAGTCGTAATGGGCAACAAGTGCTGGTGAAGCCTCAATTAAACTATAGGGATAGAGCTTTAGGTTGCGCTCAACATCAACAAGTAAGCGCCTATTTGTGATATAGCTCTTGTGTAACGATTCAAACCTTGAGCTTTTTCCAAAAGCATGAAACGCTGAATCTGTTTTACTATCATCAATAAGCCTACTGGCTATGCGAGAATCGTACAAAAAGTTGACGTAAAAGGAGTCTATTTGCGCAATGGTGGTATATACGCGCTCTTGCTCATTTATAAAGAACCACGTATTAATTCCTGTAAAAAGGATAATAAAGATTGTAAAAAACAGGAACCAACCCAATAATCTTTTCCTGAACGAAGTTTTTTGCCACATAGTGCCCCTGGTAATGTTCGGGCAAAGTAACAGCACAAGCGTTAACTACATGGAAACTCCATATTAAGTGTAGGTTAGCTTTTTATGAAGGGAACAATTGGCACCAAAGCCTAAAACTCAATCCCCATAACAAGGATATCATCAACCTGTTTCTGCTCGCCCATAAACTGCTCAAAGTGCTCGTTTAGCAGCTGATGCTGTGCGGGGAGGGGCTCGGACTGAATGTCGAGCACTAAGCGCCTAAAGCTACCTAGGGTAAACTTAGCATTGGTTGGGCCGCCAAACTGGTCGGCGTAACCATCGGAGAAAAGGTACAGCCTATCGCCCTTTTGCAACGGGAAGGTAATGGTATCAAAAGCCTTATCGGCCATAATATGGAAACCAATGGGCATTTTGTTCCCCTTAAACTCTAGTAGGTTCCACTTATCGGAGCTAAGAACCGACTTAGCCCTAGTTCTACTGGTTTCATCAACAGAAAAAGCAGCATCTCTACAAAGGAATACAGAGTGATATGCGCCTGCAAACTCAACAGCGGTTTTTGCCTCGTTAATTAGAACCAACGCCATGTCCATGCCATCAACAGAGACATTATCGGTTCCATTCTGGTTAAGGCTTCCAATAACGTGGGTACGGAGCGCATTTAGCAAGTCGCCGGCGGAACCACCATCCCAAGTAGAAACAATCTCGCGCAGATGCGTTATCCCCAGCATACTCATAAATGCGCCCGGAACACCATGACCGGTACAATCGGCTGCAGCAATAAGCGTTCTACCATCGGGTAGCTTACCAACCCAGTAAAAATCGCCACTCACAATATTCTTAGGCTTAAATATCAGGAAGTTATTAGGGAAAGCCTGCTCCAACACGCTCTTGGGTGGAAGCACTGCTGTTTGAATTCGACTAGCGTAACGGATTGAGTCGGTAATGAGCTTCTGCTGCTCGGCAATTTGGTCGCGCTGCTTTGTGGCAATGTCGCGCTGGCGCTCAATCTCGTCCTTTTGGGCTTCAATCTCGTGTTTCTGCTCGGTTATCTCATGATTTTGGGCCACAAGCACCTGATTAATCCGCTGCTTCGCCTTATAGAATCGCCAAATAACAATTACCAGAACAAGGCTTAGCACAAGGGCAACCAGCACAAACACGGTAATTATTTGCTGCCTTTGCAGCTTTGCCTTTTGCACCGCTTCCTTTTGCTGATTTATGAGCTCGGTCTCCTTCTCCTTCTGCTCAAACTCATACTGTAGCTCAAGCTTGGATATCTCGCCAGCATTTATGCTATCCTTAATCTCGGTGTAATCGGTGTAGTAATCAATTGCCTTTTGCAGCTTCCCTGTACTCTGACACAAATGGAAAAGGCTTAGGTAGGCATCCTTTATTTCCGATAGCAGCTTGTGCTCCTTGGCCATATCCAAGCTACGCGATAGCATCTGCTGCGCCTGCTGCCAGTTCCCTTTCTGAATGCTAATCTCGCCAAGATATCGGTACAGCACGGCCATATCGATACTATCGGATACGCTACGCTTAAGCGCCAGCGCTTGCTGCAGGTGACTCTCGGCCTGCGAGTAGTTACCCTGCTCAAAGTTGATAATCCCCAGCGTTAGCCTGTTGGCCGCCTCGCCATGCACGTTATGACTCTTCTTGTTGATGCTAAGTACCATCTCTATATGTTCCAACGCCTTTGGAAGCATCCCCAACTGATGGTAAATATTACCCAGCTCGCCCAACGATAGGGTTACCCCTGTAGTATTTCCTGTGCGCTGCTCAACCGCTTTGTAGTGCTCAAAAGCCGATTCGGCATACTCAAGCGCCTTCTCATTCAAGCCTAAACGCTTAAACAGCCTAGCGGTACTAAGTGATGCCCAGGCAATGCCATCGCGGTCGTTAAGCGACTGGTAGATGCTAAGGGCGCGCAAAAAGTTATCAATAGAGCGCTGGTAGTTGCCATACATACTATTTACCGTACCAATATTTACCAGCGTACGGGCAATTTCGCGCCTATCGTTAAGTTCCTGATTAATGGTTAAGGCCTCCTTATATGCATGCATAGCCTGTGCATATAACCCTTGCAGCTGATAGGTATTCCCAATACGGTTAAGCGTAAGGGCGATAAACTCCTTTTTTTCCAGCTGCTTCGCAACGCTTAAACTTTTATTTAGATGCTGAAGCGCCTTATCAAACTGATTGTTGCTGTAGTAACTATACCCCAGAAGTAGCTCAGCTTGCATGGTGAGCTGCAAATCATCGGTATGCTGCGAGCTGATAAGCAAATTGGTGGCCAGTGTAATGGCCGAATCGGGATTCACTCCCCTTACCTGTTCGGCAATCTTACTTAGCGAATTGAATTCCTCAACGGTTAGCACCTGTCCCTGTGCATTTGCAGGGCTCAAAAAGCCAACGCAAAGAGTTGTATATAAAAGAATTATCCACTTACCCATAGTAAACGCTTTACAATACTTTTATGCTATTGGGTAAAGTTAACTTTTATGATGAATTATGAGTAACATTAACCCGCTAAAGTTGATTTAACGGAGAATGTGGCTAATTTCGTTGTTATACTTTAGGAAACGCACCTGCCAAACACGGAGGTACAAAGAGGCTAGAGTACGCAGAGTATTGACGATTAAAATATACCACCCAATACCATGAAAGCAAGAACATGCCCCAAATGCGGGTATAAACATCCAGCATTAGATTACGTTAAAACGGCGTTGCTCGCCTCTAACATGCAACCCAGAAACTGTCCCAAATGCCAGCTGCCGCTAAAAATCAATAGATAAAGGCGTTTAAATATTGCATTGCACCCAGCCCTACTATTTTTAACTCTTGGTAGTATGGATAAAAAAATTATGCCTTTGATTAACTTGAACTTACTGTGGTACTGGGTACTCAACGTACTGCTTTTTGTTACTTTTTTTGCAGCACTATTGAGTTTTGATGTTTTTGAGGATACGAGAAAAGAATAGTTGTACTTGCTTATACTTAAGCTAACTAGCTGAGTGTAATATCTCCACAAAAAAACTCCGATAGAGATAATAAACCCTACCGGAGCCATGTTCTATTCAAGAAAGGAACTATTTTCTAAACGTGTAGCGCACACCAAATTGCCTACGTATTATAACTGGGCTCTCCCCTGGAAAATAAGGAGAAAGCACAAATAGGAAGGATAGCTGTTTAAAATTGGCAAAAGGAGTAACCTCAAGTGCTCCCGTAACAGATAGGGAGAGGCTCTCTTCAAATCCGCTGTCCACTTTGGGCATAATAACACCCGCACCGGCCCAAACCCTAAGGTGCTCAATTGGGCTAAAGCGGTAGGCAAACGATGCATCGAGCAAGGTGTTCTTTGCCTCAGTATTCACAAAGGCTTTCATATCAAACATAATATCGCCCTTTGCCATCCCAAAGAGCTTTATATTTGCCCCAATTCCGCTTTCGGTATAGCATGTTACTCCAACCTCCTGAGCATAGGTAATGCTAGCAAAACCTGCAAGCAGACAGAAGATGATATATTTACAACGTTGTATCATAGCGCTAAGTGTCTTTTAGTTCAACCTTATGATAGGAAGTAGTCCTAGTTCTGATTTACCCAAAACCTAACGGTTTGCGGTATAAAACATTGGGAGGTTCGGAGTTACTTCACTATCAAAGTGCAACAAACCTTGACATTGAACTAAGAATTAAGCATACGTCTAGAAACCAATGTTTTATATTCGCACATTAGAGGACATATTCGATTATTCTTTAATCAATTTTCCTCTTTTGTCATAATGGTGAATCCTTTTCTCTCCATCCTCATTTACTAATATGTGACATTTTAGTTTTTTAGAATTATCCCAATAAATATATTCATCATAACCATTCAACTCACCATTAACATACTCTTCAAACTTCACAATTAGTTTATTTGAATAATATGCTTTATAATAAGCAGAATACTTATCCAAGCTATCTGATTTAATTTCTATTTGAGGTTTCTTGGGTATTTTATACCCTCCCCAACTTTGAAAATATTTAATTTCAATAGAATCTGATTTTTGAGCAGAACAACTTAAATTTATCATGATGCATAATATTATTAGTAGTTTCTTAATCATTTCTTTTCAACTTTTAAATTTGATTTTTGTAACATATCCTTTTGAAATGTATGACAATTCTGTCCTGCACCAAAAGTCCAGCGCCACTCTCCACTATATGATTTAGCAAAACTTCTCATCTCATCCTGTATTTGAGTTTCTGGTTTTCCTGATTCAGAAATCACTTTGTATTCATCTCCACTTGTATCAATATGATGAGGGTCTTTAGTTGCAGTGCCTTTAAAACTTGTTACACCATTTAGCTCTCCCTCTGTTCCAAATAATGTATCACTAAGCCCAACAGGTTTCTTTGGCCACCAGCCATAACTTTCATTAGGAGTTATTTTTGTCCACCAATGTCCGTATTTATCTTCAGCTCCTAAGTCAATATCTTTTCTGAAAACGGTAACCTCTGTCAGTTCCTTTTTACTTCCATTCTTTTTAGGAACATCACTTGTATTAGCTGTTGCTGATGCAGATTGGTTTTGTTGTGATTTAAATTCTTTCATTATTTAAAGTTTATTAATTCTGTACTATTGGTAAGAAAAGCTAATGCATAATTATGATTTAATGAAATAATGTTCCCTAATAATGGGTCAAAAACATTATTTTGTATTGGATAAATTACATTCTGTGAGATAGTATGGAATTGTTTTTCAAAAACACACTTCGTGTAAAACACTCTCTTTTCAAGATTTTCTCCTGCAACCAAATATAGAAATGTCTGTCCTGTTGGTAAAAAAGAATTCGAACTTGGCGATTTTATTATTGCAGAATGATACTCCGGACATTTGATGAAATACATGCTGCTTGAATCATCTGGGTTCAGATAATTAGCATTAAATTTTTCATGCAAGTATGTTGGGTATATATGTGGAACTAATGTCAAAATAAGCAACAGCCTTTCTTCATTGCTAATTTTGTTTTCTACTATAAAGTCAGAATAAACTGAATCCTTTTTAAGATCATCTGGTTTAATCAAATCAAAGTTAAAGTTTTTTTGCTTTACTCTTTCTTCGATAATTACAGATAACCATGCTATGTCTTTCTCTATGGTTGCTATGTAATCCATATGTTCTCTAACAAATCAATTTTACTTACAAATCATCTTTTATAATAAAACGAACTTCATTACAAACATAAGAACTATTCCTAAACAAACTTCTTTTGTCAATAAAAACATTGTATTAATTTATTGAATCCTGCAATTCGTCAATTTTAACCCACAAAAAAGGGCTGTCTAAAAAGTAAACTTATCTTCTGCTAGATTGAATATTTAAAAACTCGCTCAGGTAGGAGTAAGAATAAAAAGAGGGTGCCCTTTACTTTTTGGACACCCTCTTTTAAGGGAGATAAACTCCGTATCACACTTTAAAACAATCCGTGAATTAGCGCGTCAATCTTATTGATTACGTAACGTAAATCTTCAGGACGCTCGGAGAAGTTCAGATTATCAACATCAACAATAAGCATCTGACCCTCCTTGTAACCCTCAATCCATGCCTCGTAACGCTCGTTAAGACGCTGCAGGTAGTCAATGCGGATATTCTTCTCGTACTCGCGTCCCCGTTTCTGAATTTGCCCAACCAGGGTAGATATTGAACCCCTTAGGTAGATTAGCAAATCGGGTGGCTGAATAAGCGAGGTCATCAGCATAAACAGGCTCTTGTAGTTATTAAAGTCGCGGGTGGACATCAGGCTCATATCATGAAGATTGGGCGCAAAGATATGCGCATCCTCATAAATGGTTCTATCCTGAATTACATCTTTCCCGCTACGCCTAATATCAACTACCTGATTAAAGCGGCTGTTAAGGAAATATATCTGCAGGTTAAAGCTCCAGCGCTGCATATCCTCATAAAAATCATTCAGATATGGATTATCGTCCACATCCTCGTAATTTGGGGTCCAGCCGTAGTGCTTAGCCAAAAGCCTTGTAAGGGTGGTTTTTCCCGACCCAATATTTCCCGCAACTGCTATATGCATGGTTATTAGATTTGTAAATTAGAAAAGGGAGCGTAACTCCCATTATTTTGCGTACTTAAAAATACAAAAGTTTACTCCCCTGCCAAGAAATCGACAGAAGAATTTTGGCTAATGGACATTACTCCTGCGCTAAATTCAACTAGACTGCCGTTTGAATAGACTGGGAATGAGGTGGTACTACCTAACAGACTAACTTCTTGGGAATTTGAGAAACGATAGGCCTTAATTCCATCAGAATCAACAAATAAGAAACCACCCTTATACATGCAAAACTGGCCCTGTAGGTTTACCCGGTATAGCCCGTGCTCCTGGCCATATGCGCTTATGGCAACAATGCCAAGCCCGCGGTAGCCAATGTAAATCACACCCTTTTGCTCCTGCATAAAAAGGGGCTCGGCTCCTTGTGGCAAGATAGAGGTTAAAAGGGGAACGGAAACGCCCTCGCGCTTAAACGATGCGTTTAGGTGAACTAGCCGTAAAGCCGAGGCATCCATCAACCAAAAGCCACCTTTGCCCGAACGGCAAATTAGCTGCGGGTTGGCTATTTCCGCCTGTAAAGATATTGCTGCTGATATTGGGCTTAGCTCCGAGTTTAGCAGCACTGCGGTTTTGCTTGTGGAGTAAAAGGCTAGCACGCGGAGCGGGTCTGTAACATCGATATAGGTAGGTACACCATTAGCAAAGGCCACATACGGCGCCGAAATGGGCTTTAGCTCCGGGGTGTATTTATAAACCCCACTAGATGATGTTGCCCATACACCGCCCAACTTATCGATATAAACGGCAGCATCCTGCGCGTAAGCGTAACTAACGCCCAACGCAAGGAATGCAAGTACGCTTATACCAATTTGTTTTATCACAACCCTTTTAGCCTTTTATCTATTTGGACAAGAGCCTCAACATACTCACGCGAGTTTGATAGACGTGGCACCTTATTCTGGCCACCCAGCTTGCCCCGCTCACGCATCCAAGTAAAGAACGTTTCGGGTGCAACGCTCCTAACCACGGGTGGCGATAGGGTTATCCCCTTGTATCGCTTTGCCTCGTAATCGGAGTTTATTGTACACAGCGCATTATCTAGTGTTTGGGCAAAGAATTCCAAGTCGCTGGGCTCACGCTCAAACTCAATTAGCCACTCGTGAGCACCTTTGGCATCATCGCCCATAAATATTGGGGCGGCGGTGTACTCGCTAATGTGTGCATGGGTTTTTTCGCAGGCAATGCTTAGCGCGCGCTCGGCGTTATCAACAATAACCTCCTCGCCAAAGGCATTAATAAAGTGACGGGTACGACCGGTTATTGCTATTTTATGAGGGAAGCGGGAGGTAAACATTACGGTATCGCCAATCATGTAACGCCACAAACCAGAATTGGTGCTAATTAGCATGGCGTAGTTGCGCCCCACCTCCACATCGCGAACACTAAGAACAGTTGGATTTGCAGAGCCCACCTCCTCGGCAGGAATAAACTCGTAGAAGATACCATAATCCAGCATTAGGAGCATTCCCTGCGATTTTGGGTCGTCCTGTATTCCAAAGAAACCTTCCGATGCGTTGTAGGTCTCCATGTAGTTCATACTGACGGAAGGTATAACCTTTTTAAACTGCTCGCGGTACGGAGTAAAACTTACCCCGCCATGCATAAACAGCTCAAGGTTTGGCCACACCTCTAACAGGTTACTTTTACCTGTGTAATTAAGAATGTGCTTAATCATCACCAAATTCCACGATGGAACGCCAGCAATACTGGTAACATTCTCCTTAATGGCCTCTTTTGTGAGCTTATCCAGCTTTTCCTCCCACTCGGGAATAAGAGCAACCTTTTGGCTTGGGGTACGCATAAAATCGGCCCACCAAGGGATGTTCTCAATTAGAATTGCCGATAGGTCGCCGTAGAAGCTCTCGGTGCTAAAGTTATCTATCTGATGGCTACCGCCAAGGGTTAACCCCTTTCCCGAGAATATTTCGGTTTCGGGATTGCGCTGCGTGTAAATGGCCATCACATCCTTACCCCCGCGAAAGTGGCAATCCTCAAGGGCCTCCTTGCTAACGGGAATAAACTTGCTCTTATCGCTTGTTGTTCCGCTTGATTTGGCAAACCACTTTATCTCCGATGGCCAAAGTATGTTCTGCTCGCCGCTACGAAGCCGCTCCACATAGGACTTTACCCCTTCGTAATCGACAATGGGAACTGCGCGTTGAAACTCCTCGATGGTAGTGATATTGGCAAAGTTGTACTTTTTGCCATACTCAGTTTCAGCTGCACGCTGTAGGAGCTTTGTTAGAGTTTCGCGTTGTACCTCGTATGGGAATCGACGAAAAAGCTCTATTTGATGTAGTCGCTTGGTGTTTAACCAGCCTATTATTGAGTTTACTATGGGCATCAGCGTAAATTTTTACCAAATATAACCCGTACTGGTTAAAGATAACGAAATGGGCAATTGGTTGGACAGCTATTTTGTATTAAATCGTGAGACGTGAATCGTGAATCGTTAATCGTTAATCGTTAAAAGTGAAACGTTAAACGTTAAACGTTAAACGTTAAAGGAAAGAGGGTTAAAGAACATACGCTAAATACATTGACTCGTCTAACATCAAAAATCTAGTATCTAACCTAGCCCATTCCTCCACTTCTCTATCTTTCCATTAAGGCCAAGGATAACCAGCGCAACGCCAACCAGCATCATACCCACAATGGCAACAAGGGTTGGATGCTCATTGGGCAAGATAATCCAGCTAAGAACTGCACCAAGCACCGGGATTATGAATTTCCACATGTTTAGCTCCGACACCTTAATGCCGGGACGCTTTAGCAACGTGTACCAAATGGAAATTGCTGCAGCCGATAAAAAGCTAAGCCACGCCAAAGCGCCAAAATACTCGGCTGGGAATGGCCCCGAGCGGTAGCCCTCAAATGCAATACCCACAAGGAAAAGCATTATACCACCAATAATCATGGAGAATGAGCTCAGAACCAGAGGGGGAATTTTTTTACCATCGCGGGCAACAATAACATTTCCAAACCCAGCAATTATGTTGTTAGCTATTAGGAGTATAACGCCCAGTCCAACCATATCGCCGGCTCCACCAATCTTGTTTCTACCCAAGCTAATTACAACAACCCCTGCCAAACCAATGGCCACGCTAACAATGCGATTAAGGGTTAGCCTATCGTTTGGCATAAAAAAATGCGCCACCAACACGGCAAACAGCGGTCCTGCTCCAATTACCATAGCGCCTAAAGCACCAGGAACAAGGTTAACCCCACTGTAAAAAACGGCATACTGAAGGAATGTTTGAATAAATCCCACAAGGACAATCTTCCCAAAGCTATCGGGGATGGCCTTTAACTTTTCACGCAGATTTGGGATAATGGGAATAATCATCAACCCAGAAAGGAAAAAGCGGATGCCCGCAAACTGAAGCGGAGCAGAGTACCTTAGCCCTATCTTGATACCAACAAATGCGGTTGCCCACAATGTACTCGCTATAATGGCGAGGAATATGGTGTTGTTAAACGAGTTCTTGTTCATGTAAGATTAAAGGCTGATATAAGACGTAAGACAGAACTAGGTTCTTGGCGTTTTAGTTGATTCACACCAAAAACTAAACACTAAATACTAATTATTTAGCCCAAGGCGAAGGGTCGATGCCCGCATCGGGAGTAAAATCGCCGTAACGCACAGCAATCTCATCTAAAAGAGTAAAGAGTTCTTCTGGCTCGTTTAGGGTTACCAGCTTTAGGCGGGTCTCCTTAAAGTGAGGAATCCCCTTAAAGTAGCAGGTAAAGTGGCGGCGCATTTCAAGAATTCCCGTTCGGCCACCCTTTATCTCCAACGATTTTGAAAGGTGCTCCTTGGCTAAATCAACCCGCTGAATAACGTTTAAGGTTGGCATAAGTTCACCAGTTTCTAGGTAATGCTTTATCTCCTTAAAAATCCATGGGCGACCGTAGGTTGCACGACCAATCATAATGGCATCAACACCATAGGTATCAAAGGCGCGCTTAGCCTTTTCGGGGCCATCAATATCGCCATTCCCAATAATTGGGATATGCATGCGCGGATTGTTCTTCACCTGGCCAATTAGTGTCCAGTCGGCCTCACCCTTGTATAACTGAGCACGGGTACGCCCATGTATGGTTAGCGCCACAATGCCAACATCCTGCAAACGCTCGGCTATCTCCACAATATTCTTCATGCTATCGTCCCAACCCAATCGGGTTTTTACGGTAACAGGCAAATGCGTTGCATTAACAATTTGGCGGGTCATCTCAACCATTTTGGGTACATCCTTCATCATACCCGAACCTGCGCCACGCCCAGCAATCTTCTTAACTGGACAACCAAAGTTTATATCGATTATATCGGGGTTTGCCTCAGTAGCCACCTTTGCTGCCTCAACCATACTCTCAATATTGTGACCGTATAGCTGAATGCCTATGGGGCGCTCGTAATCGTATATATTAAGCTTTGCCACGCTGGACTGCGCATCGCGAATGAGGCCATCGGAGTTAATAAACTCCGTGTACATCATATCGGCACCAAAGCGCTTACACATGTACCTAAACGATGGGTCGGTAACATCCTCCATTGGAGCCAAAAACAGCGGGTTACGCTCAAACTCAACCTTTCCTATTCTCACGTCTCAAATTGTTTAGGGGACAAAAATACTCACATTCAACGAAAAGAAATACCTCTTGGTTATATTTGCAGGAAGAAGAGGTAGATGAGGGAGTGGAGGAAGAAGAGGAAGAAGAGGAAGAAGAGGAAGAAGAGGAGGAAGAAGAGGAAGGAGAAGAAGTGGAGGAATTTGAAGAAGTAGAGAAAGTCGTCCATTCGTGTTAATTCGTAAAATTTGCGTTATCTGTGTTCTATGCAACACATCACTATACACCAGAAACTAAACACTTAAACCACTACATGTTAGAAAACCTGTCAACATCAGCCAAAATAGTTTTTGTTCTGCTACTATCGCTTCTATCATTCCTTGTTTGCTTTTTACTGGGATTGCTACTAGTTAAAGTTCTTTATGGAACCAGCGGACTGGCCCTTCCCGCGTTTGATGCGTCAAGCACCTCTACAATTAGTGCCTTTAAGGTGATGCAGGTAATGCAAACCATTGGTCTGTTTATTATCCCGGCAATAGTGGCGGCAATGGCATTTAGTAAAACACCTTGGATTTACCTAAAATTTAGCTCCACCAGCAGCAAAGTATTAGGACTTGCAGCCATTGCAACCGTTGTTATGCTACCTGCAATTAACCTTATGGCATCGGCAAATGAGCTGCTCCCCCTACCCCAATGGCTAAACGGGATGGAAGAGAATGCCAAACGACTTACCGAGGCATTCCTTAGGGTTGATTCCATATCGGCACTGCTTTTTAACCTATTCATGATTGCCGTTCTTCCCGCCATTGGCGAGGAGCTGCTTTTCCGCGGATTAATTCAAAAGCTGTTCACCAAGGTATCGGGAAGTAACTTTTGGGGAGTTTTTATTGCAGCCCTTGTTTTTAGCGCCATCCACTTTCAGTTTAAAGGATTTTTACCACGACTAGCGCTAGGGATGGTATTTGGTTACATGCTGGTGTGGAGTCGCTCCATTTGGGTGCCCATTGTTGCCCACTTCACAAACAATGCCTTTGCCGTTTTGGCTTACCACTTTGTACACCAGGGTAACCTCCCCGCCGAAACCGAGACTGTTGGCTCTCTTCAGCAGCTATGGCCCATTGGCATTGTAAGCCTTGCGCTTACCGCGCTGCTACTCTTTGAGATTAAAAAAAGAGGCGACGCTAGGAGTTTGGGGGTAGGGGAAGAGGAGTAATTTGACCTTCATGATAACGCGCACAACCATATAAAAAACGCGAGGCATATGCCTCGCGTTTTTTAACAAAATATCTATTCCAGAAGATTACCCGTTAACCTAAAGAAAATCGCCTAAGCCACGCTCAAGCATTTGCAAGCCCTTAAGTTCGTTCTTGCGGTAAACGTAAACAACGCCGTACTCCCTGGCGCGCTCACGGCGCTCATCATCGGGCAAATCCTTAAAACTTGCCTCTACCTCGTTCCAAATGCTAAGAATTATTTCATCGGCCCTATCGCGAAGCGAGTTTAGGTCGTTAAGCGCACGCTGGGTGTTCTGCTGAAGAATTTTTTGGTGATTATAGGCCTCAACAAAGTTCTCGTACCTAACCTTAACAAGCGCTATATTGGGATTGGTTACAGCGGTTTGCCCCATGCGCATACGGCTGGTTTCGCCATCAATAATTAGCTTACCCCAATCAATAAGTTCCTTTTCGGAGTTAAGCGATGGCAGCTTACGCTCATCCACATCCATACTGTAAACCTTCCTAATCTCAGGCGACATCTCGCCACGGGCAATGGCCATATTTAGCACCTGAATAAAGTGCGACAGGTACAGTTTTGCCTTACGCATTACGTTGTTATAATCCTGACTCTTGTCAATCTGCACCGTATAGGCAGCCTTATAGGTTGCCATTGCTTTCTCAAAAGAATCAATAAAAAGCTGTGCTTTTGTAAATGAGCTTTGGGAGAATGCTAACTTAAATGGAGGCAGGTCTTTCCCCTTCTTATAGGCAGTTTTTAGGGCTCGGAGGCGAGCCACATCTGTGTTGGGCAAACGACGGTATGGCATGGCACTAGTGTTAACAACTTGTTAATAATGTGCGAATATAATCAACAACAAACAAAAAACAAGGGTATTCGTAAATTATTTTTCATCACACTTAGCTCTGACCATCAATTTTTTACATCGCGAATGGACACAACAAGCTTTTAACACCAGTTACTTCTCAGGCTTTTCAACATACCTTTATTTCTTCTAAGGCCAATAAAAAAACATTACTTTTGAAGTCAATTGATTAACCTCATTCAACAACATAGCACTATGTACGGAAAAATGCAAGAATTCCTAGCCAATGAGCTCAAAGCCATTGAGGAAGCAGGTTTGTACAAAAACGAGCGCATTATTACCACAGCGCAAACAGCACAAATTAAGGTTAGCACAGGACAAGAGGTGCTAAACTTTTGCGCTAACAACTACCTTGGACTATCAAATCATCCACGCTTGGTAAAGGCTGCTAAGGATGCAATGGATACTCACGGGTTTGGTATGTCGTCGGTTCGCTTTATCTGTGGAACTCAGGATATTCACAAGCAACTGGAGAAGAAAATTGCCGACTACTTTGGCACCGAGGATACCATCCTTTACATTGCTGCTTTTGATGCAAACGGTGGTGTTTTTGAACCGCTTTTTGGCGAGGAAGATGCTATTATTTCCGACTCTCTTAACCACGCCTCAATTATTGATGGTGTTCGCCTTTGCAAGGCTCAGCGTTACCGCTACAACAATGCCGATATGAAGGATCTTGAGGAGAAGCTAAAGCTTGCTCAGGCTCAACGTTTCCGCATTATTGTTACCGATGGTGTTTTCTCTATGGACGGCAACGTGGCTCCAATGGATAAGATTTGCGAGCTTGCAGAGAAGTACAATGCCCTTGTAATGATTGACGAAAGCCATTCGGCTGGTGTTGCAGGAGCAACTGGCCGTGGTGTTACCGAGCAGTTTAACGTTCGCGGTAAGGCCGATATCATTACTGGCACCCTTGGTAAAGCCTTTGGTGGTGGTTGCGGTGGATTTACTACTGGTCGTAAGGAGATTATCGACATGCTTCGCCAACGCTCACGCCCATACCTATTCTCAAACTCAATGCCTCCTGCAATTGTTGGCGCGGGTATTGAAGCATTCAACATGTTTGAGGAGAGCAGCGCGCTACACGATAAGCTAGTTAAGAACACCAAGTACTTTATGGAAAAGATGACCGCTGCTGGCTTCGATATTAAGCCTTCGCAAAGCGCTATTGTTGCGGTTATGCTTTATGATGCAAAACTTTCTCAGGATATGGCTGCAGCGCTACTTGATGAGGGAATCTACGTAATTGGGTTCTACTACCCAGTAGTGCCAAAGAACGAGGCACGTATTCGCGTTCAGGTATCGGCTGGTCACGAGGTTGAGCACCTTGACAAGTGTATTGCTGCCTTTACTAAGGTTGGTAAAAAGTTAGGCGTTATAAAATAGTTTTTACAAATTAACTATATTTACAAACGGGCTGTTGGGATAACCTAACAGCCCGTTTTTGATTTAAGCATCAAATTATATTTTATCCAAAGATGACATTAACCATACTACGAAAATACTACCAGACTACCACTAGAAGCGAGGGTTTTTGGAAGTGCGGACTTTCTCATCTCTTACTGTTTGTGTTCTTTATGTTCTACGGATTTGTCACTAGTAGCGAGTTGTACTTCCCCGTGTCGTTACTATCCTTTTCAGTACTAAGCGATTTTAATAAAATAAAACTAGGCGTCAACGTAGATTTGGGCAACCTTCTTACTTTTCCGCTCAGCAAGGGAAGGCTATTCCGCATCCTATTTGCAAAAAATTTCTTCTCAGAGAAATTCATTCTCCTTCTCTCCTATTTGTTGATAATCAATATTATTCATCATTTTCATATCTCAATCAATTTTCTCTTGATTACTGCCTATACGCTATACTGCATTATATTTGTTCCTATTGATATTCTATCGAGAAGAAAAGCGGCTTTTTCAGTAGTGTTTAAACTCGTGGCGCCACTCACCATGATACATATTCTTCCTTTTATGGTTAACGAATTAAACCCAGCTAGAGCTAATTTTGATTTTGTTACAAAATTTGCAGTAACATCACTCACCCCTATTCACTACTTTGCCATTTTGGGCTTCGCCATTTGTTTCAGCTTACTGGCTTACTATGCCTTCAAAAAAGCTTATGTAAAAACGCCTTTTAGCAGGTCATACATAGTAAAAAACTTTAACAAGAACTATTGGTACTAGCCATGTTGCTAATTCTACTTAAACATCAAATTAGATCTGTCTTTTTTATGACTCTAGTCACGGCATTTTTCGCCAGTTTGGCCGAGTCATACCTCACCATAGCAATAGCGCCATTGGTTCTTATGCTGCATCCAAAGTTGTTTTACAATGCATATTCAAGCATGCTTATTTCTATCATACAAATCAGAATATCAAACATTAAACCATCAAAAATATTAGCACTACATAACCTCTCCCTATTGATTTGGTTTACCTTTTGGTACTTACTGGGAAAGCTGCTGGCCCTTTTTGTGCTACATACATCGCTAAGCACCGAGCTGTTTCATTACCTAGCGTTTACTTGTTGCCTACTACTCTCTTTTACAGCCGGAAACCACTTGAGTAATTCCGATTTATTTACCTACAAATTCCCATTTGTGCGGCTACTTACGCTAACACTAGCGTTCACTTTCTGCTTAACATTTCTTCTGTCTATAATCCTTATAATTTCTGCATATCACCATAAACTCCTTACAATAACGTTACTTCTACCTGTTTTTTTTGGCATATGGTACTCCGGCTTACGGCGGTTAAAAGAGATTACCTACTTTAAATTTTTAGTTAGAAACAATGATTAGCATATCAAATATTCACAAAGCCTATAAATCTACTCAAGTACTAAAGGGTGTAGATTTGGGTATAAACTCTGGCTGCATTCAGGCTATTCTTGGTGCCAATGGCGCGGGCAAATCTACCTTAATAAAAATAGCTGCCTGTATTTTAGAGGCGGACAGCGGCGAGCTGTTTATAGACAATGAGAAAATCACCATCGACAGCTACAGCTACAGGGAAAAAATGGGCTATGTGTTTGAACAGCCAATGTATATTGATAAGCTAACGCCATACGAGTATCTGTACTTTGTAGGTAAAATGTATGGCATTGAGAAGCAGACAATAGGCAATAGAGTAAATGAGCTTTTGGTGTTCTTTGGTTTGCACGAAAGCGATTGCTACATAGAGAGGCTATCGAAAGGAATGAAAAGCAAGGTTAGCCTTGCTGCGGCGCTAATTCACAACCCAAAGCACCTAATTCTTGACGAGCCTTTTGATGGTGTTGATTTTTTATCGGTTCAAAAAACAACAAGGCTACTCCGCTCACTAGCCGAGAAAGGATGCACAATTTTAATCACCTCCCACCAGTACGATGTTATTGCTGACCTTTGTGATAGGTTTGCCCTTTTAAAGGATGGCAAAATCCTCTTTAATCAAACCTTAAGCGATTTGGAAACCGCGGCTAAGGAGCCTAACGGCAATCCCATATCGGTAAAACAATATATCGAAACGCTTATGGATGACAATACCTCCAGCCCCAACGAGCTATCGTGGGTATAGCCATCTTTTTTACTAGTGCAACCCAATTGGGACGGTAATTCGACTACTGCCTATCAGCCCGTTGTTTTTTTGCGACTATTTTGCGCTTTACATATCTTTGCAAAAACCACTTTACGATGATTAACGTTTCAGGGAAATGGCTCTACTCCGAGGAGTTTGATTACGGTACCGATACCGGATATGCCGAGTTCACCCAAACAGGGAATCAGATTACTGGCGTTATTGAGTACACCGAGAATATTGATGGGGAGAAGCCGTTTAGGGTGCGCCAAGAGGTTCGTGGCGAGGTTAATGGCTCCGAAATTGAAGTTGAAGGCATTAGCGTTTCGTTCCCCGATGGGGATGTTGATGGAGAGTACAACCTAGATTCATGGAACGGCGTTGTAACCGCCGAAGGCAAAATTGTGGGCTATAGCGTTGACAGCGAAGATATAAACGGCGTTTTTGTGCTTTGGCGCGAGTAAGCTAATCAATTCTATAAAACTCCCTTTTCCGGTTTGTGAACCTGACCAGTTCCTTTACTCCAAGGGCTCTGAGCTCATTTATTGCATCAGCAAAGAACTGTCCAACATTTTGCTCCACATGCGCATCGGAGCCCAGCGTTAAGGGCACCCTGTGCTTTACCAGCGCGTTTACAAACTGAGCCGATGGGTAGAACTCCTTACAGGGTTTTATGCGCCCGCTGGTGTTAACCTCAACCACAACATCGGCCTCCTTAAAAACCTTGGCAGCATGCTCGTAGTAAGGATTCAGGTCGAAGCTGGGATAGTAGGCAAACTTCTTGGCCAAATCAGCATGGCCAATAATATCGAACAAACCCGATTTAGCCGATTCCTCCACAAGCGCAAAGTAGCGGTTATAAAAAGCATCAATGTCAATACCATCGTAGGGAGTAATATCCGTATCAAAGTTCCAGTCATCAATAAAGTGAACGGAACCAATGCAGTAGTCCAACGGCAGAGATGTAATAAGCGCACCAATCTCCTTGGTTAACCCTGGTATATAGTCAACCTCGGCGCCAAACTTTACGCTAATGGGTGTACTTTCATCCTCCTTTATACTAATTATGCGGTTACGCATAGCGGGAATGGCCTCTAACTTTGTAGCCCAGCCAACGGGTTTAAGGCAAATATGATCGGAGAATCCTATCTCGGAAAGGCCTTTGTAGGCGGCTGATGTAAGCATCTCCTGGTGAGAGTTTTTCCCATCGGAGAAGTATGTGTGCATATGGTAATCGATCATAGCAAATGCATTTTCCTTTGCAATATAACAACTTAGAGCGAAGGAAAGTCACTAGCATCCGAAACTTTTCGAAAACAAGGAAAAAAACAGATGAAACCCCACTGAATACGCTAAATAGAATCGAGTTATCCA